>JAAUUB010000248.1 GCA_012031215.1 Microscillaceae bacterium | reverse complement strand
ATTCGTCTTCGCTTTCGCGGTAGTCAGGGTCTTCTACACAACAATCGACCGGGCAAACTGCCGCGCATTGTGGCTCCTCATGAAAGCCCATACACTCGGTACATTTTCCCGAGACAATGTAGTAAAATTCATCGGATACGGGTTCCATAGGTGCATTGGCCGCTAGCACTGTGCCATCTTCCATCTCTACCTCTTTGAGAGAAGTGCCGTCGCTCCAGCGCCATTCTACGCCGCCTTCATATATTGCCGTATTGGGACATTCCGGCTCGCAGGCCCCGCAATTGATGCACTCGTCCGTAATCATTATCGCCATGAGATTTCCTCCTTTGCTTTAATTAAGTTACTTTTACTTTTAATGTTCAATTTTTATATTAACAAAAATAAAAAGGATTGTTCATCATAGTAAATCTTTTAAATAGAAAAATCTTGAAATTCTTCCCTTAATATGGAATTTAACCAAGTTATTCCTGCATTTGTGCAATTAGGGCATCGTTTGTCTCTTCTTCGGTCTGATGAGCGGGCTTCGGTCTTACAAAAAGCGGAATTAGAAAACCGATGGTTTACCGCCGAGAATTTGCAGACCGCCCTGGCAAATATCCAGTCGGGGTATTTGGATGAGGCCCGCCTTCGGCAATGGCTGCTGCCTTATGCCGCAGAATTGCAGCAGCCACGGGAGGCAAAAAAATTGGGGTGATAATGGCCGGTAATATTCCTTTGGTGGGTTTCCACGACTTGCTGTGTGTATTGGTGAGCGGGCATTTTCTTTTGGTAAAGCCCAGTGCCCAAGACCGGGTACTGATGCAATTTGTAATTGACATTCTGGGCGAGATAAGCCCGGTTTTGAAAGCCCGGATACAAGTGGCAGAGCAGCTTCGGGAGGCCGATGCTTACATTGCTACCGGAAGCGACAATACCGCCCGACATTTCGCCTATTATTTTCAAAACAAACCCCATATCATCCGGCGCAATCGCCATGCGGTGGCGGTTTTGGATGGAAATGAGTGCGAGGCACAACTGCGGGCTTTGGGGCGAGACATCTTTCTTTACTTTGGACTGGGTTGTCGGAGTGTGTCAAAGATTTTTTTACCCAAGGGCTATGACCCTACTTATCTCATTCCTATATGGGAAAAGACTGGGGCAATCTGGCACAGCACAATAAATATGGGAATAACTACGATTATCACCGGGCCATTTACATTATGAACGGAGACGATTATTTCGAGGCCAGTTTCCTGATTTTGCGCGAATCTTCGGCTATAGCCTCGCCAATGGCCAATTTATTTTATGAATTTTACACGGATGAATCTGACTTGGCCGCCCGGCTTGAACGCGATGCCGAAAAAACACAGGTCATCATCGGAAATCCGAGCCAGCAGGCCCGGTTTGTTCCTTTTGGGCAGGCGCAATCTCCTGCGCTCACCGACTATGCCGACGGAATAAACACTTTGACTTTCCTCTTGTCATTGGGCCAAAGCAAGTCATAGAATCGGCTTTTGGATACAAAAAACCGGCTCGAGAAGCCGGTTTTTTTCTATCAAGCCAGTCCATTTGGGCTGGTTTCCAGGGGTTTGGTTTCGTCCTGGTCTTCGTCGTCATCTTCCATATCCAAAGGCAGCGTGCTGACATCTCTTTTAAATTCAATTTCTTCGCCGTGTTGGTTGATGAAGAGGTATTGATTGAGGGGCAGGGATGAGTCGCGGGTGAGTTTTATCCAGCGGCGGTATTTCCAAAACCACCTCCAACGCAAAGAAAACCAGCCGGTGGTGAAGAAGGCAAAAAGATAAGGGTGCAATATCAGGCTTAGTTTTTCTCATTTTGCTTCGTGATGAGGTAATCTAGTTTGTGTTCTATTTCATCCGATACCAGGATACTGGCCGAGATTTTACCAGAGCCATTGCAACTGGGGCAAGCTTCGCGGGTTACGATGTTGAGCTCAGGCCTTACCCGCTGACGGGTAATTTGCATCAGTCCAAACTTGGTTAGGGGCAAGACTGTTGATTTAGAGCGGTCCTTGCGCAGTTCGTCCTTCATTTGCTTGTAAAGCATTTTTTTTGTTTCCGGGCGGCGCATATCAATAAAATCAATGATGATGATGCCGCCCATGTCGCGGATGCGCAATTGACGGGCGATTTCCAGGGCCGCTTCCGTGTTGACCTTCATGGCCGTGTTTTCTTGGTCTTGTTCGGTATTGGATTTATTGCCACTGTTGACATCGATCACGTGCAAAGCCTCGGTATGCTCAATTATGAGGTAGCCCCCGTTGGGCAGGCTCACCGATTGGCCAAAAAGCATTTTGAGTTGCTTTTCGATGCCCAGGCTTTCAAAAAGCTTGTTGCGGCCGTGGTGGAGGCGAACCAGCTTTTCGTGCTCGGGAGAAATATTGCGCACAAAAGACCGCACCTCATCAAAAAGGCCTTTTTCTTCAACCACGATACTGTCAAAATTGTCGCTGAGCAGGTCGCGCAAGATGGAAGAGGCCCGGTTCATTTCGCCAATAATTTTATCGCCGGGCTTTCCATCCCGCAAAACGCCCATGCCTTCTTCCCATTTTTGCACCAGGCTGGAAAGGTCGCGGTCAAGCTCAGCCACTTCCACCCCTTCGGCGGCGGTACGCACAATGACCCCAAAATTTTGGGGGCGAATCGCTGAGATAAGCCGGACAAGGCGCTGGCGTTCGTCTTTGCTGGTGATTTTTTTGGAAATGCTCACCGCATTGCTAAAAGGAACCAGGACAATGTAGCGGCCCGCCAGGGAAAGCTCGCAGGAAAGACGGGGCCCTTTGGTAGAAATAGGCTCTTTGATGACCTGCACAAGCACCTGATTGTTTCGGGTAAAAATTTGGTTGATTTTTCCCAGCTTGTCTATTTCGGGCAGGATTTTAAAGCCCTTCATCCGAAAGGAGATGGGTTTTTTGGACATTACCAGGCGGGAGTACTTATTGAGCGAGGCAAAATTTGGCCCCAAGTCTAAATAGTGCAAAAAGGCATCCTTTTCGTAGCCAATATCTACAAAGGCGGCGTTGAGGCCAGGTACAACCTTTTTAACTATCCCCAAATAAATATCCCCAACGGTAAAGTGGGTGTCGCGGTATTCTTCGTGATACTCGACAATGCGCTTGTTCTGCAAAAGCACAATCCGGTTGGCTTTGGCGGCAGAACTGATGATTAATTCATTACTCAAAACGGGTTAAAGTTTTCGAAATCCTTCGCCCGTGCTTCTTTGTGGTATGTGGGTAGGAACCCAATGGATAAACACTTTTTACCTTATTGAGGGTTTTACCCATGCACAAACCGAAAAAGGCACGGGGTATCAGTTGGAATAGTCAGGGGTGCTAAAAAATTTAGCGCTTAACCAGCTTCTGCCCCGCGGCAATGGAAGCCTGTCAGCTTGCACAAGACAAAGAGAAATCCAAAAATACCTTTCGGTTTAAGAGAGGTATTTTTGGTACTGAGGCTCCCCGCAGGAGCAAAAAATTATTTCTTCTTGTGGCGGTTTTTTCTCAGGCGTTTTTTACGCTTGTGTGTTGCAATTTTGTGGCGTTTTCTTTTTCTTCCGCAAGGCATAGATTTGTTTATTTTTTTGTTAAACCATTTAACTGTTGCAATAAATCACTGGCGGCGGCCCGCAGAAGAGAATCTTTTTCGGTTTGGAGTACCTCTTGAAGTATCCGAATGGCTTTGTCTTTTTGTCCGAGGCGTTCATAGGATTGCCCCAGTAAAATTTTTGCTTCCCCTTGCTGGGGGTTGACCGAAATAAGCTTTTCAAATCGTTCGGCGGCTTTGTCAAATTGGTTGGACTGCATAGCAAACAGTCCTAAATTCAATAAGGCCAGTTCATTGTCAGGATTTTTTTCCAAAATGCCTCTCAATTGCTGAATACCCTGCATAGGGTTTTCGGAGAGAACTAGGGTTACGGCTTTTTTTGCCTGGATGTCCAGGTCATTGGGCCTTACTTTGAGAATTTTATCAAAATATTGTCGGGCTTTTTCGGCAAATAGCCGAGCCTGGGTTTCATCGATAATTCCGTAAAAATTAAATGCCTCATAATAGGCATCTCCTGCTGCTAGCCAGGCCTGTTCCTGTTCAGGGTCTTGGCTTGCTATCCAATCGCGAAAAAAGGCAGTACTGTCATAAAAATTAGCCTTTTTGTATAATTTGGCGATTGAATCGGCAAAGATAGTCTTTTTTGCTATAATTTCCTCATTTTCCCATTGCTTTTTAAGGGCATCTATCGGCAAGCGAAGTGCAGGCGGCATTTGGCGGGCGTGCTTAGTGGGGGTTTGGGCCTCCGGGGCGGGTTTTTGGGGGGTCTTTTCCTGATTGTCCACCAGTGCCTTGGGCAGTTGGGTAAGGGCAGCAATGATGAATACAGCCACAAAAAGGAGGATAATTTGTGATGGTCGCATAGTTTAAGAATTAAGAGGCGTCGGTGGCTTGGTCTTTTGATGAATCGCTCAGGTCAGGTGGATTGTTCTCCTCCTCTTGGCGCAGACGCAGGCGTAGGGCTTCACTGTTTTTGATTCGGCTCACAAACGTTTTGGCAGGTTTAAAGCTGGGGATATAGTGCGCATCGATGACCAGGGCCGTATTTTGAGAGATATTGCGGGCAATTTTTCGCGCTCTTTTTTTATTGACAAAGCTGCCAAAGCCTCTTACGTAGATGTTTTCGCCATTTTCCATTGCCTTCTGAATGACTTTGAAAAAGGTTTCTACAATAAACTGGACGTCTTCTTTAGCTAAGGACGTTTTTTCCACAATCTCTGCGATTACTTCCGCTTTTGTCACGTTTGGTAATATTTAGATGATGATTCAAATAACTTATTTTTGTAGGCTAGTAGTATGTAGCTGGGCTAAAAAACCAGGCATTTGCTTACATTTTCCTTTTGTTTAGGCTTTGACCTTGCGAAAAAAGTGAATTATTGGCTAAGGTATTCAAAACCATTATTTTATGAATTACAAAACTAGGTTTTGATTTTCTATTTTAAAAGGAATTGGCTTTAAAAATAATTTTGAGCCTAGTGCCTGCTTCTGGAAGGTGCTTTGTAAAACCAAGCCACAAAAGGAGGGTTATAGCCCTAGGAAAAAGGAATAGATGATGTCTTCTCAAAACAATGCCCCGGGTTTTGCTTCCTTAGTGTTGGCTTGGTATCAACAATACAAGCGGGATTTGCCCTGGCGGCATACCCGACAGCCCTATCCAATATGGCTTTCGGAAGTGATTTTGCAACAAACCAGGGTGAAGCAGGGGCTTCCCTATTACGAAAAGTTTATCACGGCCTTCCCTGATGTGTTTGCCCTGGCGCAGGCTTCGGAAGCGGAAGTGCTGCGGCTTTGGCAAGGCTTAGGGTATTATTCTCGGGCCAGAAATATGCATACAAGTGCCAAGATGCTTGTAGAATTGTATCAGGGTGTATTTCCTACTACGTATGCGGGTTTGCTCAGGCTCAAGGGCGTGGGCAAATATACGGCGGCAGCCATCGCCTCCTTCGCTTTTGATGAGCCTGTGGCCGTATTGGACGGCAACGTATTTCGGGTATTGGCCCGTTATTTTGGAATACATGACAATATCGCCCACCGGCCGGGATCAGAAAGTTTGAGCAATTGGCCCAAAGCCTATTGCCAGCTTCGCAGGCCGGCGAGTATAACCAGGCCATTATGGAGTTTGGAGCCTTGCAATGTAGTCCCCAAAAACCAAATTGCCTATATTGCCCTTTGCAAGGCAGTTGTTATGCCTATCAACACGGTAAAACGGGTAGCCTGCCCCTAAAACAAAAAAATATCCGTCTGCGAACCCGCTATTTTGATTACCTCGTGCTCTGCCAAGACCAAAAACTGGCCCTGCGTGCCCGCCCTGCCGGGGATATCTGGCAAGGTTTGTATGAGTTTTATCTTGTGGAACAAGCCCAAGCCTTTGAGGCGGAAAAACCTCCATTGATACCTGCTCCAGGGCAAATGAAGGCCATACCCGGTAAGGTGTTTAAGCATGTTTTGACCCATCAGCAACTTTTTGTGCGCTTTTGGCAAATAAACTGGCCAAAAGCGGTAAATTTGCCC
>JAAUUB010000036.1 GCA_012031215.1 Microscillaceae bacterium | reverse complement strand
CTGAATAAATCACAAAAAATTCGCTATGTAGTTAACAATTTTTTAAAAAAATCATGGAAAACCAAGAAATTACGACCAAATACACCGAATCAGAAAAATATAAAATCTTCAGCGAGGAGTTTATGCCTCTCATGGATGCGGCCTATAATTTTGCCTTTCGGTTGGCCCTGGACGAAGACGATGCCAAGGACCTTGTTCAAGAAACCTATATGAAGGCCTTTCGGTTCATTGAATCCTTTCAAAAAGGGACCAATGCTAAGGCTTGGCTTTTTCGGATATTAAAAAACAGCTTCATCAACGAGTATCGCAAGAAATCCAAGCAACCTTCCAAAGTAGATTATCAGGAAGTGGAGCAGATTTATAACTCGGAAGATACACCGGTTAATCTTACGACGGACCTGCGGGTGGATGTGCTGCAAGGAATGATTGGCGATGAAGTAGCCAACGCCCTTAATTCTCTGGCCGTTGATTTTCGCACGGTCATCATTCTCTGCGATATTGAAGGCTTTACTTATGAAGAAATGGCCAAGATTTTAGACATTCCCATCGGTACGGTACGCTCTCGGCTACACCGGGCGCGCAATATTTTGAAAGAAAAGCTCCGGGATTACGTCAAAAAAGTGGGCTACGGCGGAGAAGGCTGAGAGCTTAATCCGTATTTTGTATGGCTGGGTCGAGTAAGATTAAAAAAAATAGGTTTCGTATCAACTATTTCTCCGAAGATAGTGTTTCATTAACAGTCTTTTAACTTTTTTTAAGTACAAAGAACCAGTTCGGCGAAGATTCTGTTTCTTTTCCGTAGTACTGATACAACTAAACCTTTGGATTATGCAAAGCAATACCCAACCCACAATGGAAACCAAAGAAAAACCCTGCGAAGACTGTCAAACCTGCTTAGAAGTTCTGCAAATTGTACTGGATGCCGAAGCCACCCCCGAAGAGGTTGTTTTCGTAGAAGCGCACATTCGCACCTGTGAACATTGCCACGATTGTTACCAGGTTGACAAAACGATTCGCGAAACCATCCGGCTCAAAATTGAAAAAATCTCTCCCCCCTACGAACTCATCCACCTCATCCAAAGCAAAATCACCCAAATCAATCTCTAAATTTTTTTCATTTGTCTGATTTGGCCGCATCATTTTCAGGGCAATGCCCAGGCAAAGCCATTATTTTTTCGGCTCCTTCCGGGGCAGGCAAAACCACGCTGGTGCGGCATTTACTTGCGCACAACTCTCAACTGGGCTTTTCGGTATCGGCTTGTACCCGGGCCCAAAGGCCCGGAGAGGTAGAAGGCCGTGATTATTATTTCCTTTCTCCGCAGGATTTTGAACAAAAAATTGCCCAGGAAGCTTTTGTAGAATGGGAGGAGGTCTATAGGGGTTTGTATTATGGCACCCTCAAATCGGAAATTGAACGCCTTTGGTCTAATGGCAAACATGTCTTGTTTGATGTAGATGTAAAAGGAGGCTTGAAACTGAAATCTTATTTTCAAGACCAGGCCCTGGCCATTTTTGTGTCGGTAGCATCGCCCGAGGTATTGGCCCAGCGCCTGCGCCAGCGCAATACAGACCCGGAAGAAAAAATTCGGGAGCGTATCGCAAAGTATCGCGAAGAGTTGGCCTTTGAACCCTACTTTGACCGTGTGCTGGTCAATGAAGACCTTCCCCAAACTTTGCACGAAGCCGAAAAACTGGTGCAGGATTTTATCGCTTCTGCCCCGCTCATTCGCCCCTGAAAGCTATCTTTAACCACTAATCTCTGCCAATGGTATGAAAACGGGTCTTTTTTTTGGCTCCTTCAACCCCATCCACATCGGCCACCTCATCATTGCCAACACTATGGCTGAAAATACCGACCTAAGGGAGGTCTGGCTGGTGGTTTCTCCCCAAAACCCTTTCAAGCCCCAAAAAGGGCTCTTACACGAGTTTGACCGCTACGATATGGTAGAAAGAGCCATTGCCGACAATTACCACCTCCGGGTAACGGATGTAGAGTTTCATTTGCCCCGGCCCAGTTATACTGTGCACACCCTCACCATTTTGCAGGAAAAATACCCGGAGCGCGATTTTGCGCTTATCATGCAGCGATAACCTAATTACTTTTCCAAAATGGAAAAATTATACCCATATCCTCGAGCATTTTAGCTTGTACGTTTATCCTCGCCCAGGGCAAAACCAAAGCCCTCTAGTGGAGCATCCCAAAGTACGGCTTGTACCGGCCCCCTTGCTCGACATCTCGGCCACTTTCATTCGCCAGGCCGTTCAAAATCAGCAATCTATCCGCTATTTGGTGCCCGAAGCCGTGGAGACGATGATTCGGGTTCGGAAATTTTATCAATAGTCCGCCGAAGTAAGGGCCTTTGCGCAATCTGTGGAAAACCAGGATTTAGTAACCGATAACTGCAGATAGCCATATTCGTACGTTTTCGTATTCTGTTAAATAAGTTTGTTCTCAAATCCAGGTATCAATGGGGCAATCCAAAGAATCCAAAGCCTACGATAAAATCCTTCGAGAAAATGTAGGGGAGTTTTTTCTCTCTATCAGCCAAAAATTTATGGGCTTCACCATAGCCCAAGCAGAGGCATTGCCCGATGAATTACCCACTACCCTTGAGCGTGAGGCCGATTTTTTGCGCCGCGTCCTCACCGAGGACGGCCAATCCTTTATCCTTCATATCGAGTTTCAAACCCAGGACTCGGAAGAAATGATTTACCGAATGCAGGCTTATTTTGCGCTTCTGCAAGTCCGCTACAAAATACCGGTTCGCTCCTTTGTAATCTACATTGGCGCAAAGCCCTCCCAAATGCGAAACCAACTGGCGGAAAGTGAAACCTTTCGCGGCTTTGAGCTCATTAGTTTGCGGGATTTGGAAGCCGAGCGTTTTTTGGCCTCGGATATTCCCGAAGAAATCATATTGGCACTCTTGGGAGACTTTGGGCCAGAAGAGACCCAAGAAATCTTACGCAAGATAATCAACCGCCTCAAAGAACTAAGCCCCGACCCTTTAACGTTGCAAAAATACATACGGCAAGTGCTTACCCTGGCACGATTGCGAAATTTACAGGAATTAACCCACAAAACACTCCAACACATGGCGCTTAGCTACGACGTAGAAAATGATGCCCTTTACCAAAAAGGGCTACGACAAGGCGAAGAACTGGGTCTCAAAAAAGGCGAAGAACTGGGCCTCAAAAAAGGCGAAGAACTGGGCCTCAAAAAAGGCGAAGAGAGAATTCGGCAAACCAAAATAGTGGGCATTCAAAAAGCCCTGGCCCAGGCAAAGCTCCAGCCGAAGGAAATTGCCGAGCTCTTTGAAGTGAGCCTGGAATTTGTCTTTGATACGCGGCACGACTCCGGGCTATAGAATAAAGGAAAACAAGGAGGCTCCCGGCTGGTAAGTAATACCCTGCCTGGATTTTCTTTTCGCATCAGATGCCTTAAAAACTTGCACAGGTGAATATTTTTTCAGTTATTTAAGCTTTTTACAGAAAAAAACACCTTTTTCAATGATGGCCTGCAAAAAACTGGTTTTGCTTTTTCTCATAGGGATTGTTTGGGGCCTTCTCCCCGTATCGGCTCAGTTGAAGCTTCCTTTTCTCAAAAAACTTGAAGCAGAAATCTATGATACACAAGTAATGCCCGAAGACACTTCCATTTTGGTCAAGTACCATCTTTCGGGCTACAAAAGACGATATTATGAGGTAAAGCTCTACTATTCCAACAATGGTGGCAATTCTTACAAGGGGCCTTTGCGCCTATTGGAAGGCGACTTTGGAGATAGCACCCGAACGGGCCGCGACAAACAAATTCACTGGGATTTTTACCGCGAAAATCCTTATTTTGACGGAAAGCGTATTATGTTTAAAATCCAGGCCACCGAAATGCCAAAAATAGCCAATGGAGGCCCTGAAAATGCCTTCCGGTCTTTATTAGTCCCTGGCCTGGGCGATACTAAGGTGCGCAATGGCTACAACTATGGCTGGATTACTGTGCTGAGCTACGGCTGCCTGGGCACAGGGGCACTCTTTCAGCTTCGCGCCTCTAACAAATATGAGGACTACCAGGCGCGCATTGCCAATACTGAATCCGAACATCGCGATTTATTTCAACAAGCCGAACGTTCTCAAAACTGGGCTACCGGTTTTTTTATTGCGGGAGGAGCCATCTGGGCCGCCGACATTGTGGGGGTCTATCTGCGAGGACTTAAAAACCGCCGCCGCCTGACGCAGGAATCCGCCGAAAAGGCCAAAGCCGAAGAGGAGGCAGGTACCCGGGGCTGGCCCATTATTCTACCCCTCACTCCCACCGGGCACGGAGGGGCTACCTTGATTTGGCGGTTTTAAAATCAGGTATATATATGAAAAACTTAAAAAACATTGGGTATTTTGGCATAACACTATTGACTTTGGGAGCCTGCCTAGAACTGAACGAAATCCCCTTCGTGGCGCTCAAGGCAGACTTTGTGGCCGATCCTGACCTGGTGCAGTTAGGCAACCCAATTCGTTTTCGTCAGAATTCAACACTGGTGGCCCAGCAGTTTTTATGGGACTTTGGCGATGGCAATACCAGCCAGGAAGCCAATCCGGCTTATACCTACTCCGCTACAGGCTTTTATGAAGTAAAAATGATTGCCTCCAAAGCCGACGGATTTACCAAAGACTCGCTCCGCCGCACTGTGCTAGTGCTGCCACCTACCGAAATAGCCCCCAATCGCAATGGTTTGCAAAACCCGTCCCATGATGAAATTGGGCAAAGCTTTGAGGTGCTGAGTAATGGCCTTATTCTAGCTGGAAGCCGCGATTTGAACAAGCTCAGAATTATTCGTACCGATTTTAACCTCAATCCGATATGGACCCGTACCATCTCCAACCTGGCGGGAGGCAGCGGGGCTTTGTTCTGCAAAGAAATTAAACCTACCACAGATGGCGGCTTTATTATGGTGGGGCATTTTCGCTACAACCCACTGGAAAGGGATGCTTTTGTGCTGAAGCTTGATGCCAGTGGCAATGAGCTTTGGCGGGTACTCAGTGCCACCAGCCGCGATGAACGCTATAATTTTGTGGAAGAACTTTCGGATGAATATTTTGTGGGCGGCACTATTGCCGAAATTAACAATGGCCAGCCTGGCCCCCCCTTTATCGTGGCCGATGTTTTTGACCAGGATGGGGTTTTGCAGTTTTCGCTTCAGCAAGGCAATAACTGGCAGGCCGAAGATATGCTTTTTACCAATGACGGCCTCTTTGCCGTGGCCGCAACTCAGGGCCGCAATCCAAAGATTTTCTTGTATGACTCAGAACTTAAGGATTTTCTGGGAAGCCTTCCTTTTGGGCCGCTTTTGCTCAATAACCTTGCTTTTGAAGGGCAGGCCAAGGCCCTCACCCAGCTCCGCTCGGGCGGTTTTGCGCTGGTGGGGCAGGCAGACTATGGCGGCGATAGCACCCACGCATTCATCGCTCAAATCAACAGTTTTGGCGACCAGGTTTGGATAGACCAAAGGGCCTATTTTCACGAATCTTTTGAAGATGTAGGCGAGCTCTCCAATGGTGCTTTGATTGCCGTAGGCATTCACGAAAATCCAATCTCGGGGAAAGATATTTTGGTGTGCAAATACAGTCCTTTGGAAGGCACTTCCCAGAGCGCAAGCCGAACCTTGCTGGGTATCAAACTGATAGGGCGTGTCAATCAACGCAATGACCAGGCCTTCAAGCTGGAGATTTTGGACAATGATGACATCCTCCTCTTCGGCTCTACCCAAAATACGTTCAGTGATTTACAAGATTTTTATTTTCTTCGCCTGGACCGTGATCTGAACGTATTGAGTGAGTAAGGATGATATATATCAAAACGAATATTTGCTAAATTTATGGAAAAGAAAATTGTAATCCTATTAGTACTTGTTCTGGCAATTTTATCTGGCTGTAAAAACGAAAGCTCTAAAATTAAGAAAGAGCCCTTACCTGATAAGAAGGAGCCCATGCCCAAAGTTTCTGAAAAAGTAGAAGAACAAACCTTTTCGGGAGTAAAAAACCTTTCTGAATTTAAAAAAACGATGTTTATACCTACTTTGGAGCATCAAATTTTTGATGATAAAAATTCGGTTTATTGCGCAACTTTACTATTCGCCTGGGATGAAATAAGAAAACAGCTATACGCTCCCCTGATAATTCCCAGTGAGTTTACTGATTTGAACCTTCTAAATAAATCAAGCTCTTACAATAATGTTCTAAAACTGGATGAATATAAAATTTATGTATCAATTGATGGTGAAAATATAGTAGCGAAGGCGGAATTTGACAAGTCTTTGCCTTTTGAATTAAAGCTTGGATATTCTATTGAAAATTTCAATTTTAATGGGGAGACCGTTTCTGCGTTTGGTGTTTTCAATTATGATATTTATGAAAAAATAAAGGAAAGTATACAACTTGTTTATTACAAAAATGATGAAAACTTTATAATCAAGCTGCTGCCAAAAGACAAGGAACACGAAATTATCTTATTCATGAGCAGTAATGACTTCAATTCAATTGCAGATATGGTGAAAGAAATTGAAAAACTGACCATAATTGGAATGATTGAGATGAAAGACAAAAAAACAAACTGGAGATACAGTTTTAACCCAGAAGATGTAATAGCCATTCCACAATTCAAATTCAATATTGAGACCGAATACGAAACATTACAAACTGCTACTTTTAAAACATATAATAAGACCT
This sequence comes from Microscillaceae bacterium, assembly GCA_012031215.1. Lineage (GTDB taxonomy): Bacteria > Bacteroidota > Bacteroidia > Cytophagales > Microscillaceae > JAAUUB01. The sequence continues at coordinate 21,486 of JAAUUB010000036.1, read as the reverse complement.
TTCGCTTTCAAAAGTCTTATCAAAGAACCGCTTTTTCTTTAGACGAGAGTGGTGCGGCTATCGAAAGTGAAGCAGAAATTGAAGTAGACTCCTTTTTCTCGGGAGTAGAAATTGAAAAACCAAAACCCAAAAAAATTTTATTTAATAAACCCTTTTTGGTTTTACTAAAACGAACCGATGCCCTAAACCCATATTTTGGCCTATGGGCAACCAATGCAGAACTCATGATAAAGAAGACCATTCCCAAAACCGAAATATGGCCATAAATAGAGCAAAAATTGCCTTGTACAAGATTTTGAGATGGTTGAATCATGGATTTTCTAAAACAAGCTTAGCGGGTCGTAACTTTGTTTTTGTTTGGGATTTAATATTGGCGAAAGAATTTTCTCTTTTTGTTCTACTTGTTTTCTAATTCTGAAATAGTATGAAAAAAGCACTCTCACTTTTAATGGTATTGCCATTCATTTTTGTCTTTCATTGGGGTGGACAGCTATTGACGGCGCAAGCACTGCCCGAAAAGGCCCCCAAAATCCGCACTTCTTCAGCCTATAGCCGGGTGCAAAACTTTGATTTGTCTTTTATGGCGGCTTCACTAGGCTCTATTGATCTAGACCTGGGGATTACCGAAGAATCGAAGTATTTCTTGCTGATGATAGCCGTAGATAAATACAATTTCTGGAAACCCCTCAACAATGCCGTCAAAGATGCCCGTGATGTCAGAAAAATTCTGATGGAAAAATATGGCTTCAAACCCGAAAATATTTACGAGCTGCTCAATGAGGAAGTAACCACTGAAAACCTGGAAGCGCAATTTCAGGCTCTTAAAGAAAAGGGTTCAAATATTGACAATTTGCTCATCTACTATTCGGGCCATGGTTATTACGACCCTTCCTTTGACTTGGGCTATTGGGTTCCTTCTAATGGCAAAACCAACAGCGGGGCAACAGCCAGCTACATTCCCAACACAAAAGTGCGAGATTTTATTCGTGAGCTTGATTTTCAGCATATCTTCCTGATTGCCGACGCCTGTTTCTCTGGGGCTTTGTTTGCCGACGATTCGCGGGGCTTTGAAGAAGCCGAATCCCTTAAATCGCGCTGGGGCCTTAGTTCTGGCAACATTGAAGTGGTATCCGACGGAAAAAAAGGTGAAAACAGCCCCTTTGCCAAGTTTTTGTTGCAATATCTCGAGGAAAACAGCACCAAAGATTATGTGGATGTGCGCGAACTTTCTGGCTATGTTTCGAGTAGTGTGAGTGCTAGCACTTCACAAACCCCTATTTTTGGCTATCTGAGCGGGGTGGGCAGTGAAGGGGGGCGTTTTCTGCTGCGCTCAAGCGGGCAGGCCGAGCCAAGTGAAGAAGAAAAGGCCAAAGCCAAGAAAAAGTAGGGTGCTTGCTCCATAAGCCTTTCCCTGAATTTCAGATTTTTATTGTAGCTTTGAAGGCGAAAAAAATTCGCCACTGAACAGATTCTAAAAACAAACAATCATTATGATACGACGCTTTGATGATGATGAGGAAGAAGAGGAAAACCCTCTCAAAGAAGTAGCCGCCAATTTGCAGGGAATGAACCTCTTTAATAAATCTTTTTTAAGAAAAACGCCGCATTTTTCTTTGGGGTCCGGTAATGGACAACTCAGCCAAAGACATTGTGGGCCGTCTGCTTTACCTGGAAGCTGAAAGCCCGGGCAAGGAAATTACTTTCTACATCAACAGCCCCGGAGGAATGGTAACTGCTGGTATGGCCATCTACGATACCATGCAGCTTATTTCTTCGCCTGTTTCTACGGTATGTATGGGTTTGGCTGCTTCTATGGGTTCTATATTGCTCTCGGCTGGCGAAAAAGGCCATCGCTTTGTGTTTCCACACGCCGAGGTGATGATTCACCAGCCCAGTATAGGCGGCTACTTTCAGGGCCGGGCCACCGACCTGCAAATCCAGGCCAAACAAATAATCAAAACCAAAGAACTGGGTGCCAGGATTTTGGCCGAAAACTGCGGCCAAACCTACGAAAAAGTACTCAAAGACTTTGACCGCGATTATTGGATGGATGCCCACGAATCCCTTGAATATGGCATTGTGGATGGTATTGTGGAGAAAATTGATTTTTAAACCCCGAAAAACTGGCCTTTCTCTAGCCGGGTTACCTTTGGTAGCCCGGTTTTTTTTGCCCATAAAAAACCGTCCCCTCCTACAAATGATTCATCACGTAAGGGCTATTTTCGCACCGCCAAAAGGACTAAAAAACATTTTTTATTATCGTATTTTTTTTGAAAATATGAACAATCGCCAGAAAAACATTGCCTACTCCTTAGTATTACTCTCATTGGTGGGCCTGGTCTATCTCTATCGTCTTTATACCTCCCCTACCCCGGAAGCTCCTGCCTCCGGACAGAAGACGCTTCGCCACCTCAAAGGAATAACTATGGGGGTGGTGGCCTACAATGTGAAATATCTTGATGCAGAAAATCGTGATTTTCAGGCCGAAATTGATACCCTCCTGAAAAGCTTTAACCGCTCCCTTTCCACTTACGACCCTGCCTCGGAGATTTCCCGCTTCAACCAGGACCGGGCCCCCTTTACTTTTGAGTCAAGCTTTTTTTATCCGGTTGTGGCCCGAAGCCGGGAAATCTATGAAATCACGGCGGGTGCTTTTGACCCCACCGTTGCCCCATTGGTCAATGCCTGGGGCTTTGGTTTCAAAAAGCAGGTCTTGCCCAGCCCGGCCCAGGTAGATTCACTTAGAAAACTGATTGGCTATGCCAAAATCACTTTTGACCAAAAGCAAATACGCAAAAACCAGCCCGGCGTAATGCTGGATTTTAGTGCCATCGCCAAAGGCTATGGGGTGGATTGCGTGGCCAAATTATTGGAAAGCAAGGGAATACAAAATTTTATGGTAGAGATAGGCGGCGAGGTAGTCGCCAAAGGTGTGAATGAAGAAGGTAAGGCCTGGGTGTTGGGCATTACCCATCCGCGCTACAAGCAGCCCGGCCAGCCCTCCTTGTTCAAAACCGTAATGCTGCAAAACCGGGCCATGGCCACTTCGGGCAATTATGAGAACTACTACATCAAAGACGGAAAAAAATATGTCCATACGATTGACCCCACCACAGGCTATCCAGTCGAGCATTCCTTAAAAAGTGCCTCGGTGTTTGCGCCTGATTGTATGACTGCTGATGCCTACGCCACCGCTTTTATGGTGATGGGAGTGGAAAGAACCAAAACCGTTTTGAAAAAAATCAAAGACGTAGATGTTTTCCTGATTTATGAAGATGAACGGGGCAATTTACAATCTTTTGCCAGTGCAGGTATTGCGGCGCAAGTGAAAGAAGTGCCCCTTTAATCTGTTACAAGCCTTTGTAGTTGGGTTTGCGCTTTTGCAAAAAGGCCATCACCCCCTCGATAAAATCCTGAGTCTCAAAATTTCGGGCCTGGTTTTCTGCCTCCATCTCCAGGGTTGATTCTAATGTGCCCGATATACCTTCGCGCAAATTGGCCTTCGTCTGTTGAATAGCCACAAAAGGGCCATTGGCCAGTTGCTCGGCCAGATGCTGCACATATTGATCTATTTCGGCCTCCGCAACGATGTCATTAATCATCCTATGCCGCAAAGCAAGCTCGGCCGAAACCTTGGCGGCGGTCGCCATCCATTCAAAGGCCTTTTTGTATCCTACGGCCTTGGGCAAAAAGTAAGCCCCGCCTCCATCGCTCGAGAGGGCAATGTTGGTAAAGATTTGGCTAAACATGGCATCGGGCGTGGCAAAAATCATATCGCACGCCAGGGCAAAGTTTGCCCCCAAGCCCGCCGCTACCCCCCGCACTTTGGCAATTACCGGAATATTCAGGTTACGAATGCCCAAAATCACCGGATTGACCGACTCGCGCAGGTATTTGCTTACATCATATTCCTTAGGATTCATCATTCCCCCGCCGGCCAAGTCGGCACCACTACAAAAATTGCCCTCAGCCCCAGTCAGAATAATGACCCGGGTGCCATCAGTAAATGACTCCGCAATGGCGTGTCGCAAACCATTGGTAGTGGCTTCGCTCACCGCATTCTTGGCTTTGGGGTTATTCAGGGTAATGGTTTTGATGCGGTTCTCAAGGGAAACCGCCAGTTTTACTTCGCTCATAATTAAGTAAGTTTAAGAAGCTTAAAGATAAAAAGTCTTCTTCAATTTATCCAAAAAAATGTTCGGAATGCATACTAATTCCTGCCTTTACAGGCTTTCTGCTTCCTAAAAGGATTTTTTTTTCTCAGCATTTGCAATATTGTTGCAATTAGCCTAGTTTTGTGAAGCATTGTTGCAAAAAGTGTTTTTTTAATATTTGCTTATCTGTGGTACCTCGATATCAAGACAATTATTATTTGGTGCTGTTTTTTTGGGTAGGGGGATTGTTTTGGTCAGGACTGATGGCGCAAAGTTCCACCGATTGTCGTTTTGTCATTCATGGCTATGTGCACGATGACCATCATAGCCCCCTGGCCGGGGTTTCTATCTACATCCCTTCCCTCAAGCGGGGGCTGGTGAGTGATGCGCAAGGGGCTTACCGTTTCGAGCAATTGTGCCCGGGGCGATATGTGCTTGTTTTTCAATATATGGGCTACCAAACCAAAAGTATGGAGATAGAGGCCTGTCAATCTGACGAAGCCCCACACAATGACCTGACCCTGGCCGATGAAGCCATCCACCTAGAAGAAATTATGATTTCGGAAAAAGCTCTCTCTACTGCCGACAGGCAGCTTCAGAAAACGCAGGTTTTAGAAGGGGGAGACCTGGCCCGGCAGCAAGGCAAAAACCTGGGGCAAATCCTCCAAAATCTGCCCGGAGTAAGTGTTTTACAAACCGGAGCGGGCATTGCCAAGCCCGTTATTCAGGGCCTCCACAGCCAGCGCATTATGATTCTGAACAATGGTATCCGACTGGAAGGCCAGCAATGGGGAATGGAGCATGCCCCGGAAATAGACCCCTTCCTGGCCCAGGACATTACCGTGATTAAGGGCTCGGCCACCGTAGAGTATGGGGTAGATGCCCTGGCGGGAGCCATTCTGGTAAATCCCCCACCTTTGCCAGAAGCAGGCCAATGGCAGGGTAATATGTTTTTGAGCGGCCAATCCAACAACCGGGGCGGGGCCCTTGCGGGCAGCCTGGCCCATCGCCTGGCCCAGATACCCGGCTTAGGGTTCAGAATACAAGGCTCTGGACGCTATGCCGGCGATACCCAAGCCCCGGATTACGTGCTGTCTAATACTGGCCTGCGAGAGTACAGTTTTTCCGCAGAGCTAGGCTACAAGCAGGAAAAATGGGGCGGCAGCGTGTTTTTTAGCCAGTTCAATACAGAAATTGGCATATTGGCGGCCGCTCACATTGGCAACACCACCGATTTATTTCGCGCTATCGAGAGTGGCCAACCCGCCATTGTGCGTGATTTTACCTATACCATTAGCAATCCCCGCCAACAAGTGGCCCATAATCTGCTCAAGGTGGCCGCCTTTTGGAAAATCAGTCCTCTTGCCCGGCTCGACTTTCAATACGGCCTGCAAAACAACCAAAGAGATGAATTTGACATCCGGCGGGGAGGTCGCTCCGATAAACCTGCCATCCGCATCCGATTGCTGACCCAAACCGCCGACCTCAGCATTCGCCTGGGCCACCACGCGCATTGGCAAGGAAAGCTAGGCCTACAGGGACTATGGCAAGATAATTTTAACGATGTAGAAGCAACCGGAACTGCTCGTTTAATTCCTGATTTTGACCGATATGGAGCCAGTGTGTTTGCCCTGGAGCGTTTCTCGCGGGGGCGCTGGGAATGGGAAGGGGGCATTCGCTACGATTTTGTGTTTTTGCGCAGCTATCTTTTTGATGAAGAAGATGCCCTGCTTCGCGATGAGCGGCACTTTCATAATTTTTCACTTAGTACGGGGGGAGCTTTTCGTCCAAACAAAGACTGGATACTGAGAGCACACCTTGGCTATGCCCAGCGTAATCCCTGGGTAAATGAGCTATACAGCGAGGGCCTTCACCACGGCGCGGCGGCCATTGAAGAAGGAAACCCAGCCCTCGAGGCAGAAGGTTCGCTCAAGCTCACCCTGAGTGCCGAGTGGCAAAACGACAAATGGCAGCTTCTTCTCAATCCCTACTGGCATCATTTTCAGGATTTTATATTTATGGAAGCCCGCGAAATCCGACTTACTATCCGGGGGGCTTTTCCAGTCTTTGCCTTTACCCAGAGAGCGGCCGATTTTGTGGGCCTGGACGCAACCCTGCGCTATAAGCCTTTGCCTTTTATTTCAGTGCAAACCGATATGGCTTATCTGCATTCTACTTCGGGCTTGCTTTGGATTAATCCCAGCCGCTTCAAACACAGCCTTCGTTTTGCCCCTCCGGGCGAGGGAAAACATTTTCGAGAAGTATATGCTGGCCTGGCACTGGTGCAGGTGGTGCGCCAAAGATTTGCGCCCGAGGCGGTTGAAGATGTGGCCAATATCCCGACCAATCCCCAAAATGCTTTTGATTTTGCCCCCGCCCCGCCAGGATATATGCTCCTTAACCTGGAAGCGGGCTTGCAAATTCCTTTCAAGAAACACGCCCTGCGTCTGGGTCTGGAAATAGAAAATTTGTTTAATGTCAACTACCGCGATTACCTGAATCGATACCGTTATTTTGCCGACGATGTGGGCCGAAATTTCACCCTGCGACTGCAATACCAGTTTGATTCTCATTTTTCTCATTAACCCTTAAACTTTTAATTATTCATGAAACTTTTTTTTAAAAACAATTTCTTGGCAATGGCGATGCTTTTAAACGCGATGGTTTTACTCTCCTCTTGTGGCGATGATGATGCGCCCCTGCCCCCCAATGAGGAAGAAATAATTACGACCTTGCGCCTCGAGTTTACCAAATCGGGTACGGCGGTAACCCAGACCTTTGAATGGCAGGACCTGGACGGAGACGGTGGCAATGCCCCCGTGATTGATGCCATCAGCCTGGATGCCAACAGCACCTATGATGTGAAGGTATTGGTGCTCAATGAAACCGAACCGGTGGACCTGGCCGATGAAAGCTATAACATCACCCTGGAAATTGAAGAAGAAGACGATGAACACCAGTTTTTCTTTATCAAAAGTGCTGGGCTCAACCTCACCTTCACGTATGATGACGAGGATGATAACGGCAACCCGGTGGGTTTGGACAATACTTTTAGCACCGGAGCCGCCAGTACGGGCACTTTAACGGTAACCCTGAAGCACCAACCCGGCATTAAAACAGGCACTAGCACCATCAATGATGGCGAAACCGACATTGAGGCCACTTTTGGCAGTGTAACGATTCAATAATTAAACATCGACTAATGTTTAATCAAAGTCCCACCGGTTTTTTCCGGTTGGGACTTTTTATCTTTGCCCCAAAAATTATTGTGTATGAAAAAGGCTTTTCTCTTTTCTCTCTGCGCCGGGCTATGGATTTTATTGTTTCTGGGGGCCTGCCAAACCGAAACCACTTCCCAAAAAAAGAATAGCAGGCCCAATCCCGTTGCGGCCCCCCCTTCTTTTAGCTCCGAAGGGGAATTGTATTTTTTACGTGGTCAGGATACCCTGCAAAAGATACAGATAGAAATCGCCGACAATGAAAATGAAAAAAGCCAGGGACTGATGAACCGCCCCCAGCTTCCGGCTCAGGGCGGCATGCTCTTTGTCTTTGAAGAAGAGGCCGAACGGCAGTTCTGGATGCGCAATACCCTTATTTCGCTGGACATTCTCTATCTCAATGCGGCCAAAGAAATAGTCCACATTGCCGCCTACACCCAACCCGAATCAGATGCCCCTATTCCTTCCCAAAAGCCTGCCCAGTATGTGGTGGAAGTAAACGCAGGCTTTTGCGAAAGCCACCAAATCAAACCCGGAGATAAGATAGCATTTACCCGTCTGAGTAATTGAAATGCCCCCGCTCGCCTGTTTTTAATCAGGAAAACACATACACCCCCATATTTGCTCGAAGCGGGGCCGACCATTGGCCGCAATAGGGGTAATCATGTGAACGATAGTGGAACTGTGCGTAGAGCTGGCCGACAAAAATTATTACCCATTTTCGGTCAGCGGCGAAGTATCCTCACCCGAAAAAACTCCTGCAAGACCAGCGAATTGCAGGTTTCGTCATCCTTGCTGCCACAATAACTGTCTCATCCTGGCTGTTTTGGTAGTGAATGCCGATGGCCTGTAAGACAAAAACTTTATGGTGGCTCCGGGGCGGGCCAGACCGGATTTTTGGTTTCGTCCGAACAAGCCACAAGGCCCATACATATCCCCCAGCAAAGAACAAAAAGAGGTATATTTTGCATAGAATTTTATTATTTGCTAAAACAGACGTATTTGGTTGGGCAGGGTTTAATCGGGATTTTTTGCCCGAAGGGCTTTCTTGCTAAAAAAACAATCTTTTTAGCGATTTTGCTGATTTTTGCTTACATTTGTAGCTAAATTGCATTTCTGGAGATAATTTCGCACTATTGCGTCCAAATCCAAGCCAATTCAGAATACTACCATGAGCGTAACCTATACCGAAGACAACATAAAAACCCTGGACTGGCGGGAGCATATTCGTAAGCGCCCCGGCATGTACATAGGCAAGCTGGGCAATGGGCTTTCGCCTGATGATGGCATTTATGTTTTGACCAAAGAAATCATGGACAATGCCATTGACGAACACATGATGGGCTTTGGCAAGGTGATAGAGGTCAGCGTGAGCGAAAAGCAGGTGCGTATTCGTGATTACGGCCGGGGCATTCCCCTGGGCAAGGTCATTGATTGCGTCTCCAAAATCAATACGGGGGGCAAATATGATTCGGAGGCCTTTCAAAAATCAGTGGGCCTCAATGGCGTGGGCACTAAGGCGGTCAATGCCTTGTCGCGCTATTTTTCTGTCCAATCTTTTCGGGATGGAGAAAGCAAAAAAGCTGATTTTTGAGATTGGCAATCTTCTGGAAGACGCACCCCAGCAAAAAAGCCGGGACAAATCGGGCACCCTGGTCATCTTTGAGCCTGATGAAGAAATATTTGAAAACTATCAGTTTAAGCCCGAGTTTCTGGAAGACCTCATGTGGAACTATGCCTACCTTAATGCCGGGCTTAAGATTCACTTTAATGGCAAGGAATTTTATTCACAAAATGGCTTGTTGGACTTGCTCACCAATAAGACCAATGAAGAAGACCTTTGCTACCCCATCATCCACCTCAAAGGCGATGACATAGCGCTGGCCCTGACCCACGCCAACCAATACGGCGAGGAATATTATTCTTTTGTCAATGGCCAAAACACTACCCAGGGCGGCACGCATCTATCGGCTTTCAAAGAAGCCTATGTCAAGGTCATTCGCGACCACTTTGGCCAAAACTATGACCCCTCGGATGTGCGCGGCTCTATCGTGGCGGCCATCAGCATCAAGGTGCAGGAGCCTATCTTCGAGTCTCAGACCAAAACCAAGCTCGGCTCGCAGTATGTCGGCCCCGAAGGCCAAACCATCCGCAGTTTTGTAGGAAATTTTATGGCCGAGTTGGATAACTATCTCCATCGCAATCCGGCTACGGCTGAAGAACTCAAAAAGAAAATCAAGCAGAATGAAAAAGAACGCAAAGAAATAGCCGGCATCCAAAAACTAGCCAACCAAAAAGCCAAAAAAGCCAATCTGCACAACCGCAAACTGCGCGATTGCCGCATTCATTATACCGATACCAACAAAGACGAGCGCTATAACAGCACCATCTTTATCACCGAAGGCGATTCGGCCAGTGGCTCCATCACCAAAGCCCGCGATGTGCAAAGCCAGGCCGTTTTTAGCCTGCGCGGCAAGCCCCTCAATTGTTTTGGGTTGACCAAAAAGATTGTCTATCAAAACGAAGAATTTAACCTCCTACAGCATGCCCTCAATATCGAGGAAGGCATTGAACACCTGCGCTATAACCGGGTAGTCATCGCCACTGATGCCGATGTGGATGGCATGCACATCCGATTGCTTTTGCTGACTTTCTTCCTGCAATTTTTTCCCGATTTAGTCAAACAAGGCCATTTATATATCCTGGAAACACCCTTGTTTCGGGTACGCAACAAAAAGCAAACCCTCTATTGCTATGATGAGCGCGAGCGCCAGGCCGCCATCCGTAAGCTTGGCCCTCAGCCTGAGATTACCCGCTTCAAAGGATTGGGTGAGATCTCTCCGGATGAGTTTGGGCAGTTTATTGGCAAAGATATGCGTCTGGAGCCCATCCTGCTTAAGAAAGATACCCACATCAAAGATGTGCTGACCTACTACATGGGCAAAAACACCATGGAACGCCAGCAGTTTATTGTGGAGCATCTCCGGGTGGAAAGCGATGAGGCCGAACCCGAGCCCGTCGAAGTGAAAGGATTGGAATAATAAGGCCCGCTTCCTGCTTTTAAATTCACGTACCGTAAAGGGCCCGCTTTTTATTTTGTATTTCGGCTCCGGCATTATATGGCAGACGCAAACACGCCCAGGCAATATCAACTCTATCACCAATCCTGTTATGGACTGGCCCCCCTTGCTGATAATAGCCTGGAAGCCCTGATAACCGACCCCCCTTACGGCATTTCTTTTCAAAATCACGACTGGGATAGGCAATTGCCTCAAAAACAGATTTGGGCCGACTGCCTCCGCGTGCTAAAACCGGGGGCTCATGGCCTGGTGTTCTCGTCCGTTCGGTTGATGCATCGTCTGATGGTCGACTTGGAAGATTGTGGGTTTATCATCAAGGATGTTTTGTTTTGGGTCTATCTCAATGGCATGCCCAAAAATCGGGACATCGCCCTTGGCATTGACAAAGAATTAGGCGTAGAAAGCAAAGCCGTGGGCAAGTATCAGTATGTGCAGGGCTATAAAAAGGGAGGCGCGGATAATTATTATTCGGAAGCCGATAAGCACAAATACGAACCCGGCTCGGCCCTCGGGGCAAAATATAAAGGGGCCGGCATCGGGCTGAAGCCCGCCTATGAACCCATTATCCTGGTTCAGAAAGCCCGGGAAAAAGGCTTGAATATTGCCCAAAACCTCATCAAATACGGCACCGGGGCCTTAAACTTAGAAGAAACCCGTATTCCTTACCCAAAAGGCGAGACCAAAGTAGGGCACAATCCCCACCCCCTGGGGCGGGTAGCTGCCAATCTAATCCGGCTTGAAGATTTTCAGGATGGCTACGATAAGTTTTTTGTGGTGCCTAAAGTAAGACAAGAGGCCGAAGCATTCAATCACCACCCTACTTTGAAGCCCGTAGCCCTCATGCAGCACCTCAGCCGCTTGATTAGCTTTGAAGACCAAACCGTGCTTGACCCTTTTATGGGCAGTGGCAGCACCGGCCTGGCCTGCCTGGCCCTGAACCGGCATTTTATTGGATTTGAGATTGAGAAGGAATATTTTGAAATCAGCCAACTCCGGCTTGAAAACCTGGCAAAAACACTATCGGCCTGAATGTGGCTATGCAGGATGCCACCATAAAACTGCCCCAAGCTTGTGTAGAAAAATATTATATATCCATAAATTTACTCCATAAGTTTTTTCAAAGAATGGGAATTTCCTTGTAGAGGGCGGGTGAGATTTTGGCAAGTTATTTTCACAAGGACTTTCCCCCGTCTGGTCTAAGCGTCTTCCCCCACGTATCCGCATACAGCCCCCTCGTAAGAGGCTTTATTGGCACTTTTCTATCCAATGACGGGCCTTTGAACTATTCCTTCCCACAAAAAACCCCTGCTTCTCCGGGGAAAAGCAGGGGAAATGAGCCTTTTTCTGGGCCTTAGTTGGTTCCGTATAGCGACTGATAGGCTTTTTCGTATTTATCGCCTTCTGCCCATTTGAATTTTTCCTTAAAGTTGGCAATCAGTTCGGCGGAGCGCACATAAGCATTGGCATACTGGGCCACATACACGAAGTCAAGGGAATCGGCATCGTCGGCCACCTGGTGGTAGTATTGCTGGATGGCCTCGTCGAAGGCGGTCAGGCCCGGCGCAAAGGTGGGGGCAGGCACTCCTTTTTCGGCAAAAGAAACATTGTCGGAGCGGTCAAAAAGGTTTTGCTCAGGCACGGGATCCACGATGGCTTCCAGACCATTCTCCTTGCATCCCTGCAAGATGAGGGCCTGGGCATTGGTGCGTTCCAGTCCGATGACGGTAACTTTGGTCTTGTCATTATAGCCTGCCCCATCGCAGTTAAAATTATAGACCACGTCTTTGAAGGGAATAAGCGGGTTTTGGGCATAGTATTTACTGCCCAAGAGGCCCAGTTCCTCGCCCGTGTAGGCAATAAAGACCAGAGAGCGGGCGGGCCGCTTTTTGGCAAAGTAGGCAGCGGCTTCCAGGACGGCAGTCGTTCCCATGGCATTGTCGCGGGCCCCGTTGTAGATGCTGTCTTCGGGAGTCATGGCTCCGCCCGAGCCGGTGTTTGTGCCTCCACCCACGTGGTCGTAGTGGGCACTCAAAAAGATATATTCTTTTTTAAGCAAGGGGTCTTTGCCTTCCAGCATCCCGATAACGTTCTGGCTTGCTACTTTTTCTATCAGCATTCCGCCCGATTGCAGGCGCAGCGTACCTTGTTTTTGGGTCTCGAGGGCCGAGGTCAGGGTTTTCTCTGGGTCATTGAGCCATAAGAAAGACAAAGCCGAGGCCGCATTTTCTTCTTCCGCCAGTTCGTATTGGCTGCTTCCGCCAAAATAACGCGAAATAATGGGCCAAGGATAAGGCGCATTGTAAATTTCGATAAGGGCGGCGGCACCGTTTTTGAGCGCCAAGTCCCGCTTGAGGCGGATCAGTTGGAGGGCTTCGCGGGGGTCAGTTTCGTCGGAGGCCCCCATTTTGCAGATGACCACCTTGCCTTTCACATCCAGGTTGGCGTAGTCGTTGCGGGTATCGTCTTCCCAGCCGTAGTGGGCAAAAACCCAGGGCAGTTCCTGGTCAATGGCCGCACCTTGCAAAACAATAAAGTGCTCACTGAGGCGAAAGATTTGTTCATTGAGGGTGATAGAAGCACTTTGGGGGGGCGTAGTTTTTTGGAGATAGACTTTTTGGAAATACCCTTCGGTTCCGGGAACAGGCATTAGTCCCTGTTTTTTGAAATGTGCGGCAATGTAATCGGCGGCTTGGTTATTGCCCGCTGTGCCAGTCATACGACCCATAAGTTCATCGGAGGCCAAGAATCGGATGTGTTTTTCGGGAGAAGCCCCCGGGATTTTTTGTGCCCAGGCTGTTGGGTTGCTGGCCAGGGTCAAAAGAAGGGAAAGTAAGAGAAAATTTTTCATGGTTTTTTAAAATGAATGTAGAAATTTAGGCTTCAAATATAGTGTTTTTTTGCATTTATGAGAAGTTCTGAGCGGCTATCTTCCTGTTTTAACGATGGGCCTGCGAAGCCCTAATGTACTTATTTTCTTATGTATCTTTGTGATTACCTCAGAGCAGGGCGAAATATGGCTTGGTATAGGTGTATCTGTATTTATCTGTTTGTTGGGGGGCAAAGTATCCATCTTTTTGCCCAACCGGCGATTGTATTGCAGGATGCCCGACAGATGTATGTGCCAGGACTACACCTGGAGTATCTCGAGGAAGGAAGCCCGGCTTATACGCTTGAGCAAATCCTTGCACAGGAAAGGCAGGCTTTGTTCAAGCCCTGCGGGGTACAAATACCTAATTTTGGCTATTCGGCCAAAGGCTATTGGCTGCGCTTTGGGGTAGAGCGACCCTCCTCCCTGACTTTTTCTGAAGAGGAGTGGCTCCTGACACTAGAAAATGTATTCTTAGACACCGTACAAATCTATCAGTTGGGGCGTGGGCAGGTGTTATACAAAACCCTCACTGGGGACTCTTTTCCATTTGCTCAGCGCCCCGTAGCGTATCGTTATTTTGTGTTTCCGCTTCGCCTGCCGGAAAGCGGCAGACTTGACGTGTATTTGCACATCAGGAGTATCTCGGCAAAGCAATTTCCGATGCACATTGCCGAAGAAGGGCGTTTTTTTACCCAGGCCCAAAGCACCGATGCCCTGCTTTTCCTAATTCTGGGGGCAGGGGGCTTGTTGGCGCTGTATAGCCTGGGTTTGTTTGTCAAGACCCATGCACGTTTGTTCTTGTTTTATAGCCTTTTCAATTTTGCTTCCCTGAGCTTGATACTTGCCTACAATGGGCTTATCTTTCAGTATCTCACGCCCCGTCAGCCAGTTTGGAACAACTTGATTTTTAACCTGTCCGCCATGTTGACGGTGTATTCGGCGGCGATGTTTGCCCTGGAGTTTCTCAACACAAAGGTTTTTTACCCTCGGGTCTATGCCCGGCGCCATTTGCTGGCCCTTCCCATATTGTTGATATTTTGCTTGCAGTTTTATGCAGTTTTTTTTGAGCCGCTTTGGTTGGTTTGGCAAAGCACTATGTTGAGTAGTCTGACCGTGATCTATCTTTTTTTGGGGTTGGGCTGGGTTTTTTGACCATCGGAAAAAACCACCGCCCGCTGTATTATTATCTTCTGGCCTGGTTGATTGTATTTCTGGGCGGTATGCTGGCTTCGCTCCGTTTGCAAGGCTATTTAGGCGATAATTTTCTGACCGTTCACCTGTTTCAGTTTTCTTACATCCTGGAAAGTCTGATTCTTTCGCTGGGGCTGGGCGACCACATTATCCGGCAAAGGGTTGAAAAAGAAATGATGCAGGCCGAAACCATCCGCCTGCTGGAAGAAAATCAGCGTATGGTGAATACCCAAAACCAACAACTGGAAACACTGGTACGGGAGCGCACGGATGCCCTTCATGCCAGCAATGAAGAACTGACCCAGAATAATGAAGAGCTAAAAATAAGTTATGAAAAACTAGATACGCAAAGCCAAGCCTTACAGCAACTCAATGCCACCAAGGACCGCCTTTTTGCCATTATTGGCCACGACTTACGGGCCCCCATCCATTCGCTCAAGGGCCTGATGGAACTGGTAGAAGCCCAAAAAATAGCGCCTAGTGATTTTTTTAATCTTACTTCTAAGTTAAGAAATAGTGTTGAATATGTCCATTTCACTTTGAATAACCTACTTCATTGGGCCAATGCCCAAATGCAAGGGCTTACTACCCAGCCAAAGGAGGTATGCCTGCATACTTTGGCTACGGAAAACTGCCTACTCCTGCAAGATATGGCCCTACTCAAAAACATCCTGATTCATAATCAAATCGATCCAAAAGACAAGGTGTTTGCCGACCCCGACCATCTTAAGTTGATTTTCCGAAACTTGCTGGGCAATGCCCTCAAATTCACCCCGCCGGGTGGGCAAGTATGGCTGAAAGCAAAGTCAGAAGCCGGGCTTTGTGTGGTTGAGGTCAAAGATACTGGACTGGGCATAGCCCCCGAAACAATCACCCGGGTGTTCAAAACCGACTTGTTGCCCAGCCTCCGGGGCACGGCGGGCGAAAAAGGAACCGGATTGGGACTGGCTTTGTGCCAGGAGTTTGTCCGCAAAAACGGAGGCAACATCTGGGTAGAAAGTGAAGTCTCTCAGGGCACAACGTTTTATTTCACCCTTCCCCTCTCGCCGACTTCGCTCCTTTCCTAAGTTTTTGGATTGTTTTTTGCCCCTGTTAAAACGAAGTTAAACGCCTAACGGAATCCGAGGTCTTACGTTCTTAATCCAGATTTTAATCATCTAAAAATCAATAATATGAAAAAAAATACGGCTTTAGTTATAATTCCCCTTCTTTTGTTTGGCTACGTGCAAGCCCAGGTCCGCCCTTGCGGGCAACCTATCGCCGACTACCTTTTTCAGCAAAGACGAAGCATTGTCAATCAACCCGTGGCCGATGCTCAAAAGCTTATCCGGGCCAAAAAAGCGGTGGAGGAAAACTGCCTGACCTCGGTGCAAATTCGGGACCTGGCCCAGTTGTTTCAGTCCGAAGAGGCCCGCCTCGACTTTGCCCGCCACGCTTTTTTCTATGCCTTTGACCAAGACAATTATTATGAAGTGTATAATGCCTTTGCGCGGTTTTCCAATGCCTTTCGCCTCCACGATTATGTCCTGAGTCAGCGTAATCCGGTTTTCAACCCTACACCCGGCAACCCCGGCAATCCCGGCAATCCTACTTTTCCGCCGGTGAGCAACCCTGTGCCCAACCTGATTTTCCGGCCTATGACTACCCGAATTACTATGGCTATACGGGCCCTCAAAATTGTAATTTCCCGATGAGTGATTACGATTTTTATCAGGTGGCGCAGGAAGTGCAGCGGCTTCCCAACGAAAATGCCCGCCAAAACCGCCTGAGCAATTTGGCCAGTCAGTCGTGTATAGTAACTGAGCAGGCGATGAAACTGGCCTCGATGCTCCAGTCGGAGAACAACCGGATGATTTTTCTGAAAATGGCCTGGCCCCGGATTTACGATGCCGCCAACTTTATCCGAGCCGACCAATTGTTTAGCCAGCCTGCCAACCAGCAAGGTTTTCGCGCGTTTGTGCAATCGCAGACAGGCAATAATTTTCCCAATAGCCCCACCAATCCCACTAATCCCAGCAATCCAAACAATCCGCCCAATACGGGCTGTGTGGTGAGTGCGGCAGAATTTAACGACATCAAAACCCGCATCAGTAACGAAATTTCCAACAGTACCCGCCTGAGTACGGCTAAAACCATTATTCAGGTAAAACAATGCTTCACTTCGGCACAAATCCAGGAATTGCTGGGCTATTTTCCTTTTTCTTCTACCAAGATGGAACTGGCCAAGTTTGCTTATGATTTCACGGTGGATAAAGACCGCTACTACACCCTCAGCGATGCTTTTTCTTTTTCTTCCGACCGCGAAGAGCTCATGCGCTTTATCAATAGTAAGCGATAATGGCTTTTGGTCGTAATTTTGCAATAGGTTGCTTGCGAACCTATTGCTTTTTTATTTTTGCGACCGATACAATGCCGCAAGCATGCAAAGCCTACATAATGGAAAAACTATGAAAAAAATACATCTGACCCTGATAATCAGCATTTTGCTGGCCTTGTCCTTAGGAGGTACTGCCCGGGCCCAATGTGCCAAAGTAGATAGCCTTTACCAGATTTTGCGTTTTGTGAAAGCCGATACCCAGCGCATCAATACCCTCAATGCCCTGGCCGTTGAGCTACGGGATTTGAAAAAGGAAGGCCAGGCGGCTTTTTATACCAAGCAAGCCTTGAAAATGGCGGAAAGTGTCAAGTATAAAAAGGGCATTGCCGATGCCCTTACCCAAATTGCCCTGCTGGATTACAGCGACCTGGGCCGCATCGGCACAGCCATCGACGATTATCAGAAAGCCCTCGAGATATATGAAGAACTGGGCGACACAGAAAAAATCGCCCGTACTCTCGAAATCATCGGAAATTATCACTTTAAGGCCCTGGACGAAGACAGCCACCGCAAAGCCATCGACTACTTTGAAAGGATGGCCAGTATTTACAAAAAACTGGACAACCCCATGAAGCAGGCCCAAGCCCTGGAAGCCATTGGCGAATTGTATGGCCGCCTCCGCAATGATGACAAGGCCTACAAAGCCTATGAAACCGCCCACGCCATTAAGCACGATTTGGGCATCAGCACCCCTACCAATGAACGTGTGCTGGCCAAATACAAGCGGCTGAGCCGGCTGGAAAAAAACATTCAGGAAAGCGATACTTTTGTCATTACCATTGTGTTCGGGATAGCTTTTGCGGTGATGCTAGTGCTGGTCATTACTTTTGCCGTGCAACGCAACCGAGCCTATCAGTTGTTGCGCCAATACAAACCCGAAGCCCTGGAAAAGAAACTCAAAGAAGAGCCGGATGCCTATCAGAGCTAGGCGGGGAAACCCCAAAGCAAAAACAGGCCTGGCGGAAAAAAACTTCCCTTCCAAACCTGTTTCATTGGATAAAAATCAAAAAAAGAGGACTTTATACCCGGGTAATTTTGTTTTTCCACTTACTTTCCAGATACAATTGTTGCGAATCTTTGATGGCCTGATACGCCGCTTTTTCGTCGTCCCAACCTTCTACCCCGACTTTTTTCTTTTCCAAGTCTTTATACACCTGAAAAAAGTGCTCAATCTCGAGCTTGAGGTGCGGCGGAATTTGCTCCAGGCGAAAGATATGGTTCCAGATAGGGTCGCTCACGGGCACACACAGGATTTTTTCGTCCGGTCCTTTCTCGTCATACATTTTGAAAAGGCCAACGGGGCGTACCTCAATCACACAACCCGGAAAGGTAGGCTCGGTTACCAGCACCAGGGCATCGAGGGGGTCGCCATCGCGGGCCAGGGTTTCGGGAAAAAAGCCATAATCGCTGGGATAATGCACCGAAGAAAAAAGCATGCGGTCGTAGCGAATCATACGCCGCTCATAATCATATTCATACTTGTTGCGGCTTCCTTTCGGAATCTCAACGATGGCATCAATGCGAAAGTCCACAATTTCACCATTGGTGGGTAGTTCATTTGTTTGGTTCATAAAGCTTTTGTGGGGTTAGGTTGGTAATTTTCACCATTTATCGTTTAAAAATATTCAAAAAAATGGGGAAGCCCAATTTTTTATCAGGAATCGAGGCGGTAGGTTTCTTTTTTTTATTTTGGCCTTCAAAAACCGGCTCTTCTAAATTTTTGGTGCCGAAAAAAGAGAAGCCCCGCTCAAAATTGTACTTTTGTGAAGTAATTTTTTCTTAAACAAACAGGTGAACCATGGCTGTATTTTCTGCCCTTGCCTTATGGCTTTCTCTCGCCCCGCCCTCTTCCGGGGCAATTTTTACGGACCCCTGGGCCATTTTGCTCAAAGTAAAATATACCTATGCCCAGAATGCCTATATCCCCCAGTTTGACAATGCCATTAAAGCCCTCGACAACCAAACTGTGGTCCTTAAAGGCTATATGTATCCTTTGGAAGAAGCCCCCCGGCACGAATTTTTTATGCTCTCCTACTACCCCATCAATATTTGTTTTTTTTGCGGGGGGGCCGGGCCGGAATCCGTCATTGAGGTAAGTGCGGCCAAACCCATCCCCTACTCTACCAAGCTCATCCGGGTAAAAGGCAAACTAAGGCTCAACTACAAAGACCGGGAGCGCCTTTTTTATATTTTGCTGGGAGCGGAGGTGCAGCCCTGAGGGCTTTTAAGGTTAAAAATGGCCCGGAAAGTGAATACCATCAAGGCATTCTTTGCGTTTAAGCAAGCAAAGTTTGCTGCTTAAAAATAATAAGGTGAAATGAAAAAATTATTGCTTTTTTTAATGTCCTTGTGCTGGATAGAGATGGCCCAGGCCCAGACCGATGCCACAGAATTTTTCCGCAAAGGGGCCGCGCAGTTGGCTGGCCACCAATATGAGGAAGCCATCCGGCTTTTTAGCGAAGGCCTGGCCATAGAGCCCTACAATCCCAAAGCCCTGGCCAGCCGGGGTCTGGCCAAAGCCGCCCTCGGCCAAATGGATGAAGCCCTCCAAGATTACAATCTGGCCCTTGAACTCAATCCCAAAGACGACAAAACGTATTACTTTCGGGCGCTGGTCTTTGTAGAAAAAGAAAACCTCCGCGCGGCCCTCTATGATTTGGAGAGCGCGGTGAAATGCAATCCCCGCAATGCCCTGGCCTATTACCAATACGGCTTGCTCAAATACCGCCAAGGAAAGCTTGCCGAGGCCAAAACAAGTTTCGATTATGCCCTGGGCATAGAACGTAGCAATGTGCGATTTTGGAACAACCGGGGTGTGGTCAAAGACCAACTGGGCGATTATGAAGGGGCCATTGCCGACTATGCCGAGGCCATCCGGCTCAAGCCCCAGGAAGCCGAGGCCTACTACAACCGGGGGCTAAGCCTTAAAAATATGGAACGTTTTGAGGAGGCCTGCGCCGATTTTGACCAATTTCTCAAACTCGAGACCCGTCGCGCTGAGGTCTATGCCCAGAGAGCGTATTGCCTGAGCCGCCTGGGCCAAAGCGAAAAAGCCCTGGCCGATTTAGCCGAAGCCCTCCGGCTCAATCCCCGGGATGCCATTGCCTTTCACAACCGGGCTTTGGCCTATCATCAGCTCAAAAAAACAGACCTGGCGCTCAAAGATTTTCAGGAAGCCCTCCGCTTAGAACCTACTTACAAAGGAGCTTACCTCAACCGGGCTTTGGTCTTTATGGGACAGGAAAAATATGCCGAAGCCATTCAGGATTTAGACCAGGAAATCAAGCTTCAGCCCAAACTGGACCGGGCCTTCCTGCTGCGGGCCCATTGCAAAGCTTTGCTCAACCAAAACAGCGAGGCCCTGGCCGACTATGACCAAGCCATTGCCCTGAACCCGAACGACCAAACGGCCTATTTCAGCCGCGGCTCGCTGCGCTTCAAACTGGGCGATGTGGAGGGCGGCAATGACGATTGGGAAAAAGCTGAGTTGCTCAATGCCGGAACAGCGCCCCAAAAGCCTTAAAAATCTATTTTTCCTGGATAAGAAAAGACGGCCTGCACAAGTCGTCTTTTTTTTATCGATACAAGTTTGTACAACACAAAGCATAAAAAGTGCTCGTGCCAGGAAATATCTTTGGCTGCTGGTTTAAGCCGTGATGAAAGCAGTAATTTTAAAAGCCCACCTGGCACAAGGGTAGCGAAGCGTCCTTGTGCTATGAGTTACCAGAAGCATCCGCTTCTCACCACAGGTGCTTGAGTTTGTATGCTAGAGTGTTTGATAAAGGTAAGGATGTGTATGTTTTTTGGTAGCTTGGTAATTCAAAGTCCTTCGCCTTCGGCAGAAAGCGGACGCTTTCGGAAATGAGTGGCACAAACATCGCTTCGCTCATGCTTGCGCGAGAGGGGGAGTAATGAGTAAAAGTTGCCATCTCAACAATTTCATGGCAAAAAGCTGCAATATGCACCAGGAATACACAAGCAACACAAATTTTTGTATTGCTTGTGAAATTTGGCAAGGAAAACTATTCTTAGGGTACATCTTGCTTCAATAAATTGAGTACCAATGCCAATTGATAGGTAAACTCTCGGTATCCTTCAAATCTACCCGAACCTCCTCCATGCCCTGCTTGTAGGTTTGTCTTCAGAAAGACCTCTCTATTATCTGTTTTGAGCGTTCTGAGTTTGGCAACCATTTTGGCCGCCTCCCAGTAGCCTACCCTTGTATCGTTGAGGGCAGTAAAAAAGAGCATATTAGGATAGTTTTGTGCTTTTACATTTTCATAAGGAGAATAGCTTTGCATGTATTTAAAGTATTTTTTCTGATTGGGATTGCCCCATTCTTGGTATTCACCCGTAGTGAGGGGCAGATTGTCATCAAGCATGGTATTGATGACATCTACAAAAGGCACATCTAAAATGACCGTATGGTACAAATCAGGTCGCATATTCGCAACAGCTCCCATGAGCAGACCGCCTGCACTTCCACCTTGAGCCACTATTTTTTGAGGGTGAGCATATTTTTGGGCAATCAGATGCTCTGTGCAAGCGATAAAGTCCGTAAAGGAGTTTTATTTTATTGAGGAGTTTTACCTTCTTC
>JAAUUB010000035.1 GCA_012031215.1 Microscillaceae bacterium | reverse complement strand
GGGAAAATAAGTGGCTTTGATGTGGAAGTGAGGGGTTTGGGGCAGTTTTTTGGGAAAAAGCAAGGACTGCACCTTTTGGGCAATTTCCATTTCTTTCTTAAATGCCTCCTGATTGATTTGACGGCGCACCAGTTTTTGTTTTCAATGGCCACCAAAATGATATTGCTGAGTGTCTGGACAAAGCGGGCATCTACCTCCTTTCGGTAGCGGTCTTGCCCCAGCCGGTATTGGTTCACAAACACATAGGCCAGCACCCGGTCTTTGTGCATCACCGGAATCACAAAGTCAAAAGCCCGAAAAGCAGGATTTTGGAAAGGCAGGCTTTCTACCCGTTCAATATCATGCACGCCCGCCAGGGCTTCCAACTCTAGTGCTTGACGGGCAAATTGAGAAGGAGTGCCAAAATGAACTTTACATTCCCATTCTTCTTCCAAAACAAACAAAGCGAGGCGCTCGATGTGTAAATTACCGCGCAGGGTAAATTTATACATCATATAGAGAGAAGCTTCGGGCGTATTGTTGTTGATGGCCTGCGTGATTTCCAGAATCGCATTGAGTTCCAGCTCTACCTGATGAAACTTGGCCTTGTAATCATCGAGATCTTGTCGAGGTTTTTGGGTCATAAGCATCTCTTAATCCATTGCCAAACAAGTTAAAAGCCAGCACCATCAGCGCAATGCACAGGCTGGGAAATAAAACCAGGTAAAAGCCGCCCTCCGTTGTGATAAATCCAAAACCCTCATTGACCATCACCCCCCAAGAAGCCATAGGCGGCTGGGCACTTAGCCCCAGAAAACTTAGTCCGGCTTCGGTCAGGATGGCCGAGGCGAAATTAGAAGTCAAAATGACGATTAAAGGGCCTAAGATATTGGGCATAATATGCACCAGAATAATGCGATGGCTTCGCATACCCAAGCCCGGGCCGCTTCTACATATTGCTTTTGTTTTACACTCATAATCTGGCCTCTTACTACCCGGGCAATTTCTACCCAGGTCGTCAGTCCAATGGCTACAAAGGCCACAAAAATGCCCCGCCCCAGGGCCAGGCTGATGGCAATGACCAGCATAATGCCGGGAATAGACCAGACTACGGTCATAAACCAAAGAATCAGATTATCTACCCAACCTCCAAAAAAGCCCGCTAATGAACCCAGGGTAATGCCTACCAAAAAAGAAATGACGACAGAGATGAGGCCAATGCCCAGCGAAATACGTACTCCAAACAAAAGACGGCTTAGCATATCGCGCCCGGCATTGTCTGTGCCTAGCCAGTAGGTTTTCTCGATAATCCCTTTCTTCTCAAACTCGGCAATGACTTCTACCCGGGTGAGGGTGCGAACTTTCTTCTCCAAATCGGCATAACGCACGCGGCGCGAGGCGGCATCATAGTCAATGTTGTCGGGGTTGGCCATTTCCTCAACCTCGCCCACGTACACTGGCCGAATCACATCCACCAGGGGCATACGCTTGTCTTGCCCTTCCCCATAAATCCGATAAATCAAGGCCAGGGCATTATCGTCAATACGATAACTCTCGATGGGAATATTTTTGTATTCACTGGCCTGGCCAAAGAGTATCCAGGAAAAAAGACCGCGCTTGGGCACCTCGGCATTAACCCGAAAGCGAATCATCTTGACCTTGAAGCCGGGTGGTTTTTTACTGATTTGGTCGGCCCGGTCGTCGGCAAAGGGGGTTTGGTCGGGCATAATGGAATAACCCAAGACCGAAACCAGCACCGCCAACACGATCACCACCATGCCAAATACCGCCGGAGCATTGGCAAAAAGCCGCTTTTTTACATAATAAAAAGGAGTACGTGCAACATTCGGTTTTTGCATTGTAAAAAAATCAAAACTTAGCAATCATTATCCACGCCCGTTATGGGCCATTAGTCCGGCTTTGGTAGCCAAAAACCGATACTGAGCAAAGCCCTTTTCCCAATCCAGTTGTTCCGGCGAGATAGGTTCGTCCTTTTGCAAATCCAGGCATTTTACCCAGCCTTTTTCGTAAAGCCCCCGGAGTGCCCCGACCAGTTCTGGAACCGCCATCTCCAAAACTCCGGCAAGATAATCAAAGGTTTGGACAAAATATAACTCGTCCAGAACATCAAACTCAATATCGCTCATATCTCTTTATTGCATCGGGCGGCCTTTCCAAACATATCCTTTTCTTTGGGCCAGTAATCCTATCCCCACCACATATACCGGATAGATGGCCTGCACCAGCGGGATGAAAAAAAAGAGCCGCCTTTTTTGAAAAATTGCAATACTCGGTAAAGATAGAAATATTCTACTAAAAATTTTGCCCCAAAACCCCAAAGCCAACCTGCCCCCGCAAAAATACCCAGACCCGCACCCAGCCCGGCAATGAGCATTGCCAAATGCACCCCAAAGAGATAAATCACCAGCAAGACGGGCCCGGGCTGCGCATAATGCCGCCATTTGCTGGCCCAGCGCTGTCTTTGGGCCACAAAATCGGCCAGCCCTGGCAAGGCCGCCGTATGCACCAGGGCTTCCTGGCTCTTGAGAAAGGCCACCCGGCCCGGAAAGCGACGGGCTATCTTGTGCATCAGAAACTCATCGTCGCCCGAGGCCAGGTGCATAAAGCCTTCATAGCCCCCAACGGCTTCAAACACGGCTTTGGGAAAAGCCAGATTGGCCCCATTGCTCATAGTGGGTTTCTGCCAATACAAAGTGGCCGCGCCAGCCCCCACCAGGCTGGCAAATTCCACGATTTGCATCCGCTCAAACCAGGTTTGGGCATAGTCCAACACTACGGGGCCGCTAATCAGGCAAGGCTTTTGGGCCTGATAAAACTGCCAAAAAGCCGCTACCCAGGTCGGTTTGACCCGGCAATCACCGTCTGTGGTCATGATGAGCGTACCCCGGGCTTGGCGTATGCCCGCTTGCAGGGCGGCTTTTTTGGGGGCTAGATAGTGGGCTTCGGGCGGAAGCAAGCACAAATGTAGGGGATAAATTGCCTGAGCAGCAAACTGTTGCACCAGTTCCGGGCTGCCGTCGTCGGAGCGGTCGTCAATCACAATCACTTCAAAAAAGCCGGGCGGCGTGGTCTGGAAGGCCAAATCCCGCAGCAGGGCGGGTAGGTTTTTAGCTTCATTGCGCACCGGAATCAGGATACTGATGCAGGGCCATTTGAGGGTTTGCGGGGGGGCAATCTTGGCCGAGGGCACAAAAACAGGCTGAAGCTCCCAGCCAATCCAAAGCCCAAGAGTCAGGAAGGCATAGCTGCCCATTAGCCCCGCAAATAGCCAAACCAAGATTTCCATATACCTTTTTGAGGAAAGCTAGTCAAATTTATCTTTTAAAAAATGCGCCGTGTGATTGTTTTCCAGCCGGATGAGGTTTTCGGGAGTGCCTTCAAAACAAAGCTGCCCGCCACCCTTGCCACCCTCCGGGCCCAAGTCTATGACCCAGTCGGCGCATTTGATGACCTCTAGGTTATGCTCTATAATCAACACTGAGTTGCCCTGGTCTATCAAGGCTTGGAGGGCTTTGAGGAGCTTGCGAATGTCGTGGTAATGCAGGCCCGTGGTGGGCTCGTCAAAGATAAAAAGGGTATGCCCGGTCTTTTCCTTCAAAAAAGAGGCGAGTTTTAGCCTTTGCGATTCGCCCCCCGAAAGGGTGCTAGTAGGTTGGCCCAGACGCACATAGCCTAGCCCCACATCGAGCAGGGGCTGAAGAGAGGCCCCAATCTTGGGATATGTTCCAAAAAAACAATGGCCTCATCAATGGTGAGTTCCAGCACTTCGGCGATGTCTTTTTCCTGGAAGTTCACCTCCAATACTTCTTTTTTAAATCGCTTGCCCTGGCAGGTTTCGCAGGTCAGAAAAACGTCAGCCATAAACTGCATTTCTACCCGAATTTTGCCTTCGCCCTGGCAGGTTTCACAGCGGCCTTTTTCTACATTGAAAGAAAAATGGGCGGGTGTAAAATTTCTTTGCCGGGCAAGGGGCTGCTGGGCAAAAAGGTCGCGGATGAGGTCATAGACCTTGGTAAAGGTAGCCGGATTAGACCGGGTGGAGCGTCCAATGGGGTTTTGGTCCACCATCTCCACCCCTTTGACATAGCGCAGCGAGCCTTCCAGACTTTCATATTCACCCAGGGCTTCCGGCTTTTGGCCCAGGCTTTTGAGTAGGGCCGGATACAAAATTTCTTTCACCAGGGTTGATTTGCCCGAGCCGCTCACTCCGGTTACCACCGTGAGCACATCGAGGGGAAAGCGCACCTTGAGGTTTTGAAGGTTGTTTTGCCGGGCCCCATTGACCTGGATGTATTCGTTCCAGGCTCGCCTTTTTGCGGGAGGGGGATATTGTCCAGTCGGCGCAAAAAATTATAGGTATGCGATTCTGATAAATCGTATTTCGGGTTTTTCCAGCCATTTTCGGTGCTCAGGCTTGCGTTTTTATCGCCCTGCACCACTTCTTCATAAGGCAGGTTGAAGAGCAATTCGCCCCCCAGGTTGCCCGCCTGTGGGCCAATGTCAATAATACGGTCTGCGGCCCGCATGAGCTCTTCTTCGTGCTCCACCACAATGACCGTATTGCCTAGCTTTTGCAATCGCGCAACACCCCACCAGTCGGTTGGTATCGCGGGATGAAGGCCATGCGTGGGTTCGTCCAGGATATACATAGAGCCTACCAAGGCACTGCCCAGGGCGGTGGCCAGTTTGATGCGCTGAAACTCCCCTCCGGAAAGCGAGGCCGTGAGTCGGTTGAGGGTCAGGTAGCCCAGGCCTACTTTGTCCAGGTACTCGAGGCGGTTTTCTATCTCGATGCGCAGGCGGCGGGCAATCTTTTGTTCATATTCACTTAGGGATAAGTTTTTAAACCAGTGGCTTAGCTCACTAATAGGCATCAAGACCAAATCAGAGAGGGCGCAATTGCCTATTTTCACATAATTAGCATCTTTGCGTAGCCGGGTGCCGCGGCAGTCAGGGCAGGTAATTTTGCCCCGGTAGCGCGAAAGCATCACCCGATACTGAATCTTATAGCTTTCGGATTCGATATAGGCAAAGAAATCATGAAGTCCCTGAAAATAAGCATTGCCTTGCCAGAGCAATTGCCTTTGTGGCTCATCTAGGTCGATATAGGCCCGATGAATGGGAAAATCAAACTTGATGGCATTTTTGAGCAGGGGCTCCTGCCAGGCACTCATTTTTTCGGTTTGCCAGGGGGCAATGGCCCCTTCATAGACCGACAAATGGGGATTAGGAATGACCAGTTTTTCGTCGATGGCCAGGGTATTGCCAAAGCCACCGCAGCGCTTGCAAGCCCCATAAGGGCTGTTGAAGCTGAAAAAAGGCACACTAGGCACCTCAAAAGTGAGGCCGTCTAGTTCAAAGCGGTCCGAAAAATAACGGGTTCCTTTGCCCATTACTTCCACTACACAGGTGCCGTGGCCTTCATAAAAAGCCGTTTGCACGGAGTCCGCCAGGCGGTATTGGTTGTCTTCGTCATTGTAGCGCACCACATTGCGGTCAATGAGGATATAGACTGCCTGGGTGAGCTGTGCGATTGTTTCGGGCTGGGCCAGTAGGTCTTCAATCATCAAGATTTGTTGCTGGTGCTGAAGGCGCGAAAAGCCCTTTTGGAACACAATCTTTAGCTCCTCGGCCAGCGAACGACCCTGCAAAGGCAAGAGCGGGGCCAGAATCAGCAGCTTTTGGCCCTCAGGATAGGCCTGGATGGCATCTACCACCTCCGTAACCGTATCTTTACGCACTTCCTGCCCCGAAACGGGCGAAAAAGTGCGGCCTATCCGGGCGTAGAGCAATTTGAGATAGTCATAAATTTCGGTGGTAGTGCCCACCGTAGCCCGGGGATTGCGGCTATTGCCTTTTTGCTCCACCGCAATAGCCGGCGAAATACCCCGGATATAGTCCACATCGGGTTTTTCCATGCGGCCCAAAAACTGCCGGGCATAGGCACTGAGGCTCTCTACATACATCCGCTGTCCCTCAGCAAAAAGGGTATCAAAGGCCAGCGAAGATTTGCCTGAGCCCGAAAGCCCTGTGATGACCACCAACTGATTGCGGGGGATGGCCACTTGTATATTTTTAAGATTATTTACCCGAGCACCTTTTATCAGGATGTAAGACTTGGGTTCAAGTTGGTCAATATCGGCAAACATGGTTCAGGATTAACAATACACACTGGGCCTACAACCTTTACCACCCCGGCAAGGTTTGGCAGCGCGCAAAGATAGCCCGAATTGCCAAAGTCCCGCCCGCCCGGGCCTAAAAAAGCCCCCAAAAGCAGGACTAAATCCCCCCTTTTGCCAATAGAAGTGGCACGGGGGGACCAGGAAACTGACTTCCTGACTGCCTTGTCCAAAAAAATAAGCGTCCCTCCCCAGGAAATGATTTTCTCTGAAGTCATAACTGCCTACTATTGGCCGGGCCGGATTTCAAGAGTCTGCTTTCGGAAACTGATTTAGGGCTTGGGTGCTTTTTTCATCATTACTTTTTTGCTCGCCAAAACCTATCTTTGGTAAAAATGAAAATTTAAAAGTATAGAAAATTCCGCGCGATATCGCGAGGCTATTCAGGAGGAATTGCAGTATTTGCCGGAGGAGCATTTGCGGCATCTCTACGAACTTGTCCTGCTGATGGCCCGACCCTTTAAGTGCCTGTCCTCAAGCCCTGCCCCGGAAAAACTAAGCCCGGCGCATCTGCAGGCTTATGCTGATAAGTTTCGGGAAGGGTTTTCACTTATTATGAAAAAAAGTGTAGGCTTGAATTTTTCTTTTCAAATTCAAGAAAAGTTTACCATTCTGAAAGTTTCCTTTCCGGATATAGAAATGCAAAAAGACACAATTGAAGAAGCAGTCTTTGACCTCGAGCAAATATGCTAAGAAAAGCAACTAAGGATTGTTTTTGAGGAAGTACAACAAAAATATGTCCTCAGATACCAGTCAGAGCCAAGTGATGTCATAGAAGATAACTATTCTGAAAAAATGATAATCCCTGAGGCAAAGTCCGATGGATTGTATTTTATTGAAGTTTCTGAGGTGGCCAAGTGGCAAACAGACAATGCTCTGGAAGATGGAAAAAATCTGTTTGCTTTGATGTTGAAAACCCTGGACCAGAATAAAAAGTAAAAAGCGGTCTCAATATGAAACTCAACTTTGAGGAAATCACCCTGCTTGCTTTTGGGGCGATGGGATATGAAGGCTCGCCTGATTTTATGGAAAATGGGATTATGAAAGGGATTGTAGAAGCATTTCATCAGTTACAAATACACGAACATCGAGAAGAAAAAATCAGCGATACATTGGTTCATTTTCTGAAGATTCAAAATGTACCCTTTAAGTACCTGACCGAACAAAAAGTAGTATATGTAGATACCGAACGTCGGCAGGACATTACTGAAACGGAGAAGGCCCGTACGGACAAAAAATTGTCTAAAACGCAGCTTTTCCGATGCTTTCCGTTTTGTGAAAATAAACCTGAAAAACAAAAAAGGGAGCAATGTTAGCTCCCTTCTTAAATAGTGCTTTTGGTTAAGTAACCCTGTTGATACAAAATAATTCAAGGTCGTTGCTTCAAGGTTTTACCTCAAAACTTACACCCGTGAGCGAGTAACCACAAAATAAATAATTTCTCCCCGCTTGTTGAGTAAGTTTGTAGTTTCCACGAATTAAATCAATTTCAATTTCCAATCCAACAGGAAATTTTCTAAATCCTGAGGAGATAAAAAATATTGCCCATTGTCGGGAATAACTTTTAAAAGGTGATACCATTGCCAATTAGGATTCGAGAGACCCGAAGCAGGATTGACCCTCATCAACAGCATAACCCCTTTGCCATTACGTGGGTCGGCATTCCAATTCAATTGAATTCCTCGTGATTTCTGTACACTAGGATCAAGCAAAGGAAAGGGCTGAGAGAATTGTATTTTGGTAGGTACATACAAAGATTCATTTGCTGGTGGGTAAACCTTATTCTGTCCATACCTATCGAGGGTGTTTCCGCCCGTAAATTGAAAATTAACACTTGAGCCATATAAAGCCCGTGCTGACGCATTGTCCATCTCAACCTGATGAAAAGCGGTACTTTGTTTGCCAATTTGAAAATTTCCAATTTTTAAACTGCCTGGAGCGTCAAGAAATCTTACATCACTCACATTATTGTAGTCATAAGCAACTCCCTGAAAACCAACCCAAGCAGAACTGGTAGCGTGTGAAGCATGTCGGTTTATCCAAAAAATGGCATCCGGCCTCGAGTTTATAATGTTATGATAGTCCATCATAGATAGGACTCCGCTTGGAAGCCCCATGCTTTTAAGTAACTCTTGGCTAGAAGGCTTTACCTCGTCCGAAGATTCTTGACAAGCTACCAGTCCAAAGACTAAGCACACAAAAAGAAATTTGAAGATTGAACTAAAATTAGTCATCGTAGTAGTGGTTAAAATTTAAAAACAATTATTAAATCTTTTAAAGTCGCACAAAACATTAAAAGGGCCAGTTAGATTTGTTGGAATAAATGTTCCTTCCCATTGAGCATAAGTATTGCTCAATGTGTTGAATGAAAGCATATTACAATTATTGCAGGGCGCATTTACAACCACTCTGATTTGTGACTGTTCCGTGCTTGGAATTGGAACTCTAAACCCACCACAAGTACTTACTAAATCCGTCACACCATAAACCCGCATATTTTGGTAGTTAGCGGATGTTACTGTATTCATGAAGGTAGGATTCGTTACAGGCAATGTTAAAGAATTGGCTAGTGGTGGATTGAGTTGACTTAAACATCCAACAATAGGATTGCAGACTATTGCATTGAAAGTTGGCGGCACTAATATTGGTCTTACTTCAACTGGTGTGAGAGGTGGTGGCTCACCAGAACCTCCAGGTGCTTGACATTCACAACGGAACAATAACAAACAAGAAACCATTACCCATAATACTGCCTTAGCCCAAGAAGGATTAGTTAGTAAGGAATTGGGAATTGGGAATTGGGAATTGGGAATTGGGAATTGGGAATTTTGCCATAAATGTTGAAATTAGTTATGAAGCAAAGATAAAAATAAGAATTTTATTTTGCTAGTTAGCGTATTATAATTGTTAAGAAAAAAAGGGTCATCAGCGCATTTTTATAATTGGTTTGTTTGGGAGGCATAGTTGGCGGTCTTTTCCCCTCTGGACAAGCTATATTATATTTTGTATTGCTATTGTATGAAAAAAACAGAAAAAACACTCCGCTTCTCCCAAAAAACGAAGTGCTTTTTCCCTACACATCCATATCCAGGGAAATATCCTTAATATTTACAAAGCGGATGCGGTCGTACTCGTCCATTTCTACGGCGATAACGGCATCTTTGGAAACCTGACCGGCCAGTATTTCTTTGGAAAGGGCATTGAGCAGGCGTTTTTGCAAGACCCTTTTGAGGGGGCGGGCTCCGTATTGGGGGTCAAAACCAATTTCGGCCAGGACCTGGCGCACCTTGTCATCGGCTTCCAGGGTGATGCCACTGCCTTTGAGTAGTTCCTGAATTTGCCGCAACTGGATGTCCACAATCTTGCGCATGTCGCTTTTGCCCAAGGGCCGAAACATGACCATTTCGTCTATCCGGTTCAGGAATTCGGGCCGCACCAGGCGTTTGAGCAGCCCCAGCACTTCTTCTTTGGTGTCTTCCACAAGGTCAAAATCCGGTTCTACTTCGCGCCCCATCAGTCGGCTTTGGATGATTTCTGCCCCCACGTTGGAAGTCATGATGATAATCGTGTTTTTAAAGTTGGCCGTGCGCCCTTTGTTGTCGGTCAGGCGGCCCTCGTCCAGCACCTGGAGCAGGATGTTGAAAGCATCGGGGTGTGCTTTTTCAATTTCATCCAGCAAAATGACCGAGTAAGGCTTACGGCGCACAGCCTCGGTCAATTGCCCCACCTTCATCATAGCCGATGTAGCCTGGAGGGCCCCAATCAGGCGGCTCACCGCGTGGCTTTCCTGATATTCGGACATATCTATCCGTACGAGGGCATTTTCGTCATTGAAGAGAAACTCGGCCAGGGTTTTGGCCAGTTCGGTCTTGCCCACGCCCGTGCTGCCCAGAAACAGGAAAGAACCAATGGGGCGTTTGGGGTCTTGAAGTCCGGCCCGGCTCCGGCGCACTGCATCGGCCACTACCTGGATGGCCTGTGTTTGTCCGGCCACCCGGCGGCTTAGTTCCTCTTCCAGTTGCAGCAGTTTTTCGCGTTCGCTTTGCAAAAGCCGGGTAAGAGGCACACCCGTCCACTTGGCCACCACTTCGGCGATGTCCTCACTGGTTACTTCCTCTTTGAGCATAGCCTGGGCTTCGTTTTCTTTGAGGCGGTTTTGCAATGCAAGCAATTGTTTTTCAGCTTCGGTAATTTTGCCGTAGCGGATTTCGGCCACGCGCCCGTAGTCGCCCTGGCGCTCGGCCTGTTCGGCTTCCAGCTTGAGGCGGTCAATGCTTTCTTTGGTATTTTGGATTTGCTGAATCAGGTTTTTCTCTTCCTGCCATTTGTTGCGAAGCACATCGCGCTGCTCGCCCAGGTCAGCCAGTTCTTTGGAGAGCAGGGCTTCTTTCTCCACATTTTTTTCGCGGCGGATGGCTTCGCGCTCAATCTCGAGCTGTCGGATTTTGCGTTCCAGTTCATCCAGTTCTTCGGGCATCGAGTCCATTTCTATGCGCAGCTTCGAGGCCGCTTCATCAATGAGGTCAATGGCTTTGTCGGGCAGAAAGCGGTCAGAGATATAACGGTGCGAAAGCTCTACGGCGGCAATGGTGGCATCGTCGGTGATGCGCACCCCGTGGTGCAGTTCATAGCGTTCTTTGAGGCCCCGCAGGATGGAGATAGCATCAGGCACGCTGGGTTCGTCCACCATCACCGCCTGAAAGCGACGCTCCAGGGCCTTGTCGCGCTCAATGTATTTTTGGTATTCTTTGAGGGTGGTGGCCCCGACGGCGTGCAGTTCGCCCCGGGCCAGGGCGGGCTTGAGCAGGTTGGCGGCATCCATCGCACTGTCGCCGCCCGCCCCTGCGCCAATGAGGGTATGGATTTCATCAATAAAGAGGATGATTTCCCCTTCTGAGTCCACCACTTCTTTGATTACTGCCTTGAGGCGTTCTTCAAATTCGCCTTTGTATTTGGCTCCCGCCACGAGCAGGCCCATGTCCAGGGATACGATGGTTTTGGTTTTGAGATTTTCGGGCACATCGCCCTCCACAATGCGCTGGGCCAGCCCTTCTACAATGGCCGTCTTGCCTACGCCGGGTTCGCCCAGGAGAATGGGGTTGTTTTTGGTGCGGCGGCTCAGGATTTGCAATACCCGCCGGATTTCGTCGTCGCGCCCGATGACGGGGTCCAGCTTGCCACGTTTGGCCAGGTCGTTCAGGTTTTTAGAGTAGCGCTCCAGCGATTTATATTTGGCCTCCGCGTTTTGGTCGCTTACCTTGCTGCCGCCCCGGAGCTCGTCAATGGCGGCCCGCAAATGTTTTTCTGTAAAGCCAAGGTCTTTCATTACCTGCGCCACCTGGTCTTTGCCGGCCAGCAGGCCCAGCAGAATATGCTCTACGGCCACAAACTCGTCTTTATAGCTCTTGGCAAATTTTTCGGCCTGTTGCAAGGCATAAAACAAATCATTGGAAAGATAAGGCTGGCCACTGGCTTTAGGAAAGGTTTTGAGAATTTCATCGAGCTTGGTCTCGAGCAGAGGGCGGTTGATATTGAGCTTTTTGAGAATGAAAGAAGCCAGGTTTTTCGTCTTCCTGCAAAATGCCTTTCAATACGTGGGCTGGCTCAAGGGCCTGATGGGTTTCGGCCGAGGCAATCTGGGAAGCCTGCTGAATGGCCTCCTGGGCTTTGATGGTGTAATTGTTAAAATTCATCGTCCGTACAGGTTTTTCGGGCTTTTTTGTGCTTTGAAATTACAAAAAAGACTACACAAAGCCTACACCAAGCCCGGGCAAAAGCCTGAATACAGACAAAATGGCCGTGCTTGATGAAATTAGGTTGATTTTTACCGACATTTTGTCAAGAAGAGGCCCGGGGCCTCAAAGCCTCAGCCCCAACACGGTGATGTCGTCGCGGTAGTCTTCTTGCTGGCGATGTTGCTGGAGCATTTGCCAGAGTGCTTCTTTTTGCTGGCTCGTATTGAGGGGGCGGTTTTGCCAGAGGGCCTCTTTCAGGGCGAAGCCGGAGATTTTCTTGCGGGCTGGATTGGGGGTATCCAGGAAGCCGTCGGTAGTGAGATAAACCATTTCGCCAGGAGGCAGGGAAAACTCGTGCCGGGTAAACTCCAGGTCTTTGCCCATATTATTGCTCCCGATGGTGGCACGATCGCCTTGCAGTTCTTCCAGTCCGTTAGGCGTGGTATAGAGCAGGTTTTGTTCGGAGGCAGCAAAGGCACATTGCCAGTGGGTTTCGGGCGGGGTGCGGGAATAGCTAAAAATGGATAACTCCATGCCCAATTGGTAGTTGATTTCGTTGCGTTCCTGGGCAAAGGCATAAGAAAGATAGGCATTTAGCTTTTGCAAGGCAAGTGCCGGGTCGCTCATCTTTTTTTCCAGAATCAATTCATTCAAAAAAGCATAGGCAATCATAGTCATAAAACCCCGGGAACGCCGTGCCCCGTGCAGTCAATCACCGACACAATCCGTTTTTGGCCTACCTGCCCCACCCAGACAAAATCGCCGGAGACAATGTCTTTGGGCTGAAAAATGAGAAAAAAGTCAGCAGCAACACGGCGAAGGCGGGCTTCAAAGGGCAAAAGGGCCTGCTGGATGGTGCGGGCCGTCAGGATGCTGTCGGTCAGTTTTTTATTGGCCTTGCTCAGATGCTGGTGGGCCGATTGAATCAGGGCTTTTTGTTTTTCTATCTCTTCATTTTGGGCGGTGAGTGCCTTATTGAGCAACATAAGCTCGGCTTTTTGCTCTTCAATCTCCCGGTTTTTATGCAAGAGCATGCGGTTATTTTTTTGCTTTATCCAGTAGAGGTAAAACATAAAAACGCTCACCAAGCCCACCCCCAGCAGCCCGGCCAAGCCATACAAAATGAACTGGTTTTGGCGGCTGATTTGTTGATTTTGGGCCTGCAATTGTTCAGTTTGGATTTCCCGTTCTTTGGTCAGGAGCTGAATTTCCTGGGTAATCAGGGCTTTGTCCTGGGCAATTTTCCAGATAAACTGGCTTTCTTCGGGGCCAAAGTATTTTTCTACGGTTTTGCGGATAAAATCCTCCACTTCGGGCCGGGCAAAATAGGCCTGAATGGGTTCTTCCCAGTCGCTGCGGAGGGAATAGATAATACCTCGTCCAATTTTATTGATTTTGAATACGTTTTGCCGTCGCAGGCGCAAGCCCCGGCGCGTGTTGAGGAGATAATCCTCAAGTTGGGAAAAGCTGAAATAATTGTCTTGCTCACTGATGCGCTGGCGAATATCCTGGTATTCTTTTACATACTCAATTTTTAGCCCGGGGAGGTAATTTCTCCTGAGGGCCAGCAGATTTTGGGCATAGGTAGAGTTGGGCACCGCCACCCCGCGGGCTTTGCCAAAGGCCCGCACAAATGCGGCCGTATCTTTGACCAGCGGAAGATTAAGACTGCTGATAAGCACCTCAATGTCCGGCATATAGGGCGGGCTAAACCGGACTTCTTTCTGCCTCTCGGGGGTGATGGAAAAAGAAGAAATAAAAAAAGCCCCGGACGGGCCCACCTTAGCCCTTTGGTACAAATCCGAAAAGCTTTCTATTTTTTGAAAGGAAATGCTGATGTCCAGCCCATATTGGCGGCGGAGAAATGCCACAAAGTCCTGCATCAAATCGTATTCGATGCCCGACAGGCCCGTGGCTTTTTCCTCAATAAAAGCCTCCGCCGGAGCAAAAAAAACCAAAATGTTTCCTTTTTTTTTCGGCTTTTACCCCAGCCCAGGGAGTGCCGGACTGCGCCATTAGTCCCGGACCCAAGAGCAGCCAGCACCCCAAAAACACGCCTTTTAGTACTATCTTCATAAGCCCCAGTCCTCCCTTAGCCATCAAATACCGAATTTTATTCTACAAATATTTTTCCAAGAATAAGTCGCTTTGCAAAATAAAATCTGCTCTCCTGGTGAATTTTTAATATTTTATCACCCTTTCTACCCCCTGTTGGCTTTCGTTTTGCCAATGAAATAGATAGACCCCCGCCGGATAGTCCGACAAATCCAGCCAAAGCGAGGTGCTTTCTAAAGTGCCTTCGGCACAAAGCCGACCGTAGGAATCCAGGAGCTTAAATTGCCCGACTCCCAGGCTTGCTCCGTCTATCTGCACCCTTCCTGTTGTGGGATTGGGGCGTATTTGCCCTTTTTGCCCGAGGGTTCCGTTGGGCAGGGCCAATGGGAGGCCCTCCACCCGGCCCGCTATCCTGAAG
This sequence comes from Microscillaceae bacterium, assembly GCA_012031215.1. Taxonomy (GTDB): domain Bacteria; phylum Bacteroidota; class Bacteroidia; order Cytophagales; family Microscillaceae; genus JAAUUB01. The sequence continues at coordinate 14,157 of JAAUUB010000035.1, read as the reverse complement.
CGGTAGGGGTTGTGCTGGCTATCGGAATTAAAAATAATGACCTCGGCCTCTTTATAACCTTCGGACTGGGTCAAAAGCGCAATTTCAAATGGCGTAGTTCCCCCCGGGGCTACTCCCCCGGCGGGCTGGGCCACCACCACAAAATCCTGGACCCCTGGGCCTTGCAGGGCCACCCGGTCTTCGGCACTGAGCAAAAGCGGCGCCTGCCCGGTGTTTTCAATGCGAAACACCTGCACGGCGGGCAGTTGCCCCTGTATCACCGTTGGAAACAGGGTTCCCTGCGCCGCCGACGGAAGGTATGAAGAAGACAATATCACTTCTCCCGGCTCGCCACGAACCTGTATGCGGGGCAAGGCCAGGGCCTGGGCTTGTACCAAAAAAGTGTAAGGACTTTGCAAAGGGTCATTGCTGAGAATGCGCACCTGCGCCGATTGCAGGCCGGGGCTATTGCTTTGGAAACGCACCTGAAAAGAGGCCTGTCCGCCGGGGGGAATCCAGGCCGGGGGCAATTGCACCAATTGAAAAGCCCCCTCAGCATTGTTCAGCAGGGCAATCATCGGATTGCCGCTGAGCTGCAGGGGGCATTGCCCAGGTTTTCAATCCAAAAGCTGCGGCGGATTTCGTTTTCCTGGCCCAGCACCAAATTGCCAAAATTAGTGAAATCGGCTTCACTGGGCGTTTCGTCCCCCGAAACAATACTGAGGCCATTGCCCCGCACATTGAGCCGGGCACTGGCCTGCTGGCTGACCATGGCCCGCAGCCCAAAAACATAAGCGGCATTGTAAAAATCATTGCTGGCTATCCGTACCAGGGCTCCGTGAAAGCCCTCCGTAAGGGGCTGAAAACGCACCTGAAAGAAGGTGCTTTCGCCCGGGGCCAATTCCGTTTGGGGGCTGCTCAAGACCTCAAATAAGGCCGAGAAATCGCCCGACAGTTCCACCAGGGGCTGGCCCGTAAGCACAAGCGGCACATTGCCCTCATTGCGAATCTCAAACGTGCGGATAAGGGCTTCCTGGTTGAGCAGGAACTGGCCAAAGTCGGTGAGGTCTTCCGGGTTGGCGGCTTCATCGCCATTGGCAATCAAGACCCCCTGCCCCAATACCCGCATTTGGGGCATTTCCTCGACAATGGTGATGCGCTGGTTGGCGGCCACATTGGTCAGCGTTTGCACCCCGCCATTGGGCCAATACACGGTGATTTGGTCCACGACCGTGGCTGCGCCCAGGCCCACGTGCAGGATGGGACTATGGCTCGAGGCGTGGCTCCCTCCGCTGCTCAGTTCACGAAGCAGGGATTGGCCGCCCGCCTCTACCTGCACCCGGCTTCCCAGGGCATCCCGGTTCGAGACCGTGCCCACCAACTTGATTTGCAGCCAATGGTGCGGTCCTGCGTACTGGTTTTGGTACAGTAGGCTGTGCTCGCCGGAGTTGGGAGTGGCCGAAACACAAGCCACCAGTACATCCAGGTCGCCGTCGCGGTCATAGTCAGTATAGGCCATCCCGCGGCCCTTCCAGGGCGAGTCCACCCCGGCGGCCTCCGAAACATCGGCAAAAGTGCCATTGCCCTGGTTGAGGTACAGCTTATTGGGGTCTTCGGGAGCCGTGGCAATAAAGTCGGCGGCAGGTATCTGTCCGTTGGCCACAAACAAATCGGGATAAGTGTCGTGGTTCACATCTATAAAAGCCGTTCCCCAGCCCGTGGTTAGCAAGCCATCGGCATAGGTGTTTTCAACCCCTGCCGCCGTGCTGACATCCACAAAAGTGGCATTGCCCTGGTTTCGGTGCAGTACATTGCGGCCCAGGTTCGTAACGTAATAGTCCCAGTCGCCGTCCAGGTCATAGTCGCCAATGGCCAGGCCCATCCCGTAGAGGGCGGCATTGAGACCGCTGGCCTGACTTTGATCGCTCACGCCTAGTGCGGGGGCTTCATTTTGCCACAATACATTGGGAAGCACCCATTCGCCAAAGTCATTGGCAATGAGCATATCCGGGTCGCCATCCTGGTCATAGTCAGTAAAAACAACCGCCAGTCCGCAGCCCGCTTCGTCCATTCCCAGGGCGGCGGCCATTTCTACAAAAGTGCCATTGCCCTGGTTGAGGTATAAATAATCGGCATAGCAGAGGTGGTCAAAGCCCACCACTTCCTCATTTTCGATGAGGGCCGAGGCTTCGTCCACATAATTGGCCACGTAAATATCCAGCCAGCCGTCGCGGTTAAAATCTCCGGCGGTGGCCGAAAGGCTAAAGGCCCGATGAATCAGCCCGGCACTGGCCCCCACTTCGGCAAAAGTGCCATCGCCCTGGTTGTGGAAAAGCAGACAGGGAGAGTTTTCGCCAGTCATGACCAGCAGGTCGGGCCAGCCGTCATTGTCGTAATCAAAGGCAATGGCCCCCAGGGTAAGCAGGCTTTCAGTAATGGCAAACCCGGCTTCCAGGCCTATTTCGGTAAAAGTGCCATCGCCCTTGTTGCGGTAAAATTGGTCGCGGAGCTGGCCACTGGTCAGATAGACATCCTCCCAGCCGTCCTGGTCATAATCCAGGATGGCAATGCCGCCTCCCATCAGGCTGCCCGTCATCTGGAGGTGGTTGAGCCCCGCGCTCTGGCTCACCTCTTGGAATAGCTGCGCTTGGGCTGGGCTGAGCAGGCATAAAAAGCCCCAAAAAAGAACTGTGCTCCGAAGAGCGGGGGTAGTGATTCGCATAGAATAATAAGAAAATTTGCCTAATCACGTCAAAATAAATTGAAAATCAAATATATTGGGAGAGGGTTTGGAGAGAAAGTAACATAGAAAAAAATAATGCGCCTAGAAGGAGCCAGTGATTAATGCTCAATGCGCCAATGACCAAAAAGCTAATAGGTCATTAAGTCAGTAGAATTTGCAGAACACTATAAAAACCAAGCAAGAAGGAATTGGCAGAATTTATATATGAAAGTTGACAGCAAGATTGGTAAATGGCAAACAATAGCCCTTTTCCTGAAGAATTGGAAGGTTTAAGAAATTGCTGCAAGGCTTGACAAACTATCAAAAGACAAAGAACCAGTGTACAGATTAGTAACATTCCCAGAACCGAACTAATCTTTTGAGCTTTTAAACGAGCCGAGAGACCCCAACAAACGGATAAAATAAAATTTGAGTTAAAATGCAGACCGAAAACCTTGATGGATGACAAAGAATATTTTGTAGATATTTCAGCTTAACACGACGAACCGACCACCATTAAAGTAGGGCTAAAAGATACACTTAACAAATATCTTGAAAAAAGCCGACCCCATAAGAGCCGATTTGCAAAAGCGTGGGTTTCGTGCTTTTACGAAAGTGAAGTGCTACATTCAAGTTTTGTGCATCTGATGAAGTTATACTTCTTGGTTCAGGCCCACACAAAGCAAGAAGTAAAATCATCAACAGATTGGGTTTAGATTAGTAATGCGAAGGCTAAAGCTGTATGATTTTTTAGAACGGATTGAGATATGTTTTTTTTTATTTGTCGGCATCAATAGGTGGAGACGGTAGGTGAAGGAAAAAGGATGTGCCTTGATTGGCTTCGCTTTGTACGGAGAGTTTTCCATGCATTGCTTCCACAAAATCTTTGACAAGCAACAGCCCAAGTCCAGTGCCTTTTTCTTGTTTAGTTCCTCTTCGTGATTGGATATTGACGGAAAAAAGCTGTTCTTGTAGTTCTAGAGGGATTCCAATTCCCTTGTCTTTTATGCTTATGATTACATTATTGCTTGAAGAATCTTTGTCTATCTTTACATGGATAGTACTATTTTGGTAAGAGTATTTGATGGCATTATTGACAAGATTTCTGATGATGAGTTTTAGCATGTCTCTGTCAGCATACACCTGAGATGAGGTGGAAGATTGTAGATTGAGTTCAATATCTTTTTGGATGGCAGTTGCTTGATACAGATTAAAGACCTCTTGTATGATGTCTTCTGCATTAACTTTTTTGAACTTTGGGATAATACCCTCCATCTGATTTTTAGCCCAAAAAAGCAAATTTTCCACAAGGTCTTCTGTATTCTCACTTTGCGCTTGTAGTTTATTCAAAATACTTCTGAACTCATCCTTAGTCAAGGTGTTTTCTTTGAGCAGTTTTAAGAATTGGTTAAGGCTAACTATGGGTCCTCTCAGGTCGTGTGCGATGATAGAGAAGAGCTTGTTTTTAACCTTATCTATTTCAGCTAATTGATGATTGGTATGGGTGATTTCTTGGTTTTTTTCTTTAAGGGTTTTAGATGATTTTTTACTAATCTGGTAGGCTCTAAATATAATGATTAGAATAATAACTAATAAGAGGCTCACTATGCCTACCGCAAGATTGGTAATCCATTGGTTACGAATAAGCAGTGCCTGTTGGATTTTTTCGGCTTTAAGTGCTTGGTTTTCTTTTTCCTTGGTTTCTATATTATAAAATGCCTCCCATCTGGACAGCTGTTCCGTTTTTTCACTGTTGTATAAACTATCCTTTAGGGATGAGTATTTTTTATAATATTCTATTGCTTCTGACAGATTGCCTTGTGCTTGCATAAGGCGAAATAAAAGCTGGTTTATCTCCATGTTGAATTGTATATCATCAGTATTTGGGGCTAACAGGTAGGCTTTTTGGAGATAATAGTCTGACTGAGAGTAGTTTTTTGTATCCAGATAATATTCTCCATAGCCTTGAAAGAGATATGGTTCAAGTTCTTTGAATTTATTTTGAGTAATAATATTTTCAACCTTTTTAAGATAGACAATTGCTTTTTTATAATCTTTTTGCTTGATATAAAAGTCACTTAATTGTCCTAAGAAAAGACTCTCATAGTAGGGATTCCCTACTTTTGAATAATGCTAATAGCCCTCAGGTAGTACTTCTCGGCAAGTTCAAATTTTTTGAGTTCTTTGTAGCAGGTTGCCATATTACTGGTGAGCACAGCAAGGGTATTGGAGTTTTTTATTTTTGAGTAATATTTTTCTGATTTGTTGTAATACGCTAATGCTTTAAGATAATCTTTATTGTATTGATAGATCAGAGCAATATTGCTAGTAACTGTATAATACCTAGCAGTATCATTTAGTTTTTTACAAAGGGTAAGTGCTTTTTGATAACTCATCAGACTTCTTGCCCAAGTCTGATAACTTTGATAAATGAGTCCTTCAATATTATAGGCATCTATGAGGTCTGTCTTATTATTGTCTTTTTTGAAGATTACAATGGCTTTTTCTGCAAAGCGGAGGGCAGTGTTTAGATTTTGGTTGAGATAATAAAAAGAAGCCGATTGAAGATTATAATGCCCTAAGACGTATTGTGAGTTTAATTTCTGCCCTAGTTCTTTTAGCTTATTGAGTATTTGCAGGCTTTGAGCGTCTTTAACTTTGACCATTTCTCTGCTTAGGCTTACATAGGCTTGAATCAGCAGTGTATCTGATAAGCCTTTTTGCATGGTGACTTTTCTCAAACTGTCAATCCTGTGTACGAAGGTTTGCGCCTGAACACTGCTGCTTAAAAATAAAAAGGCAAAAAGGGCAAGTCCTCTTTTGATATGTCTTATCATTTTGTGTACAAAATAGGTTAATCGCATCAAATGTAAGGTTTTTTTGGATTATTTGGATTTCCAAAGGAACAAAATATACAAGTTTTTTGCCCTTGCTGGTGTTTAGAAATGGCTACTTGGACGAGAAACATTCAGCAGGTTTTTCGGCTTCATTTCGCCTCTAGCACCAGCCGAATATGTGCCTCTTGCTCCAATTTGTTTATGTCGTTTGTATCGCAAATATCTCCTAAATGCAAATTTACCCCCTAACCAGCATAATCTAAGAAACCCAATAAAGGTGATAAATCCATTTAATTTATTTATGCTTTACTATATTTATTCAATAGAAGTCAATTTTTTTTGCTTTTTTGACTACAAATGTTTCTTTGGCAGGGGTATCTGCCCCACTACAACTATTTACTAACTTTTCACCCAATCCAAAGGGGATGAATGGCTCAAATGGATTAGTTTGCCACAATGGTTTTTATCATCTTTTTTTTCAGTACAATTCGCACAATATTGTTTCAATCCACTTATTTAAAAATATGTTTTGGTACAGCTACTTTTCGTACTTTGTTTTATGCAAAAATAAATATGTCTTATTTATCATATTCAACGTAAAGCCCCCTTCAGACGCTGGCTTCTTTGCCTCCGCAAAGAATGGATGCCCTGTATTTTTGAAAAAATAAAGTGCTGGAATATCTGCCAAAATTTGTAAATTGCCTCCAAAAATATTGTTTTTCCTTTTGGCAAATTACCTCAAATGCTATCCGGTTTTTGTTTTCAAAAAATACTTTGACAAGGGGGCTTTATGATTTACTAATTATTTTTTTATAAAATTAATCTGAAATTCTCAAATAGCCGAATTATATTCTTCTAAATACGGTATTTCGGCAAATTAAATTATGTATATGAACTATTTATTTTGGCTGGGGAGTTTCACGAGTGCAGGGGCTTACTGGATGTATCAACGCTACCAGCGCCCTGTTTCGGTTGGTGGGGCAGACAATCCCCTGAAGGAGCCTGTTCTCATTCAGCGTGCGCCTAATGGGCATTATCACCTTGACCTACTTTCTTTTTTCCAGCACCAGCCCCTGCAAATCGAGGCCATTCCTTTTTCGGAAGGGCTGCCGCGTATGCAGATTGAAGCCCAAACCCAGCGCCTTCGGCTGGACCATCTGCCCCGCCAGCATCGCTTTTTGTTTCAGATTGAAGGGCGGGCTGTTCTTGCTTCCGAACGCTTGATTCCCCTGGCCAAAACCAGTAATTTTCGCGACCTGGGCGGCCTGCCTACCCAAGACGGACGGAGCCTGAAATGGGGACTTTTGTATCGTTCCGACCGCCTTTCGGGCTTAGGTCCCGGCGATTGGCCTTATTTTAAAAACCTGCGTATCCAAACCATTTGCGACTTTCGGGGGCCAGACGAGGTAAGCCGACAGCCTAATCGTCTGCCGCCTCACCTGGCGTTTCGGCAAATTGGGCTGCCTATTTATGACCCCAACCGGCCCATGGGCGATTTTTTGCCAAGCTGAGGCAATTGCGCCGCAAGGGATTTGCCGATGATTTTTGATTAAAGCCAATCGGGAATTGGCCACCCGCTATGCGCCAGTGTATGCTGATTTTTTTTCTCTGTTATTAGAGGAAAAGAATCTTCCCCTGCTTTTTCATTGCACCGCCGGAAAAGACCGCACCGGATTTGCGGCGGCCCTGCTGCTTTCAGCCCTGGGTGTGTGCAGAGACTGGATTTATGCCGATTACTTGGCTTCTAACTATTTCCGACGGGAAGAAAACATCCGCATCATCCGCAAAGCCCGACTGGTAGGCATTCCCTCGCACCTCATTACCCCGGTGATGGAGGTGCGAGCCGAATATCTTGAGGCCGCCTTTGAGGAAATTGAAAAGGAATACGAAAATGTGGAGAATTACCTGCACCAAGTCATGGGCCTCAATGCCGAGAAAATCCAGCGACTTCGTGAACTATATCTCGAGTAGGCAAGTTTGGGCTATCCCGTCTACTTCAATATCATCATTTACACTTATGTATTTATTTCTTTCCATTATATGAATTTATCCTTATCTCCTTGGCTACCCCGCGATTTGAGCCTGAAAGGCCAGCAGGTCAGCTTGCTGCCCCTGGAAAGAAACCTGCTCGCCCCACTTTGGGAGGCGGCAAAAGATGCCCGTATCTGGACAAATAATGTATTGAAACTGGGCCAAGAGGAATCCTTTGGGCGGCGTATGCAGGAAGCCTTCATTACCCAGTCGATAGGCATGGAAGTGCCTTTGGTCATCCTCCATGCCCCAAGCCAGCAAGTGGCCGGAAGCACCCGCTTTATGAACCTGGACCGGGACAACAACAAACTCGAAATTGGCTGGACCTGGCTTCATCCTGATTTTTGGGGCACAAACCTAAACACGGAATGTAAACTGCTAATGCTCGAGTATGCTTTTGAAATCCAACAAGTGGCCCGGATAACGCTCCGTTGCAACCGCGAAAATCTTCGCTCCATTGCGACCATCAAAAAACTGGGGGCTACTTATGAAGGCACGCTGCGGAGCGAAGTGCTGGGAGAAAAGCAAGTCCGGCATGACATAGAGTATTACAGTATCTTGCCCCCCGGAATGGCCGGCCATAAAAAAACACTTCAAGAGCAATTGTCGCGCGGGGGGGCAGCCGCATCTCCGGCTTTGTAAGAGAAAGTTCTGATAAAGGTTGAAATAAAGGAAACTCAAAAAGCCTTAAAAAAGATAAAGGAGGTGTGAACGGGGCTGTTCACTTAACCTCCAATATCCTTCAACCAGCTATGGACTGCAATATTAATGGCGGTTTTATAATTCTCCAAAAAATTTTTATAATTTCTTGTTTTTTTCAGAGGATGGTTTCCCAAGAAGAAACTTGGCTTTTCTTAAGCCCTGGGCTTTGTTTATTTATTTTGAATCTTAAAACTGAAAATAAATGAAGGGCTGAATTGCGGCGGAGCGGGCCTGAAACAAAAGCAAGACTACCACCGCAATCACGAAGGCCTTGGCCAGGTCGGGAATCTGGACAAAATAATCGGCAAGATGGTCCTTATGTCGCCGGGGTATCCAGTGCACTACAAAACCCAAGAGCATCAATAAAAAAACCTCTTTGTAGCCCAGCAAAACCGCCCCAATGACCGAAGCCTGAAAACTGAAGCCTATTTGATAAAGCATTTTATTGACCTGCCCCAGGTCGGTAGCCCGGAAATAAATCCAGCAAAAACAAACAAAGTGAAAGGTGAGCAACTGACCCAAAAAACGACGAAAACCCTTTGCTTCGGTTCCCTTCGTGCCGCTTATGTCCATCCAAAGCTTGTGCAAAGCCAGGGCCAGCCCGTGCAAAGCCCCCCATATCACAAACCGCGCACTGGCTCCGTGCCAAAGCCCCCCAGCAGCATCGTTATCAGTAGATTAAGATAAGTGCTGAGCGCTACCCGCAATTGGGGCGCAAGAGCAGCAGTAGCCAGCCCGAGGCCGTAGCCGACATGAGGCCCAGACTAAACCAGTCGGCATACCAAAACAAACGGCCGCAATAAAGCAGATTGATGAATATCCCTGCATAGGCCAGCCAGTGCTGGTCCCGGTACAATTGAGAAAGCCCCCAAACCCCCAATAAAAGCAATAATAACCAGGCATTGTCCCAATCCCAACCATCCAGTACCAAAAAAAACAGGGCCGAAATCGGCACACTCACATAGGTAAATACTGAAGCCGAGCGGTTCCCCCCCAGCGAAATATAGAGATAATCGCGCAACCAGGTAGAAAGCGAAATATGCCACCGCCGCCAAAAATCGGTGATGCTCGTAGCATTATAAGGGGAGTTGAAATTGATATTAAGCCGAAAACCCAATAAGAGCGAAAGGCCAATGGCAATATCGGTATAGCCCGAGAAATCGCAATAAATCTGGATGGCATAGCCATACACCGCCATCAGGTTTTCAAAACCCGAATGCGCAGTCGGATTTTGAAAAACCCGGTCCACAAAATTGGTGGAGATATAATCCGATATCAGAATTTTCTTGACCAAACCATTCAAAATCATATAAATGGCCCGGCCATACTCCGGCACTGAGAGACGGTAGGGGGCATATAGCTGCGGCACAAACTCCGCCGCCCGAACAATGGGCCCGGCCACCAGTTGTGGAAAAAAGCTCACATAAAAGCCAAAATCAAGCAGATTATTTACCGGCTTGATTTTGCGCCGGTAAATGTCGAGGGTGTAGCTCAGGGTCTGAAAAGTATAAAAGGAGATGCCTACGGGCAAAATAATCGCCCCAATGTCAAAGGTGGTGCCAAAAAGCTGGTTGGCCCACATCGCCAGGTAGTCCTGGGTTTTAAAATCGGTGGCAAAAGTCTGATTGACAAGCTCCGTAAAAAAATAGGTGTATTTAAAATAGGCCAGCAGCCCCAAATTGATGACCAAACTCAGCACCAGCAGGCTTGTTCGGTTAGGCAGATGCTTTTTCTTATGGATTTCGGCCCCGATGTAATAGTCCACCAGGGTAGAAAATATGATAAGTACAAAAAAGAAGCCCCCTGCTTTGTAATAAAAAAACAGGCTAAAAGCCAGCAAAAACAGGTTGCGAAGGTGATTGCGCTGGTAAATGGCCTGGTATATCAATACTACCAGGGCGAAAAAAAACCAAAAAAGCGAATCGGTAAAAATTAAAGGCCGCTCCGAATCTACAAAAAAAGATGCGACAATAGCTCCATGATGTCTTCTCCCCTGGTTCCGGCTATGCGATATTATTGCCCCAATCGATGATTCAAATAATCCTGCACGAGGGCATCATAGAGCAAGTCGCCTTGCAAGCGATAGCCTTTGCCTGTAAGATGTACCAAATCGCCCGCCGAAAGTCCTTCTTTGAGCCAGCGTTTTACCGAGCCATAGCCTCCCATGACCATATACAAATCCCATACGGCGCAGTCCATTTCTTCGCCCAGTTCAAATATCTTTTGGCGGGCGGCCTGGTTGCTGGGGTTAATGATGCCCCCGGGCAAGCCGCAATCGCCGGGGGTGGTGATGAGCACCGAGGTCCGGGGGGCCGCCATCCGAATGCGGGAAATCAGACGGGAAAGATTGCGCTTATAGGCTTCGGCATCAAACTGAGTGGTATAGGCATCATTCGTGCCCAAAGAAATGATGACCAAATCAGGCGAAAGGCTGTGCAACTGGGGTTCTAAATTGGGCACTTTGAGATAAGACAAAACTGTGGCCCCATTCACCCCAACCGCATGATATTGCACCCCACGCTGGTCATTTTCCAGGCTGATGCCTTCCAGGGTAAACTCGCTTTGAGTCGGGAAGCGTTTCTCGAGCCGAAAAGTAACTTTTTCCTGGGGGGAGGGTAGGCAAAATTCGGCATAGCCATCCGCACTGAGGGCGCAGGGGGCCTGCAGGCCATTTTCAGTTACCAGATTAACAAAATAATTCTTTGGTTCCCGTACATTATAATACACCTTTACCCGGCTGATTGGGTAAGCCTGGGCGGTACGGCTATTAGGGTCAATCGTAAAGCTAGCCAGGCTGTCGGTGGTAGTTGCTGTCATGCCTCCCAGGCCCCAGGAGCAGGTGCGGGAAAGCTGAATGCTTTTGCAGCCTTGCCACAGGCCCGTATAATTCACTTTGAGGTTGAAAGGGTCGTGGGCTTTGGCCATAGAATAAGGAAAAACATAACCCCGGCCCCCATTGCCAAATGATCTTTCTTCCTGAAAATGCTGGCGTACCTGGTGCGACCAAAAATCGGCCTGGATATGCGAATCGCCAATATGCACAATATTGACTTTGGCCTGGCGATTGTCCAGAAGTGCATCCAGGGCCTGATGATATTGTTGGAAAGTACTCTTCGGATAGGGTATCCAAATCCTGTTTTCCTGGTAGCGTACAAATTGCCGGTACTCTTGCTGGGCGGTATAGCGCGGCTTGGGCAATTGCTCAATGTAGTTGTACGCAAAAGAAGACCAAATACTGATGTAAAGACTAATTAAATAATGCATTGTACTCGTCGTATTCGGTTAAAATAGCATTGTAAAGCATCTCAGAAACCAATTGCGCCCCAGGGGCGGTAAAGTGTGTAAAATCGCGACTGGCCAAAGCAACCGGCTTGGCAAAAACCCAACTGGGCATAGAATTTGCCCCCCCCATCGCCTCATACAAATCCCAAAAAGCGCAACCCGCCCGAAAAGCAGCCTTGCGCTGTGCATTCCGAATCTTTTCAATATTCGGATAAGAGGCATAGCCATTGCCCGTATTATAAGACATATCCGATACCCCTACCACCAGCACACTCAAATTTGGGACTAAATTTTCAAAAATTTCAATTGTTGGAAAACAAATCCTCATACCAGTCGTAGCTGGCCTGTGGATTGGGCACGATATTGACCCCAAACTGTAAAATCACAAATCTAACCCCCAATTCCTGAAATTGTTGCTTAAAATGACTGGCTTCGGCCCGGCTAAACTCAATGCCCGAGCTGCCCCGAAGCGGGATATTGTCAAAAGTAATCCCCGGCACACCATCCAGGCTCACTGCATACACCTCGGGGCTGGCTTGTCCGCTGGCAAAGCCCAGGCTTACCCGCTCAAAAGGGGCACTAAGAGGCAGTTCATACATCCCGAAGCGTTTATTTTCTTCTAATTTCTCTTTGATTTCGGGCTGGTCAGGAAGCTGCACGGTCAGTTCAAAAGGGGCCTCCGGATTGCGATAGAGCACCCGAAGGCGGTTGATTTTGCGTTGCGTGGGGCTGGCATATTGGCTGAGGCTATATTGCAGGCTGGCTTTGGTCCAGGCCGGCGGGTCGGGCAGGGCAAAGCGATAAAAATCGCCCAAAACCCCAAAAAAACTACCTGTGCCCCGGCGATAGCGCGGCCCGTACATCACCGTGGGCTGCCACTGAGGGCTGGCCGATTGTGCCAAGGCGGCTTTGGTGTTGAGCTTGTCCACCAGATTGAGCAAACCCAGGCCGCCACCACCAAAGGTATTTTGAAACTTATCGCGCAAAAAAGCCGTGATGCGGTCGCCTTCCAGTTGCGAATCGCCGTAGTGCAAGACCCGCACAAAATCCCTTTCGCCCCGCTCCAGCCTTTTCAAAGCCCGGAAAAACCCGTTTAAGAGGGTGTCCTGGTTTTTAGGATACTGAATGCGTAGCTTGGCATTGAGCCGCAAGGAATCGGGCACATATTGGCGGGCGGCTTTTGGCCGCGAAAATCCACGCGGCGGGCGTTTTTGGCGGGTTTTCTTGGTAGGGGGCTCAAATTTTTTCCGAATCTGGCTGATGTCAGCATAGGCAGGCTTTTTTTGCCAGAAGGTAGCCGTAAGTTGGGGAACTTTTATTTTAAGCCCCTCCCCCAAGTGAATTTCTTCAGGAAAAAGCAATCCCAGACCCAAAAAGGCAAAACACATCTGAATTAACCAAAAAAGCCGAAGGGGCTTAACCATTGTGCCAAAAAAATATTTTTCGCAAAACAACGCATTTTCTTAGGCACTTACAAATGCCCGGTGTTTTTTTAGTGCGTAGAAGGAAATTTTTCTGGTAAAATATTTTTTTGTAAGCACACTTAAAAAACTTTAAAATCGTTTGCCTACCTTCTTTTTTTAGGTTTTTTATTGCATCATCAATCTTCCATTTAATCAGCTTTACTTATCCTTTTTTCATAATTTATACATACACCAAAACAATTAACTGATGAAAAGGCACTCCATAGTATGTGCCGGGCTTTTATGCCTGGGCCTATGCACCCTCTCGCCCGCTTTCGGCCAGCGCCTTGAGGTAGTAAAGGGCAAAGTCATCGATTCGCAAACTAATACCCCCCATCGTAGGCGCTTCGGTGTATGAAGAGCGAAGCCCTCGATAGCCGCACCACTCACCAATGAAAAGGTCAGAATAAGCTTGCTCCGGCTCAGTGCTCCCCTCCGAAGAAATGAAAAACCAAGATGCGCATCACGGCACCGGGCTATCGTGATTACATCAAAACCATTGCCGGAGATGCTAATCCAGAAAAATTTTACTCGATTTCGATGAATCCGCTGAATCCTAAGGTAGTTATTCGTGGCTTAATCACCTATCCCAATGGGGTCAATAGTGCCCGGAGCTCTTCCCGTGTCTATATCCGAGAATGCCAAAATGAGTCCAGCTGCCAGACCAATTCTCAGGCCATTGGCAGTTTTGAGCTTTTGCTGCCCTCCGATATTTGGACTAGAAATACCCAACTGACATTGGTGATTGAGCATCCGGGGCTCTTTACCTATGTCGAGAGTTTTACCAAAACACAAAATCTTCGCCCTACTTTTGCTCTTCAGCCCCGCCAGTTAAAACTCAGGCTCAGCAGTACTAATTTGCCCACCGTAAGCCGTTCCTCAATAAAAGGATTCTTCCGACAGGGAGGGCGAGAATTTACATTTCGACCGGTATTTTCTTCTAATACCATTACTCAATTGGATATTCCCACCGAAATAGATGATTTAAAGCCCTTTTATCTCCGCTTTGAAGCCGAAGGCTACGAACCGATCGAAAAATATTTTGCCGATATTCCCAGTTACAATTTTTACCATGCAACTCCGTCTTGATTTTAAGAAAATACCCCGGAGAAGCCCTGCCTCCAGTGGGGACAATAAATCC
>JAAUUB010000247.1 GCA_012031215.1 Microscillaceae bacterium | reverse complement strand
GGATGGTTGGGGCCAAATTTCTTTTCATAAATCCTCAGGGCTTCCTGAAGCAGCCCTTCTACCTTGTCGTTTTTGCCCATTTCTACATAAAGCGAAGCCAGGAGATTGAGCATGTGGGCCAGGTCGGGGTGGTTGCGGTTGCCCAATCGTCTTTCTTTGAGCGTGATGGCACGGTTATAAATGCTTTCGGCCTCTTCGTAGCGTTTTTGGTCTTGATAAAGCAGGGCCAGATTGACCAGCATTCGCTGGTAATTATTGGAGTTTTCGCGCATAGTTTCTTTGGCCGTTTGGGTGGCTTCTTTGAGCAAAGCTTCGGCCTGGGGGTAGCGTCCAGTGCTTTGGTAGAGCATGCCCTTGTTGTTGAGCAGGATGGCGTAGGCGGTGCTTTGGCGGGTTTCGGTTTTTCAATGATTTTCAAAGCCTGGTCAAGATTTGCTTCGGCTTCGTTGTATTGGCCCAGGCTTCGGTAAAGCATTGCCAGGTTGTTGAGCGACACGGCATAATTGGTGCTGTTTTCTCCCTCGGTTTGGGCCCGCAAGGCAAGCCCCTTTTGGGTATAATCAATGGCCTCCGCATAGCGGCCCATGGTTTGGTAGAGCAGTCCAAAGTTGGTTAGCAGCTTAGGGTAGTAAAGATTTTGGAGATTGCCCTGGCTTTCAAACTCCCGCTGCGACTGCTTGAAGAAGTATTCGGCCCTTTTGAATTTGTTGTTGGCATAAGAAAATTGCCCCAGCTCCAGGTAGGTTTTGGCTTGTTTGAGCGGGTCCGTGCTTTGGTCTTTGGTCAGGCCCGAGGCATCGGTCATGCTGATGAGGGTTCTTTGCATTTTTTTGGCTCTTTCCTTGTCTTCAAACAAGCCGGCATTGTCGCTGAAAGCAATGGCAAAGCTGAAGGTAGAACTGTCATAATCGGCCCGGATTTCTTCCAGTCTTTGGTCAAGAGCCGATTTTGCCTTTTCGCGCAGGTTTTGCTTGCCCTGGTTGGTTTTTTGCTTGGCTTTCTCTTCGCTTTTTTGTTTGAGCTTGTCTAGCATACCCCCCTGGGCGTATAGGTCTGCTGAGCCTAGTAAGGCAAATAATAAAGCCGTCAGGGCGATCTTTTGAAAGGTATTCAAAGAAGGCCGGGTAAAAAAAAGGAGGTGTTTGATGCTTTTCATCATGTTGAGTGGTTTGGAAATTGCGATACTTTGGTCATAGAGTTGTATTGGTGAAAGGGCAGGTTTTTGCCTGCTTCTACGTCTTTAACGAGGTAGGTCCACCGGGATAATGTTGCCGGGCGTTATTTTTTTTGAATAAAAACTCTACCTTTGTATAAAACAACAAAAGCGAAGCCAAACCAAGCGTTATTTTATTTTTAAACTTTACAATCAAGGCAAATATGGTCGAACTGGTATTACTGGTAGATGACAACGATACCGACAATTTTATCAGCAAGCGGATTATCGAGATAACGAAATTTGCCAAAGGGTAGAAGTCCGCAATTCGGGCAAGAGTGCGCTGGAATATCTCAATGAGCATCAGCATAATCCTTCTCAGCTTCCAGATGTAATTTTTCTGGACATCAATATGCCTATTGTGGACGGGTTTGTGTTCTTGTTTGAGTTTGAGATGTATCCCGACGAAATCAAGAAGAAAAGCAAGGTCATTATCCTTTCCAGCTCAAACAACAAGCGCGACATTGCCAAGATTGTAGATAATGAGTACGTGATTCAATTTATCACCAAACCACTCACCGAAAAGGCCCTCAAAGAAGTAGAGGGATTATTGACTAATCATTCTTAGGGGGCTTGCGTTGGGAAGTCCAGCCTTCTATAAATCCCCATCCATACCCCACCAACTGTATCCAAACAGCCGCCACGCTCTTTCCGGCGGCGGGCAAGCTCCGGGTGTAAGCCAAGGCATCCGAAAAAACAAGGCTCGCATAGAGCAGGAGCAAGACAAGCTGCCATAAGGCCCACTCCCAAGCCAGCAAAAGCAAAGGAAGCATCAAAAGATGGAATAACAGAAAAAGAGAAGGCAGCAAATGTACCCATTTCCAGGGTTTGTCGTGGTATCGGCTCAGGCGGGCTCTTCCCTGGCCAAAAGACCGGGTTTGGCGAAAAAACTGCTGGGCATTGGCCCTTCGTTTGTGATACACCAGGGCAGAAGGAATCAGCCCCAGTTTGAAGCCTGCCTGCTGGATGCGCAGGCTTAAATCAATATCCTCACTCACCCGCATTTCTCCAAAACCACCCGTAGCCGCATATACCTCTCGCGAAAAGCCCATGTTAAAGCTTCGTGCCTGATAAGGTCCCAGATGTTTTTTGCGCCCCCGAATGCCTCCGGTGCTGAGCATAGCAGTCATGGCATAGCTGACCGCTTTTTGCCAAGGAGTGAAGGACGGATGCGCAGCATCGGGGCCGCCGTAGGCATCCAGCTGATATTGAGCCCGAAGGTGATGCACTTGCCGGAGATAATCAGGGGGTAACAGGCAATCGGAATCCAGAAAAATGAAGAAATCGCCTTTTGCCCTTTCCATTCCAAAATTACGGCTTGGCCCCGGCCCGGTATTGGGCTTGGTAAAATAATGCAAAGTAAAAATGGACGCATACTGTTGGCACACGTGGGCTGAGCTGAGGGAAGAGCCATCTTCCACCACAATCACCTCAAAGCCAAACGCCGACGAGGAAGGAAGTTCTTGCCGAGCAATGCTTTCCAAGAGCTCCGCCAGTTCTTGCGGACGGTTATAGACAGGAACAATGAGGGAATAGTGCATATCAAAACCCTTTTTTGAACGTAGCAGGGATACTAAGCAAGGGGCGGGGGCGGCAAGTTAAGGGTTTCGGCAATGACATAATCGTTTAGTTGTTGGGAATTAGTAGTAATCATTTCCCCGATAAAACCTGCCAAAAATAATTGCACTCCTACTACCACTGCTACCAGCGAAATATAAAACAGCGGTCGCTCCACCACCCGGCTTTGGCCCGCTTCAAATAAAGAGCTGGTCAAAATCAACCAAACGGCCAGGAGTGCCCCAGCAAAAAGATAAGATGCCAAAGGAGCCAAAAAAGTGCATTGGGCGCTTGCGAAACTTACTCACAAACGTGATGGACAGCAAATCTAAAAATCCATACAGAAAACGGCTCAGTCCAAACTTGGTTTTGCCATATTTACGGGCCTGGTGCAAGACCACTTTTTCTCCAATGCGCCCGTAGCCTGCCCATTTGGCAATGACGGGAATATAACGATGCATCTCCCCATAGACCTCTATGTTTTTGACCACCTGGTGGCGGTATGCTTTCAGGCCGCAATTAAAGTCGTGGAGATGTATGCCCGAAAAAGCCCGCGTAACGGCATTGAACAACTTCGTGGGAATGGTTTTGGTAATGGGGTCATGCCTTTTCTTTTTCCAGCCCGATACCAGGTCGTAGCGCTCTTCGCGAATCATTCGATACAATTCCGGGATTTCATCCGGGCTATCTTGCAGGTCGGCATCCATTGTGATAATGACCTGCCCCTGGGCCGCCCGGAAACCCGTGTTCAAAGCCGCCGATTTGCCATAGTTACGGTTGAACCGAATGCCCCGGCAGGCCGGATTTTGCTTCACCAGCCCCTGAATTACCCCCCAGGAATTGTCGCGGCTGCCATCGTCCACCAGTAGTATTTCATAGGTAAACTGATGAGCCACCATCACCTTTTCAATCCATTGACAAAGCTCTGGCAAAGATTCTTCTTCATTGAGCAAGGGGACGACTACCGAAATCTGGGGCCGGGAAGCGGACGTTTTTTCCAAGGGCTTTAAAAAATTAGTCAAACAAGGGAGGGTTACGATATTGAAAAGCCGCCGTGATAAGCGACAAAATCAGGCCCACCAGAAAATAGCCTACCATAAGAACCATAAAAATACCGCCCGGGGTCAGGAAAGCGTCCAGCCAGGGACTAATCAAGTCAATTTGTTCGGCCGTAAAGCCTTGCTTTTCATACTCAGCGATGGCTTGCTTGCGGGTTTCCGCCACAAGCTGAGGATTGAAATAAACGTACAAGGCCTGGAAAGATGCATCAATAATGCCCGCCACTACCGCCACCAACAGGCCCAACCCCAGCCCCTGGCCGTAGGTCATGGCATCCTCGTTGTAGCGTTTGTAATCAGTCATCCCAAACACCATGGCCGCCCCCAGGATGACATAGCTGAGGGTAGCAATGAAGAAATTGCTTTGTAGTTGGAGTACAGTAATCAACGATGAATAAATCACCAAGGCTATCCCGGCATAAAGGCCAAAGCGAAGACCAATGCGGGTGGTGTTGACGGAGGTGTTCTCTTCCATGTTTTTTGGTTAAGGCTCACAAAAATAAGAAAGTTTTGGAAATTGGGAGTGTTTTCTAAGAGAGAAGTGGCTCTAGTAGAGATATTGTATTACAGCAAAAATCATGCAAGCTTATAAATAGTATTATCAAGTAAGAAATATCAATATTTAACATTTTTTTGGAAAAGAAATTCCACGTTTGAAAAGTAAGTTTCCCATTCTCTCGTAGTTTTTAGGATTTTTCCGGTAGAAAAAAAATTTTTAAAATATTTTTTATAAATCTAAGATTTTATTACCTTGCAAGCAAATACTGATAAAAAAAGCTTTTTGGAAGGAAAACACGAAAATAATTCCAACTTTAAAAGCTGATTATCAGAGGCTTAAAAATAGCTAACACACAAATTATTTTACTATGTTTTGTACTATGGCTCAATCCCTCTGGAGAAGCTATTTGCTTGTAGCTCTTTCAAACTCACTAAACCGGCACTTTGGTCTAGACAAGAGATATGTATTTAACCAACCCAAGAATCAAACCCTCAACACCGCGCCAATTCTGAAGGCATTTTTTCCTAACCGGATTTTGGCAATTGGTGAATCCTTTTCACAATCTCTCACCTCATTTTTTGTGGATGCTGACGGAACCCCTCTTACACTCACCTTGGGGCAGGTTTCAGGCGAAGCACTTCCTGGGTGCTTGTTGTTTGATGGGGCAACACTGAGTGGCCTAGCTCCTTTGCGCGCCTGATCGCCTGGCCTATATGAATGGTTTGGCAACAAGGCTTACTTGGCTACTATTACAGTGATTGGTTTAGAGAATAAGTTCTTGCATTGTATAAAAAAAAGGGGCACTATCAGCTCAGAAGATTTATTGGAGAGTGGGTGAGGGCTGAGGGAGCATCACGGTGAAATTTAGATTAAAATTAATTAAAACTGCCGTTTTGGCCTCTAAACTTACATTTTAAAAAAATCAAAAAAGGAGATTTTTTCTTGATAAAATTTTATAAAAACTCTACAAAATTATTTTTTAGAAAAATAATTTAAAAAATTTGGAATTAAAATCCGATAACGTATATTACATTGCAAGAAAATTGGTATTCAACAACAATTCGGTCTTCTTGATATTTATTTTAAACCGGAGTTAGCCAAACAATCAGCTAACCCACAATTTTTTTAAGCTGTGAATTTTGAAAATATCAAAGTACTTCCTGCCCTGCTGGGGTGGTGAGCGTCTCTTTGGTTTGGCATTAATTGAACAACTGTTCACTGTATTTCATGTCGGCAAAAGCTACTCATTTGCATTGCTGGAACATGTCCCAGTGTAGGTTGCGAGGAGGAGTCTTGCCAATTTTGAAATGACTGCTCTTATATTGTTTGATTATGAAACTAGTGAGAATGAATAGAATAGGGGTTTAGAAAATTAAATTGATTCTTTAAATTAAAAAATAGGCTATTGATTATAAAAGCCTGTAATAGTTGGCCTTAAGTCTATTTTATCATAGGAATATATTGTGAGTCAATCATTTTGATTATGAATGATGAATTGTATTTGTTTTTGTAGGCAATTCATTTGATATGAGTTAGGAGCGATTCAATTTTTTGATGCGTTTCTACAAGTTCTGTTATTCCAAAACTACTAACTGTTAAGCAATTATGAATCACGCACAAACGCTACTGGAAAAATTCGTAAGTCTTCGCTCAAAAGGCATCGTCTTGACTCGATACCTTGTGCCTTTTTTGTTCTTACTCACCTGGATAGGCAATGAAGCATTTGCGCAATGTGGAAATATCTCCACATTGCCTTGCCCCGAGGTGGTCAAGACCCTTCCCGTAAATTTGGATTTTAATTC
>JAAUUB010000034.1:12500-28858 GCA_012031215.1 Microscillaceae bacterium | reverse complement strand
ATAAAAAAGAAAAAAAAATTAGACGAACAGTTTTTTTTTATAGATAAATGGTTTAATATTTCCAATGAAACGTATTTTTGTGTGTCTTTACGCGGTATCCCTCTTGAATTTTTCTTGAGGGATATTTTTTTTACCCAGGCTTGGCCTTGCCTCTTAGGAACCAAAAAGCAAACTTGCCGTTTTAGCCAGTTAAGTATTGGAAGTAAAATTCCCGGCTTATATGCAAGATAATTATTACTTTCTTAAACCACTTAGCCAGGCCTTGGCCGCTCACCTGGGCGTACGTTGGCAATTAGGCTATCCTGAGGCTTTTAGGTGCTTACCTCCCACTATCGAGAAAGAGCCACTTCGCTTATTAACCTGCTTTAGCCAAAACAAAGATGAACTAATACTGGGCTTTGGCAATGCTGAGGAAGATTTTTATATCCGGGCCAATTTAGAGGTGCAATTTAGTTGTCTTAGTTTTCCGGCAGAATTTGCGCGTGCGCGCCGCAATAGCATTGACCTTTTTACGGGTTTACTCGATGTAGAAGTTGAGCGGGTAGTTCAGTTTGAAAATGAGCGCAGCTTTGCCCTTGTTTTTCCTGGGGCACAGTTGCTTCTCTTTAAGATGCATGGTCGCCGGGCCAACATTATTTGGTTCATAGAAGAGCAGTTTCAGATTGCTTTTCATAAAAAGCTGGAAAACGACCGTCAGCTTCGGCTTACAGCCCTCAATCGCCCCATAAGGCAGGATTTTGAGGCTTTTGTGGCAAGTTCAGGCGATTGGAAGGGGATGTTTCCTACTTTTGACCGCGAGGTAAAAGATTTTTTACAAAAAAAAATTGACCCTTCGGCCTCTTTGGAAGCCCAATGGCAAGTACTGGAACCGGTTTTAGCGGCCCTCGAGCAGCCTTCATATTATGTAAAAAGTACACCAGTGGGCCCAAGTCTGAGCCTGCTGTCTCCCAATTATTGGGAAGATGAACGGGCTTCTTATGAATGGTTTACCCAACCCATAGAGGCAATCAATGCCTTTTTTTCAGCTTTTGGCCGCTATTTCTACCTTCAGGAGGAAAAGCAAACCGCGCTTAAAAACTTGCAACGCCGCTATCAGCAAAATGCCGCATACATTGAAAAAAATTTTGAGCGTTTGGTACATCTGGAAGACAGTGCTTATAATGCGCAAAACGCCCATCTTTTGATGGCCCACTTGCAAATAATTCCCCCCGGAGCCACCACAGTTAGCCTGCCTGATTTCTATCAAGAAGGCGAAGCCGTGCGTACAATCAAGCTAAAGAAAGATGCAAGCCCGCAGAAAAACGCAGAAATATATTATCGCAAAGCAAAAAATGAAAAAATAGAAGTACAAACCCTGGAGCGCAACCTGGCCCGAAAGGAAGCCGAGATGGAAGAAATCCGCGGGCATCTCGCCGCCCTGGAAAAAATAGATTCTCTTCGTGCGCTTCGGGAGTACCTCAAAAAGCACCGCCTGGGCCAGATGAAAAAGGCGGAGACCCAGGAACTTTCTTTGTTCAAAAAGTTTAGTTACCAGGGCTGGGATATTTGGGTGGGGAAAAACGCCAAAAACAACGATCTGCTTACCCAGCAATATGCCAAAAAGGATGACCTTTGGCTTCACGCCAAAGATGTGAGTGGCTCCCACGTAGTCATTAAGCATCAGGCCGGGCGCGAGTTTCCGATTGAAATAATTGAAAAAGCAGCCTCTTTGGCCGCCTATTACTCGAAAAGAAGCCAGGATACCCTTTGCCCCGTACTCTATACCCCGCGCAAATTTGTGCGCAAAACCAAAGACCTGGCTCCTGGGCAGGTAATTGTGGAAAAAGAAAAAGTGATTATCGTGAGTCCGGAGCGGTTTTAAACAAAGCTGGCTCTTTACTTAAAAAAAGCCAGCTTTGTTCCAGTAAATGCAGGGACGATTATTCAGAAGCAGGCACAAACGTTTCGCTCATTTTGCCCCCATCGTCTTCGGTAATCATTTTATCAGCACTGATTTCTTTGACGGTAAGTTTCTCCTCGCCATCTTTTAATTCAGTGGACATTTCACCCGTTTTGTGGGTCAGAACCAGCATTTGCCGCTCGCCTTCTTTGCTTACATTCCAGGTGCCAGAAGCAATCACCCTCTTGTTAAAAAATTCTTCAAAGGTGCCGTCTTCCTTGAGGTTCAGGATACGGTTGCTAATGTTTTCTTCTTTGCGGCCATCATTGTGCGAAAAAGAAGTCATAGACCACTTCTTGACAAACGGCTGGGCCTCTTCGGAGAGTTCTGGGCTTTCTTCTGAGACCTCAGTAGCTTCGGTCGTTTTGTTTGCTTCGGCAGTATCGGCTTGGGTACTGTCCGCATTGTTGGTGGCTTTTTCACCGCCACCACAGGCCATCAAGCTCCAGCACAAAACCAGGGCGATGAGTAGTTGGATAGTTTGCTTCATATCAAAAGAGAGGTTTTAGGAATAATGAATAGTTGCGAAATTAGGATAAAAACCGGATTTTTCTAAAAACTTTCCGCTATCCTAGCCCATTGTTTTGGCCTAGACGGATTTTGAATTTCTAAGCCTGCTTTTGACAAACGGGGCAAAATCCCGGAGGACATTGGGGAAAAACGCAGCGTCTTGCGGTCGGGAACTTAGGGGCTAAAAATTAAGGCCATATTTTTGCATAAGTTGGTTGGTTTATACAAATGGTTTTACCCCTAACCTGAGTAATGTGAGAGCAAAAATTGTATTGAAATGGCGTATTTTATTTCAATCCCTTCCCTATGCGGTACTTCTTTTGATTGCCAAGATTTTGCTGGTACACGTATTGCACTGGCAGGGTTTTTTAGATTTGAACGAACTGAGGCTGGTCATCACCGCCGGGGTGTTTTTGGTGGGCTTTATGCTGGCAGGCACACTCTCTGATTATAAAGAAAGTGAAAAAATACCGGGCGAAATCGCCGATAAATTGGAAGCATTGGAAGAAGTAGCTATTACCTTGGCGGTAAAAGTGAAAATGAATGTCAAAGACATTCGCGGCGAAGTGCATTCTCTCTCCATTCTGATTATGGGTTGGTTTTATCGGCGCAACACCGATTTGGAAGTGCACCAAAAAATTACGGCTTTCAACCATCTTAGTCAGGAACTAGACCAGGCCGGGGCGGCCCCTCCTATTTTAGGCCGCCTGCTCATTCTTACCCACGAGCTCCGCAAGATTCTGACCCGCACCCAGGTCATTTCCAATACTGGCTTTTTGTTAACGGGCTACGCCCTTCTGGAACTGGTCATCGTCATCATCAGTGTATTTCTGTTGGGAACAAAATTTGACCATTTTTTGACCGAACTGGTCATGGTTTTTTTTGTGGAGTTGTTATATGTCTATCTTTACTTACTCATTCGCGATATAGACGACCCCTTTGAATATGAGGAAGGGGAGGTACAAGCCTCCGGAGAAGTGTCCCTGGTGCCTCTGCAAGCCTATATCCACCGCTTAGAGTCCCGCCTAGACAGCCAAAACTGAGTCTCCAAGCCCAAATGAGAAAAAAGGCACTTGCGCCTTTTTTCTTAAAGGGGGAGGTTTAGCCCTGATACATTTCTTCGTAATACTGATGGGCCATCCGGGCGGACTCAAAAAATGGCTTGACTTCTTGCATAGCGTTGGCCACTATTTTTTGCCAGTCGGCGGATTGTAGATAATACGTGGGTAAGATTTCCTGCTCCAAGACCTCAAAAAGGTGTGTTCGGTCTAAGGCATCCTGTTGCTCATTGGGCAAGTTTTCATCAACCGGGGGCACGATAAAAGCATTGTGGCCGTGCCGGGCAAACTCGCAAATCCAGCCATCAAAAATAGAAAAATTGACGGCCCCATTCATGGCGGCGGTCATCCCACTGGTGCCCGAAGCTTCGCGGGGGCGGCGGGGAGTGTTTAGCCAAACGTCTGCTCCACCTTTGAGTAATTTTGATAATTTCAGTTCATAGCCCGTCAGGATGGCCAAGTTTGGACGGTGGCGTGTAAAATGTACTAAATGATTGAATATCCCAACGGCATAGTCATCCAGCGGAAAGGGCTTGCCCGCCCAAATGATTTGAATGGGGAATTTTTCTTGCTGCACGAGCTTCTCAAACCGGGCTAAATCTTGCAGGAGTAAATCTGTGCGTTTGTAGGCGGCAAAACGACGCGCCCACACAATGGTCAACACATTTTCCTTAAAGAGTTTACCCGTTTGGTTGGCTACTTCTTCAAAAAGTAAGTTTTTGAGCTTCATCTTCCTTTGTGTCATCGCCGCTGGGTCGTGCAGGGCTTGATAGAGAGGGGCATCTTCCCAGTAGAGGGCATTTTGGGCATTGGTGATGGCTTTGATGGGGCAAATGCCTGAATAGTCTTTCCACATCTGGCGTGATACTTCGCCGTGCAGTTGTGAAACGCCGTTGGCCAGTTTTGCATAGCGCAAGGCCGTGAGGGTATAATTGAGTGAGGGTTCCTGATGGGTGATTTTTTTCCACGCGGGCTCGGCAAGTGTCTCACCAAAAAAGCCCATTTGGTTCAGAAATGTAGCTTCGTATTCTTCATTACCCGCCTTTTCGGGGGTGTGGGTTGTAAAAACCACATGCGAGCGTAAAGTCTCGATTTTTGGATATTTCTTACTTAGCTGAAAAACCAGGGGCAGGGCATGGCCTTCGTTGAGATGGTAAATATCGGCACCCCCCAGGGCTTCTACTACTTTGGCCCCTCCCTGCCCCAACACGATACTCTGAGCAATCCGAGTAGCTACATTATTGTCATAAAGCCAGTGGCAAATGGTATGGGCGAGGTGGTCATTTTCAGGCACTTCTGTTGAGAGTAAGAAAAGTGGAGCAGTTTTGAACACTTCTGGGGCGAGATAATAGGCTTTGACAAAGACCTCCGGGTTATTATCTACCCGGACCTGGACTTTGATGCCAGTGTCTTGCAAAAAGCTATAATCCTTTTCTATAAACGCGGCCTGCAGGGTCTGGTCGCGGTGGCGCATTTGGTCATAATAGCCATATTTCCAAAGCATCCCGATGCCAAAAAGAGGTTGTTTCAGTTCGTAGGCACTCCGCAGATGTGAGCCGGCCAAAAAGCCCAGGCCACCCGCATATATTTTCAGGGCTTGGTCAATGGCATATTCCATACAGAAATAAGCTACTTTGGGCTTATATTGAGCATCAGTAGCATAGGGAAAAGACCAATTGGTAAATGTCATACTATCTTAGGGTTTACATTCCGAGGCTTGAAAAAAAATTAGATAAAAAGCGAACAAAAGCCATCCGCCGCCTTAGGGTTCTATCCAGCTAGGTCTTTCCAGCAAAAAATTAGGGCGGATGATTTCCAATCCACTACTCCGTGTAAAGACACCACGCCATTCCGCTTTCCCTTTCGAGATTTGTTGCGTATTCCAGGTAACATCAGTGCCGATGTTAAATTCTTTGTCTAGGGTGCGGATATAAATCTTTGAAAGAATTCCGGCCGGATTTTGTACTACATTCTTAAAATCTTGGCTGTAGTTAGGATAACTTGATACCTCGAAAATAATTTCGTTGAGGCCTTCGCGGAGGTATTCCTTCACATCCAGAAAGCGCACTTTTTCCTCTTTAAGGTGCGCAGAATAAGCAGCAATAACCTCCGCCTTATCAACATATTGGCCATTGATGCGCAATTCAGCTTCAGAATTAGCGATAAATTGCATGAGGGCTACTCTTGGAGGGCTGTCGAGGCGAAACTCCTTGCGAAAAACCACTTTTTGACAACAAGCAGGGCTCAGGTTAGTCTCATCCGGGCAGGCATAAATCCATTGACTTTGGACCAGCGGGCTGCCAATTTTGGTGCCTACTAATTCGTCCTGAATTTCATTGAAAGTATCGAGCAATCGCGTAAACTTTTTCATAATAAAGGCAAAACCACTGGGGCGATTGAAATATTGCCAAAAGATTTCATAGCTCTTGCGGAGCACCTCCAGTCGGTTGGTATTGCCTTCCACACGCATCAACACTTGGGCCAATTCACCCGTTTTTTGTTGTAAATAGGCCTGTAGTTGCAAAGTAGATTCTATTTTGAACACAAAAAACTCAAGCAAGTCTATCTGAAAGCCCAAAAGCTGCATGCGAGCCAGCGCAGGATTGAGCGAATCGCTGGGGGTGAAGCGTCCCTTGGCCCGCTGAAACGCCTCGTACAAAAGAGCCACATTTTGTCTTATTTCTTCTATCCGGTCAATGGGGCTTTTTTTAACCGATAAGACGGTGTTTGTTTTGAGAGGAAGGAGTGGATGCCGCCATAGTTCCTCCCATAAAACCAGGTTATCGTATTGGCCCAGGGTATGATAAATATATTTTGCCTCCTGGCTGGCAATGGGGTAGTTGTACTCAAAATAATAAGCATCAAACTTTTCTCTTTCCGGGCTTTGGGCATTCCAAGCACAAACACCCGCCCAGGCCTGAGGATATTGTAAAAAGTAATTAAAAGTGGCGGCCTCGTATTGATGCCAATGAGCCACTACCAGCCCCCGGCGTCCGTTTTCTTTGAGTTCCTGGGCTTTTTGGGCAATTTTAGAAAAGCTGTTTTCCAGGTCAGGGTAAACCGACCGCCCATCGTGCAAGACCAGCCAGTCAATCCCCGGGTTGGCTTCTCCGGCAGTCAAATTATTTTCATCCTGGTAGCCGTGTATCTTTGTCTTTTCGGCCAGTGAGGCCGTTTGTGCGGGAAAGCGATTAAATAAATCTCCAAACATAAGCACTTCTTTGCCCAGTTTTTGGCAAATATTGACTACCCTTTCATAATGTAAAACTTGTAAGGCAATACTACCTCCGACACTATCGGCCAAAGCCTGGCTTTTGCCAAGACCCGCTTCATAGCTGATGCCGCCCCCAATATGAATGGCCGAAGAGGAAAATGCCGCCGCAATCTCTTGCAAAGCATTCTCGAGATAGATATAGGTATAGTCGCAGGCAATGCAAAGTGAAGAAGCCCCGGCATATTCGGCAATAAGGCTAAATTGCTCAATATTCAGGATATTTTCCTGGTGGGTGAGCGTAGGAAAAATCGGGATGACCTCAACATAGTTCTTTTGGGCATATTCCACGATTTCTTTGATCTCGCTGGCATTCAGCGGGCTTCGGTCTTTTCCAATGGCCGAATAACTGTCAAACACAAAAGTATCTTCAATATAAAGATAATAGGTGTTCATTTTGTAGCGGGCGATGTGGTCTATCTGCCCTTTTATCTGGGCCAGGCTAGGAATTTGACCCCGACTCAAATCCTGCGTGATGCCCCGGGTCTCGAGGTCGGGCCAATCCACAATGGTTTGCTGGCCCAGGCTAATGGCCGAATTGGGCGAAGATATTTCAGAAAAAATCTGCGCCATAGACACTGCCCCATAAAATACGCCCCGAGGCGTAAATCCTTCAATGATGATTTGCCGCTCGGTAATCAGGATAATGTAGGCTTCTTTGGTTTTTTCGGATGGAATGCCAAACCGGGCCAAGCGGTCAGAGGCCTGTGTGGCAGGCAAAAGACGAAGCAGTATTTGGGAATAACGAGGTTCAAACTCGAGAGCTGTCGTGATATTAAACTGATTTTTGAGCGTTTCATTGAGTACCTCTGCCGCAAAGCGCGACTGCGCGTTGGGGTCATCCAGCAAACAAATATTGACTTTTGGTGGCAATACTAAAACGCCTTCTTTGGGAAAAACCTTTTTAGGCTTCGGAATAATCTGGGCCAATCCGGGCATACCATACAATAAAAACGTGATGCTAATCCCAAAAATGGTGAGCATCCCTGGCTTTTTACCCTTCATAAAACAAACTTGCTTTTGGCCTCAGATGATAACAGGCTTTGAGTTGCGAAATCCTTATTTTCTTTTTTAAGATATGTTGTGCCTTTTCCCATAAACGAGTCAAAGATGCTAAATAAAAATTAAGACAACAAAGTCTCGGAGAAATTTGTGCCTGAATCGCGTAGTGCCAACAAGTATTTTGGCCGGGCAAGCCAAATGTGTTAAATAACTGTTAAGCTCATCCCAACGAAGGCCTTTTCTCAGCGGTTTAGATTTAGATTTACTAGTAATAAATATACCGAAATTACCCTTCTGGCTTTGTCTCTGACACTTCAAGGGGAACATTCGTCAATTTTAATCGCAAAAAAAAGACAAGATTTTCAAAATCTCATGAAAGTATTGGCCAAATTCCTTCTGCTGACTTTCCTTAGCAATGCAGGACTGCTCGCCTTATGGGCTCAAACACCTCATTCGTTCCATCCGGCGAACTACAGCTATTGCTAAAAAAAATGAATACGCTTGGGTCGGTACTCTACCTAGCCGCCCACCCGGATGATGAAAATACGGCCTTGATTGCGGCATTGGCACAAGGACGCTTGGTTCGCACCGCCTATTTGTCCCTGACCCGGGGAGACGGAGGCCAAAACCTGATTGGGCCGGAGCAAAGAGAACTATTGGGCCTTATCCGAACCCAAGAACTACTACAGGCGAGGCGCATTGACGGAGGGGAGCAGTTTTTTACGCGGGCCAATGACTTCGGATTTTCAAAAAATGCCACAGAAACTTTCCAAATCTGGGACAAAGAAGCGGTGCTTTCCGACGTGGTCTGGGTGATACGCAAATTTCGCCCCGATGTAATCATCACCCGTTTTCCGCCCACCCGCGAAGCCGGGCATGGCCATCACGAAGCTTCTTGTCTTTTGGCCATAGAGGCTTTTGAAGCCGCCGCCGACCCCGCCCGTTTTCCTGAGCAGCTCGCGCTTGTAAAACCCTGGCAAGCCCGCCGCTTGCTTTGGAACTGTTACTCGCGCCGCAATGGACAATTTAGCAACATCCCCCCCCGATAGTGGTCAAACCGTACCCATATTGTTAAGTGCTTATGAACCCTTACTGGGAAAGTCTTTTACCGTGATTGCCGCCGAAAGCCGGAGTATGCACCGCAGCCAAGGCTTTGGCTCAGCACGGAATCGTGAAAAACGCCAGGATTTTCTACTCCATCTGGCAGGCGAACCCACTCAGACTGATTTATTCGAGGGCATAGACCTCACCTGGGGCCGGATTCAGAACAGTGAAAAAATTGCCCAACTCTTGCAAGAAGCCCAGCAACTTTTTCGCTCCGAAAATCCGACTGCTATTCTTCCGCTTTTGCTCCAGGCCAGGGCTTTGATGCAGCAATACCCCCCCGGAGAAAGTGAAAGCCACTGGTGGCTGGGGCAAAAAAAACAGGATTTGGAAGAATTTATCCGGCATTGTGCTGGGCTTTGGTTTGAGGCCCACGCCACCGAATATGCCTCTACCCCCGGCGACTCGCTCAATATCCGGCTTGAAATCTTGCCACAATTATCACTCCCGGTGCCTTTCGAGGTGCAAAAAGCGGTCTTGAAAGCCCAAGATAGTTTTATTGCTCAATGGGATAGTCTTCCGCCTACTTTTTCTGCCGGCCAGTTGCAGCGCCTGTCCCTTTCTGTGAAAATACCTGAAAACACTCCGCTTACACACCCTTACTGGCTTTTGGAAGCACCTTCGTTGGGCATGTTTCGGGTAAGTGAAAGAATACGGATTGGGCAAGCCCAAAATCCAGCCGCTTTGCAGGTGCAGCTAGCAATAAAATTAGGAACCGAAAGGATAGATTACCAACTGCCCGTAGTGTATAAATGGACCGAGCCTGAAGAAGGCGAATTGTATCGTGGGCTGGAACTTGGGCCTGCCCTGATGGTTAAGCCCGTCTCTGAGGTATTGATGTTTCCCCAGCAAAGCCCCCAAGAACTCAAAGTTATCCTTAAAGCCGGGCGGGCCAATGCCCAGGGCACCCTCATTCCTACACTACCCGATGGTTGGTATGCCAAACCCGCGCAGGTTGATTTTCATCTTAAAAGCAAGGGCCAGGAGGAAACCCTCGTTTTTCAAATAACCCCACCAGCAACTCCTGGGGAGGCTCAATTGCAATTCAGGGTTTTGTATGCGCAACGTACCCAATCCGAACCCGCCCGTAGTTTTCTGACAATTCGGTATCCACACATCCCCATTCAAACCCTCTATCCCGAGAGCGTCCTGCGCCTGGTGCGGTTTGAACTGGCTCAAGGAGGTAAAAACATTGGCTACATTGCCGGAGCGGGCGACGACCTGCCTCAGTGCCTTCGCCAGGTGGGCTATCAGGTGAGCCTATTGCAAGACCAGGATTTGCAGGGAAATCTGGGGGAGTATGATGCTATTGTTGTGGGTGTAAGGGCATTTAACACCCAGGACTGGCTCAGGTATCGGCATAAAAATCTGCTTGAGTACGTCTATAATGGAGGGCGGTTGGTGGTGCAATATCATACGCCCTGGGAACTGGTTGTGCCTGAATTAGGCCCTTACCCTTTTTCCATTTCGCGCGACCGTGTTACTGTTGAGACGGCTCCGATTTCTTTTTTAAAGCCCTTGCACCCCCTGCTCACCTTCCCCAACCGCTTGCAGATGACAGACTTTGAAAACTGGGTACAGGAGCGAGGTCTGTATTTTGTCGGCAAAAGAGATGAACGTTACGAAACCATTGTTAGTACCCACGACCCCGAGGAAGAACCCTTTGAGGGAGCCTTGATTTATGCCCAATATGGCCAGGGGCAATTTATTTATACAGGCTTCTCTTTCTTTCGCGAACTCCCCGCGGGTGTGCCCGGAGCCTATCGCTTTTTTGCCAACTTGTTGGCCTGCCCCCCCGCAAAGGAAAATGGCCGGCGCTTAAAAAAGTGAAGCTTGCTGTATTTTGGGCAAACGACGGGGCAAAGCGCAAGCGTGCCCGGATTTTTCATTCAGTTTTTCAGTAAAGGCTGTTAATGCTTCTGGCGAGAGGTCATTTTCGGGCTGATGCATGAAAAAGTAGATTTCAGAGAGACCTTTTTCCAGCCAAATGGCTAGGCGCTGACTCCAGTCTTCTATCCGGACTTCATCACTTAGATGAGGGTGATTGCCTACAAAACGAATCATCGCCACCGAATTGCTCAGCACCATGTGCAGAGCATCACGCCGGCCCGCTACATCGGTGAGGACGGTAGCACAGCCATAAGCCGCCAGCAAGGACACCCAGTCTTGTAAGGCCGGGGCTTTGAACCAAGCCGGATGGCGAACCTCTACCGCCAGGGCAAAATCCGGCGGCTTTTGTTCAAGAAAATGTGCTAGCCGATGAATTTTATCAGGGCAAAATCGGGGGGCAATTGCAAAAAGCAATACCCTAAATGGGCTCCTAACTCCCGAATATGGTCATAAAAACGCTGGGCAAGGGCCTGTTCCTTGCCCAAGGGAAGCAGTTGGTGGCTAATTTCCTGAGGAAGCTTGGGGGCAAACTTAAAATTATGAGAAGCGGAAACCTGCTCACGCCACCTTCGCACTGTGCCTATCTCAGGAATTCGGTAATGGGTAGTATTTAACTCAATGGTATTGAATTGGCGGGCATAGTATTCCAGATAATTTTTTTCCTTCGCTTGGCTGGGATAATAGGTGCCGACCCAGGTTTTATTGGCCCACACCGGACAACCCAGGTAAATATTTGGTAAATCTACTCGCACCTGCTTTTGGGGCAAAAAGCCAACTGGGGCATCTTCGGGAAGCCGAAAATCAATCTTGGCGAGCGATGTAAAGGGGACTTTGCCAAAATCCATGAGACACATAGTTTTTTTTGCTTAGGTAAAAAAAGTAGAAAACTAGGCCAAAGGGCCCTCGACAAAGTACATCGCCACGGCTCCTTTTCCTTTTACTTCTACATTCCCTCGGGGCAAACACTGAAACCGCGATTTTATTTTCTGATAAGTAGCCTCAGAAACATTGACCTTGCCCACCTCTCCATTTGATTCCATTCGGCTGGCCAGATTCACGGTATCGCCCCAGATGTCATACGCAAATTTGCGCTTTCCCACTACTCCGGCTACTAATCGCCCTGTATTGATGCCCAATCTGCATTCAAAATACCCTTGCCCTGGCCTTGCCGCTCAGCTTTGAGTTGAGCCATAAAAGATTGAATTTCCAAACCAGCGTTGATGGCATCAATAGGATTGGTGGTGTTGGCTTGCGGCACTCCGCCCACACACATATAAGCATCTCCAATGGTTTTGATGCGTTCCAGCCCATATTTTTCAATAATCTCGTCAAATGCCGTAAAGCAATAGTTAAGTTCTTGGATGAGTTGCTCGGGGCTGAGGTCTTTAGCCATTTGGGTAAATCCCTTAAAATCTGTAAAAAGCACGGTGGCCATCTCATAGGCCTGCGGGGTAGCCTTTCCGGAGGCTTTTAACTCCTCGGCAGTTTGGGCGGGTAAAATGTTGAGCAAGAGTTTTTCAGACTCGGCCTGCTTTGCCTGGATGAGCTTGTTCTGGCGCTCTATTTCTTCTTTTTGGGTTTCAATTTCTTCTTTTTGTTGCTTGATTTCCTCGAGGCTCATGGCCAAATCATTGCGTTGGCGGCGAATCAAAAGCCGGTCGCGATAAAAGAGAAAGCTAGCTATCAAAAACCCTAGTGCAATCAGACCGGATAAGAGGGCAAAGTAAAAATTATGGCGGGCTTTGGTCTGGGCCAGGGCTTTTTCAGACTCGGCCAGCTTAAGTTTTCTTTCGGCCAGGAGACGGTCTTTGGCAATAAGCGAGTCCTTTTCGATAATAATCAGGTTCAGCCCCAGAATTTCGGATTCTAGTTGAATTTTATCCGATTCATACTGGTCTTTCAGCTTGCCATAGTCAATCTGATTGGCATCGAGCTTTGCTTCAAGAGCAACAATATAGTTTCGTAAAATATTGATAAGGGCCTCATTGGCCGTTTTCTCCTGGGCAGCTTTTTGCAAAACACGGATAGAGGGGTTGTTTCCGCTTTTAGGGCTGGAAAGCGCATTTTCCGGCTCATTTTGTGCCAGGCCTTCATCAGAAGTGCTTATTTTTTCCCGCTTTTTTTTATGATTGGCGATGCTGTCGCCTTTGTTTTTTTGTTGTAATCCCAGTATTTCTTTTACGCCTTTTTGGGCTGGTTCGGGGTTGGGGTCGGCTTGGGTCTGCAAGGGCAAGGCCTCCTGAATCAATTTGGCGGAAGGTGTAAAGCCATTGGCTTGCAAAGCGCGTTGGTTGAGTTGGTATTGGAGACGCGCATCCTTTTTAAGTAAGTTAATATGACTGCCTTCGGCAATCATCCCCTCGGTTTCGGTTACAATCAGTACCTTTCGGCCTTTCATCTTTCGCTGAATCAGGTCAAAAAAAGTATTGACGCTGCTGTTGCCGCTTACAAATAAGACATCAACGGGTTCAATCTGATAATTAAAGCGAAAATAGGCCACCGTAAAACTTCGCTCCTGAATCTTATACTGGTTTGTCCAGTTCTGCATAATTGTGGCCATAGGGCGGTCATCTAAGATGCCTATTTCCAGGTTTTTGGCTTCTGGCCAGGTGATTTCCTGCAGTACTCTAAACAGAAACTGGGCTTTTTCGGCGGAGGTTTGCCCCAAGGCATTTGAGAAAAAAGTAGCCCCAGAGTATAAGAAAAAAAACAGGAATTTTTGATGCATTTTGAAGTTTGTAAAAATACACATTGAAGTAAAAATAACGAAGTTTTGGTGCCCCGCCAAACTTTTCCGTATAATCCCTTAAAACAAAAAATCCCCGGCACACTGGCACGAGGAAAGAAAAAATGAAATTGTTAGTGGGCTAGTTTTGACGAATGTCTAATTTTTTAGGAAAATTATTAAGACCGGTTTTGAACGGGGCTATAATCTTGAGACTGCCTTCTTCAAAAATGGCTTCAATCTTGTCAATTTCCACATTGACCGGAATAGGAAAATGGCGCATAAATGCAGGGATTACCACTTTATTGCCATTGATTTCTTCTACATGACTGAGGGCATCTTGCGGTAGTGTTGTATAAACCGTAAGTACATCCGGTTTAAGTTCTATGTGATAGTTATCACTTCCCAGGGCAGGGTTTGAAAACAATACTACATAGCCTTCCTTTTCCTGACGAATTTCTATTGAAGTCATGGTCGTGCCGCCGTTGATGGTGTTCATCAAATCTATTTGTCTGCCAAATCCAGCCAATACATTCTGTTTCGCATCCATAGTCTAAATTTTGTTTAGTCTACCTTGTTCAAACCCTTTGCCAAGCCAAAAAGAGCCATTTAATTTGCCAAAATGACATATTTTGTAAGAGAAAACCACTTGGAAACCAGTCTAACCAGCTACGATAGCGGGCGAATTGTGCAAAATTGTCAGTGCCTGCGATTGATCCCGATACAATTGTTGTTGCATGCTTTTGAGGCTCTCAAACTTCTTATCTCCACGGATGTAGCCGACCAGCCATACTCGTACGGCTTCACCATAGATATCTTCCGAAAAATTAAACAAATGTAGTTCAATGCGTTGCGTGAGGGCTTCGGCCAGGGTTGGTCTTTGGCCGATATATAGCATCCCCTCATACATTTTGTCCTTGATTTGAGCGCGAACCGCATAGATACCTTCAGCAGGGATAAGTTTATAAGTAGCCTCAATATGCAAATTTGCGTCGGAAAATCAATAG
The DNA here is from genome assembly GCA_012031215.1 of Microscillaceae bacterium. Classification (GTDB taxonomy): domain Bacteria; phylum Bacteroidota; class Bacteroidia; order Cytophagales; family Microscillaceae; genus JAAUUB01. The sequence continues at coordinate 14,352 of JAAUUB010000034.1, read as the reverse complement.
TACGTCCAAGTTTGTCCCCATGCTCCACCATTCCCTGAAAATTGTAAAAATAGCCCAGATACTGGTGCGCGATGGCCAGGTTTCCTTCTGAAAGGGCTTTTCGGATTTTGGTAGAACTCACGCCTACATCGTCAATGTCCTGCCGGGGAATTTCTTCAACCGAGAAAGGGTAGCGGTGCTTGTGCAGGGTCAAATACTCGAGCCCGCCAGCGCGGTCTTTACCAAAACGGTGGTCGTAGCCGATGACCAGTTTTTTGGTGCCAATGCCTTCAATATATATTTTTTGAATAAATGCTTCCGGGCTTAATTGCGAAAAATCGGAAGTAAATGGGAGTATTACTAAATGATGAACACCATTGGCTTTTAACAAGGCCGCTTTTTCTTCCAGGGTATTCAATAATTTCAGATGAGTATCTTCTTTTCCTAAAACAAGTCGAGGATGAGGCCAGTAAGTAATTACTACCGATTCCCCGCCGTATTCCTGACGAATTTCTTCTACTCGCCTTAAAATCTTTTGATGCCCGATATGGACCCCGTCAAAAGTGCCACTGGTTACAATCGCAATGGGTGGGGGAGAAAACTGGGCTAAATCCTGATAAATTTGCATATTTATCCTTGAAATTTGGCTCTAAAATACAAAACCTTCCCGATTCAGGAAAACCCTATTTTATGAGGGCTTTTTTACCGGGGCCATTTGAAAAGCAAAAAGCCACGAAAAAATCTTCGTGGCTTTCTATTTTCCGTTTATTTTGTACTATTTCACTGGACTTCGTAAAAGCTGGTGCTTTCGTATTTTTTCAAAAGGCCACTCACCGAAACAAGTCCATTGCTAAAATCAACACCGTGTTCCAGATAACGAATCGTACCGAAAGGAGCAAAATGCATCGCGATAAGTAAATTTGTGCGATGTAGCAGTGTGCCTTTGCAATACTTAAACTCATATTTTTCAATATTGAGCAAGCTTTCGTAATGCTGAAGGACTTTGCGCATAAGCTTATCTTGCTCAGCGCAACTTAACGGCATATTGTATCCCATTTTTTGAATGAGATGGGGCGTAATCTGGTATTTTCCGTAGGTAATGTTGTACGGATCTACCACCTGACATTGAAAACGACTCTCTTTTTCGGCAATCAGATACATTAGCTTGTCATAATCATAACTAAGCTCCGTACTGAGCGCAAATTTGAGAAGGAGAATATATAGCATACACTATCAACATTGGTTGCAAAATTAAGTGTGCCTTCTTATTGGCCATTTATAAATGATACACTTCAATCCTCAGGAAGAGATAATCACTTATTTTCTGAGAAGATGAGAGGGAAAATTATTGGAAGCCGCCGCAAACTACTGGCGGACTTTCCGCTTCCGTATGCCCAGTGGAAAAAGAAAATGGGCAGAATCTGAGAAGTTTAAAGGCAAGTGTTTCATAGTTGCCAAATTTTGGTGTTAGGAAGTACCTGGGATCGGAGTCGAACCGATACGGGATTGCTCCCATTGGTGTTTGAGACCAACGCGTCTACCAATTCCGCCACCCAGGCCAATGTTTTTCTTAAATTGGTTTGCAAATTTAGACAAAAAAGAAATAGTGCAAAAAAAAATCACAGTTTTTTCACAAAAACTTTGAAAAATCATACTTCTTCCTGCTTGTAGGCAGAAAAAGCTTGGGGCTTGTCTGCAAATAAAATTTTAGTTCTTCCCCATATTTCTTTGAACAAAGCCGAATTTCGATAATGCTCCAAATCATCTTCCGAGGACCATTCGCTGTGCGTGTAATACACAGCCCTGGATTCCGCATCTTGCCAAAGTGCCAAATAAAGACAGCCCGGGAAATTTCGAATCTTTACTTTATCTA
>JAAUUB010000034.1:0-7500 GCA_012031215.1 Microscillaceae bacterium | reverse complement strand
GTTTTTGGATGAGCTGAGGGTAGGGGTGAAAGGCCAATCAAACTGAGAAATAGCTCGTACTCCCCGAAATGCTTTTAGGAGCAGCCTTGTGGAGAGTTTGACGGAGGTAGAGCTACCGATAGGACTAGGGGGCTTCACCGCCTACCAAATCCTGACGAACTCCGAATGCCGTTAAATATACACAGGAGTGAGGGCTTGGGTGCTAAGGTCCGAGTCCGAGAGGGAAAGAACCCAGACCATCGGCTAAGGTCCCTAATTTTTGACTAAGTTGAACAAAGGCGGTCAGGCTGCTGAGACAGCCAGGAGGTTAGCTTGGAAGCAGCTATTCCTTTAAAGAGTGCGTAACAGCTCACTGGTCGAGCGGCCGGGCATCAATAATAAACGGGCATAAGTCAAGAACCGAAGCTGTGGTAGAGCAATCTAGGTAGGGGAGCATTCCAAATTCGGAGAAGATGAGTTGTAAGACTTGTTGGAGGTTTTGGAAAAGCAAATGTAGGCATAAGTAACGACAATGTAGGCGAGAAACCTACACACCGAAAAGCCAAGGTTTCCCGGGCAACGTTAATCGTCCCGGGGTTAGTCGGGGGCTAAGGGGTAGCCGAAGGGCGAACCTGATGCAAAGCCGGTCAACATTCCGGCACCTGCTCACAAGAAAAGTGACGGGAAGAGGCGCTGTCTAGGTGCTGACGAAATAGCACCTTGAGCCTAGCCTACTTGGCGAAGCGAAGGCGGTTAATCATCTCCAAGAAAAGCGAGTGAAGCAGCCCGTACCGTAAACCGACACAGGTGGCTGGGGTGAGAATCCTAAGGTGCTCGAGTGAGGCACGGCCAAGGAACTCGGCAAAATAGTCCTGTAACTTCGGGAGAAGGGACGCCTACCCCGCGAGGGGAGGCCGCAGAGAAATGGCCCAGGCGACTGTTTAGCAAAAACACAGGGCTTTGCGAAGTCGCAAGACGCAGTATAAGGCCTGACACCTGCCCGGTGCTGGAAGGTTAAGAGGGGATGTTAGTCGCAAGGCGAAGCATTGAATTGAAGCCCCAGTAAACGGCGGCCGTAACTATAACGGTCCTAAGGTAGCGAAATTCCTTGTCGGGTAAGTTCCGACCTGCACGAATGGTGTAACGATCTGGGCACTGTCTCGGCCGTGCGCTCGGTGAAATTGTAGTAGCGGTGAAGATGCCGCTTACCCGCCACGGGACGGAAAGACCCCGTGCACCTTTACTACAACTTCGCATTGGCTTTGGGTAATGAATGTGTAGGATAGGCGGGAGGCAGAGAGCCGGTGTCGCTAGGCATCGGGGAGCCGTCCTTGAAATACCGCCCTTTTGTTGCCTGGAGCCTAACCCTGGTGGGGACATTGCGTGGTGGGTAGTTTGACTGGGGTGGTCGCCTCCAAAAGCGTAACGGAGGCTTCCAAAGGTTCGCTCAGTACGCTTGGTAACCGTACGCAGAGTGCAATAGCAAAAGCGAGCTTGACTGTGAGGCCGACCAGCCGATCAGGTAGGAAACTAGGGTATAGTGATCCGGTGGTTCCGCATGGGTGGGCCATCGCTCAAAGGATAAAAGGTACGCCGGGGATAACAGGCTGATCTCCCCCGAGAGCTCACATCGACGGGGAGGTTTGGCACCTCGATGTCGGCTCGTCACATCCTGGAGCTGGAGAAGGTTCCAAGGGTTGGGCTGTTCGCCCATTAAAGTGGCACGCGAGCTGGGTTCAGAACGTCGCGAGACAGTTCGGTCCCTATCTGTGGTGGGCGCAGGAGGTTTGAGGGGGGCTGACCTTAGTACGAGAGGACCGGGTTGGACGAACCGCTGGTGTATCAGTTGTGCCGTCAGGTGCATTGCTGAGTAGCTAAGTTCGGAAGAGATAAGCGCTGAAAGCATCTAAGCGCGAAACTCGCCCCAAGATGAGACCTCCCTGAGGGTCGTTCTAGACTAGGACGTGGATAGGGTGCAGGTGTAAAGTCAGAGATGGCAAAGCTGAGCACTACTAATTACCCGATAGACTTCTAGTGGCGCAAAAGCACAAAGTCAAAAGTCATCCGCCCGAGGGCTCGGCCCCGTTTTACTACTTGCTCCGTACAAAGAAACTTTGCAAACAATATCACTCAATGGTGTTTAAGGCAAGGGTGAACACCTCTTCCCATCCCGAACAGAGCCGTTAAGCCCCTTTGCGCCGATGGTACTGCGGTCAAACGCGGAAGAGTAGGTCAATGCCAGGTTTGTTTTTTTAATCGTCCGCCCCTCAAAGGCGGACTTTTTTTTGGGCCCTACTGTATCCCTAGCCCCAGCGACTAACCAGCAATACAACAAAGCCCCCCTTTTTAAATCCGAAACTATCAAAATGGACAAATAAAAATTGCTGGTAAGCTGCGGAATAATTTGTAAAAAAAACCTCGAGAATTTTGCAGAGTGTTCTTCAGCAAATCCCTTTTTTTAATAACTTGCACTATTCCTATGCTTAGTTTTCTGCCGAAGAGGATAGTCGGCACGGATTAGCCAAACTATCCATCTTGTAACACCTGAGAGGCTTAATTTCAAACTTATGAGAGCATCGAGAAGGGGGCGTAAACAAACCGAAACGGATCTAAGCCATCCCGCCAGCCGCAAGGAGGCAGACAATGAGCTTTTCAGCCAAGCTAATCCTTTTGTGCGCCAAGCCATTCCCAACCCTTTTTCGGGTGGAGAAGCATCCAATCCTTTTCAGTCTCACCCAGCCAAAGGAAAAACTGCGCAAGCCAAAGTATTGCCCCCCATACAGCGAGTTCCCAAAGTGGAAGACGAGCAGTTCATTATCAGCGAATTTATCCCTAGTGCAGGCCTGGATGCCGAAAACATCAAGATGCTCCGCATGTATGATTCCCAGGCAAGTCGGTTTTTGATTATCACCGGCGGGCAACTCCATGTTTATCATGCCACCGGAGGGCATTTGATTCAGACCTTTGCCATTAAGCCCCTCAGCCTGCCTTTTTGTTATTATTTGGTGGATGAGGCGGGTAAATTTTGGATTGCGACCAATGTGCAAACAAAGGACGGCGTTTATATAGCCTGGTCCGGCCGCCCCAAAGAGGCAAAGGATGAAGCACAAAAAAAGATTTTAGAGGATTTGGATACACTTTTTACGATTGATACCTGGTTTGTTGATGCCAAAGAAAAAGAGAAATTTTTTAAAATAGTAGAAGGGCACAGCCTCGGCATGGCCGTTACCAATCTTACAGCCGCCAGCGGAAAAGCCGGTGCCGGAGGTGCAGAAGGCGCAAGTATTCCGCCAAAGCCTAAATGGGCCAAAGCTTTTGAAGAAGAAATGAAAAAGCTTCTTGAAGAACGCAAAAAGGCCGAACCCGCTTCCGAAGATTTGCCCTCTACATTTAAATTTATCTACTCAAAAGGAAAGGCCCGCTGGCGGGGAATGGCCGGGCAGGACAGAGGAAATAAAGACCTGGATCATAAAATCTACCTCGACATAGAAGAAAACACAGATAAACCTGCCTTGCTGGAGCAAATCCGGCAATTTATTCGAATAGACCAGCTCAAAGCTTACGAAACTAAGGAAAAGCTATCCCAAAAAGAAGCCACTAAACTACACCCTCAACTGCTTTGGGCCTATGAGCTAAAACTACAACTGGATAAGCTCATCGCCGAGGAAAAAGCCAAATATGCGAGTGTCTTTGACCTGCCCGACCAGCTTAGCCTGGGGCTTCCGGACAAGGAAAGCGATAAGGTCTATTTACAATTTTATTTGTACGTGGATGTAAAAGAGGGAGAAGCCGCAGGTCAGAAAATACTCAAAAGTGCCTCTCTGCCAAGCCCCCTGCGCAAGGAGATGAAGGCGGCTGACATCTTGCCTGTTCTTCGTAAGGCTACCCTGGCTTTAAGGGGCTTAAAATTCAAATCAGACAGTCAGAAAGAAGTAAAAGCGGACCGTATTTTGAAGCCATTCCCGGCCCGGATTGTACCCCTCAATGTACGGCCCGATTTTAAAACCGTTACCAATGCCCAAAATCAATTAAATATGCATTTGGACATGGCCAGTGTAGAAGGGACAAATATTACCCATCTGGTCAGTCTTAATATGCGTCCAATCTATTTTACCTGGGATGTGTACCCGGTCAATGAACAGCTTAATGCGGAGGAAAGGTCTAAATTGCCAGCCCAATGGGAAGAACGTCGCTTGTATCTCAAGCGGCGGTTCAAAGAAAGTGGCCAGCTCAAAGGCGTGCCGGCGGTCAACACACAAGTACTTAATGAGATTAATGCCGACCGAGCCGAATGGGGTATGGAAAAAATAGACCCCCAACAGGCCGACACGGCTGAGAAAAAAGAAAATTTGCGACGAAGCGGGGTTTTTTATGGCCAACAAACCCGCCTCAGCCCCGAAGCCGAAATCAAAATGCCCAATGTAGAAGGGGATTATTTGCTTTATTGCCGGGCCATGATGGAGCCAATGGAGGGAAATGTGCGCCTCCCCAGCGAAGCCTTTTTCCCCATTCACGTCCAGGATGGCAACAAACTGGCCAAAGAATCTGTAAAAAGCGCCGCCCAGGACCATGAAAAAGAAGCCCTGAAAAAAGCCCTTGCCGAGGCCAGCACTGAGGAAGAAAAAGCAGAAATTCAGGCACAACTGGATGCCTTTACCCTTCGCGAAAATCAAAACCTTAAAACCCGCACGGGCCAAGACCTCAATACGCTCAAAAAAGCCCTGGCCAATGCCCAAAAACTAAAATCAACTCTATCAGACAAATAAACATAATAAGAAGGTTTTTTCACTCTTACTGGCCGAACAAGCCGGAGATCGCAAAGCCCTGATGGAAATGTGGTTTGCCCTCGAGACTACCCAGCCTGGCCGGCCCCTTACCGAAAAACTGGATGAAATGAGCACCCAGTACGAAGAAAAAATTAAAGCCCTCGAAGACCTTAAAGAACGTACGGGCGCTTTTGATAAAGAAGTAGATTATAAAAAAAATACCTATACACCTATCGTTACCCTGGTTTCGGAAGTAACCGGGCAAGAATATAACCTGATTACGATGCTGGGCGAGGCCCCCGATTCTACGGATAAGCTCACGAAGGTAGTGTTGGTAGATGTAACCACCAAGAAAACGCAGAAAAAATATTATGGTGAAAGTAGCAATCCTGACAAACAACTCGCTTTGAAGGAAGCCACGGCCAATGCCTTCAAGGATTTTGGGGAAGAATGTAAATACGGTGAAGGTTTTGCCTATTACAAAATACCGGGTTTGAATACAGAAGGAAGTATTCGGAGTAAACCCGGCCCCCTACAGGTCGTATTAGGCATCCTGGAAACCGTGGCCACCGTGGCGGCCATAGCAGCCCTGGTGCTGGGTACGGCTGGCGTGGGCGGTGCCGCAGTAGTGGCCTTAGGCTTGGGGAGTGCGGTAGTGGGAGCCGGGCTGGCCGCCAAAAATATCTACGACCGCTATGACAATCACCGCCTGGAAGCAGATGTAGAACTGGGATTAGATTTACTCAACATTGCTGGTCCCTTGCTCTCGGGCATTCGTGCGCTTAATCAAATTCGATTGCTCAAAACCGCCGCCCAGGGAGGCCTCGAAACCGTAGAAGCCCTGGCCAAAGTCAATAAAATCCTGCGCATCGAAAAAGGACTCATTCACTTGCAAAGAGCTGAATTGGCTACCAATGTGGTCTTTTTTGGTAAAAAAATTCACAAAGACTGGCAGGAAATAGAAAACTCCAAGCTACCCGCCGATAAAAAAGCGGCCCTGCAAATGCAAATTATCAAAAATGCCATTGTAGCAGGCATTATGTTTTCGGTGGCCATTCGTAATGAAATCAAGACCCCGGCTGGGCAAATGGAGGACCTCATTAACCGGATGGCCAGCGAGTCAAAAGACCAGCATTACCAAAGAATGCTTGAGCAGGAAGGCCTAATAGATAAAGATGGCAACTGGAAAATAGAAGGAGTTAGCCGCTCCCCGGAAGAAGAGGTCTCTGCGCCCAAAGCCCAGGAAACCAATGAAGGGGCGGCCCCAAAAGCTTCTGAGCATCTGGAGACGCCTCCCGCTCCCGCTTCAAAAGAAACGCCCAATGCAGGTAGCCCCGAAGCCAAATCCTCCTCCACCCCTTCTTCCAAAAAGGCCGAAGAGGCGCACTCGGCTAAGAAAACGCCCGTTCAACAACCCGAGGCACCTAAGTCTTCCGTTACCCCGGAAAACTCCTTGGCCTTTTTCAAGCAAAATCAACAAAAAATTGTGGCTGGCGATGCGGAAACAATCAAAAAATTATTGCAATTGCACGGGAGCTGGAAAGACCTGATTGTTCAGCTTCAGAAAAAAGGCGAAGGAAAAGCGGTGGCATCAATCGTGAAATTCCGCGACGGGCTAGTAGAAGGCCTGGTGCAGAAATACAAGATGCAAAAATTATCCGGAGCCAGTGAAGAGCCTGTCAGCGATGTAGATTTGAGTGCCAGCGGCCACAAAGCAGGCGAAATGGTCAAAGCCGCCGAAGCGGAAATGGCCGCTGCTTTTGGGCCCAATTGGAGCCAGGATTTGCGAATGAACTTCTATACCGAGGTAAGAAGGCTGACCTTGCTGAATGAGGTCCTGAGCTTCATTGGCCCAACCCGCCTCAAAAAAGCACAGGCCGAAATCACCCAATTGACCCATAAATTTACCCTGGCGAAGATGCTGATGCATGCCCAGGGACATCCCGAATCTGAACAGAGGGTCAAAAAACTCGTGGATAAGATGGGGCAGGGGCAACTCAAAGAAATAGAGGGGCTTGCCAAAACTTCTCCTGCCGAATTGACCCAAAAACGAGATGTCCTCAATGCCGAAATCGATACCCTTATCAAATCCTTTGACGAACTGCCGGAAAGTGACCCCAAAAAACTGGATATGGCCGAGCAAATCGTCAAAAAGCAAATGGAAGCCAATTTCTATACCGAAGAAGCTTACATCGGTCCCGGTACAATCAAAGCCATGAGCAAAAATACCAAAATGGTAGAAGGAGAAGACTCGATGCAGGGCGTTATGAGTAATTTGGAAATGATAGAACATATTGTCCATCAACACAAGGGCGACCTGGTCAGCGCGGCGGGCGAATACGAAATTTATAAATATATGTATCGCATTAGCAAGGCCATTTCACGCCAGCAAACCGACTTGTTTTTCGATTACCTCACTACCCGCATTAAGGATGCCAAACAGGTAGAAGGAATGACCCCCGCCCAAAAGCAAAGCCTGCTCGATGATTTTATGCGTGAAGTGTATCGTTTTCTGGATGAAAACCCACAAATGCTACAAAAGGATGCCCCGCCTGCGGCCATTGTGCCAGATGTGCCGGCTGTTTCTGACAAACAGCTTTCCCTGTTCTGAGCAAATCACTTGCTTATCCCCCTATAATTGGCTGGGGGCTAAAGGAAAGCACAAAAATAAGCAGGGCCAGCCAGCCCAGCACCTGCCTCGGCCAGCTAAGTGGGCGGTCGTAGCGAGCCGCCGGATGATATACGCCTAAAAACG
>JAAUUB010000033.1 GCA_012031215.1 Microscillaceae bacterium | reverse complement strand
TTTAGATGCGCAACTAAAAAGCTTGTATGGTTTCATTTCCTAAAATTAATTGTTTAGCATGAAAACAATCCGATACGCACTCCTGGCGGTAATTTTTTTTACCTGTTTTTCGCTTGGCCACCAAGCTTTTGCGCAAGGCTCGGGCATTTACGGCAGCGGCCTTAAAGTCAACCTGGACAGCACTGGCAAAAAATATGTCCGGTTCATCATCTGGAACCAACTCTGGACACGCTACATCAATAATAACCCCGGCACTATTGTAATGGTGAATCGGTAGCTGATACCTGGGACATTGGCATTCGGCGCTCCCGCTTTTTGGCTTATTCACAGATTTCGCCCCGCTTTCTGATTATGTTCCACATCGGGATTAACAACCAGACCTTCATCAATGGCGGGGCCGGGGGAGGCAATGTTTCGGCCTTTGGGCCTTTGGGAGCGGGCAAAAAACCGGAAGTGTTTATCCACGATGCCTGGACTGAGTATGCCGTAGTACAGAAAAAGCTGCACATAGGGGCCGGCTTGCACTATTGGAACGGTGTATCGAGAATGGCTAGTGCCAGCACCCTCAATTTTTTGACCATTGATGCCCCTATTTTCAACTGGCCTTTGATTGAGCTTTCCGACCAGTTTGCCCGCCAGTTTGGCTTGTATATAAAAGGTGAACTGGGTCGCTTTTACTACCAAACCTCCATAAATAAGCCTTTTTCGGCCCCCACCCCCGTTTCTGTGCTGAGCAATGGCAATGCCATCAATGCCCCGACGGGCTTGAACGTGGCCCGGGATGCAGCCAATAACAACTGGGCATTACAAGGCTATTATACCTACCAATTTTTGGACAAAGAATCGACTTTGCTGCCTTTTCGGGTAGGGACTTATGTAGGCACGAAGAAAGTGTTCAACATTGGCGCGGGCTTTCACAGCCACCCCAATGCCACTGCCAGCACTACGGCCCGGGATATTGACGGGGTAGCGACGGCGGTTTCCCGCCACAACATGAATTTGTTTGGGGTGGATTTATTTCTGGATTATCCCTTTGGCGGCGATAAAAATATGGCCATCACCGCCTACAGTGTCTTTACAGTTATGATTTTGGCCCCAATTATCTCCGTAATGTAGGCATTATGAACGTAGCCAGCGTAGGGGGCAATTTTCAGCCCACCATCGGAACAGGCACTATTTTCTATACCCAGGCGGGCTTTTTGCTTCCCAAAGGCACTTTGGGCAAGATAGGCCGCTTGCAGCCCTTTGCCGCTTTTACCTTCAAAGATTTCGAAGGCTTGCAGGAAAGCTCTACTCAGTTTGACATTGGGGCCAACCTTCACCTCGAGGGCCACCACTCTAAGGTAACGATACAATACCAACAGCGCCCGGTCTATGGGGCCGATAATCGCCTGAATCCTGACAAGAAATCCGCGGGCGAACTCATTCTTCAAACGATGCTTTATTTCTAAACCTTCACAATAAACGCTTACTCATTATGGAATTGAATCAAAACAAAATGCAACAGTATTGGAAAACCAATGTGCTGTATCTCTTTGTGCTTCTTTTTATCTGGTTTTTGGTTTCGTTTGGCTTTGGCATTCTGCTGGCCGACCAGCTCAATACCGTTAAGATTGGCGGGGTAAAACTCGGCTTCTGGTTTGCCCAGCAGGGTTCTGTTTACATTTTCGTAATCCTGATTTTTGTCTATGTTTATCTGATGAACAAGTTGGACAAGAAATTTGACGTGGACGAAAAATAATCTCATTAAAACAAAAAACGCTTAATCTTACAAGACAATGGACGTACAAACCTGGACTTATATCATCGTGGGAGGGTCTTTTGCCCTCTACATCGGCATTGCCATCTGGAGCCGGGCCGGTTCTACCAAAGAATTTTACGTGGCCGGGGGCGGGGTGCCTCCGATTGCCAATGGAATGGCCACGGCGGCGGACTGGATGTCGGCGGCTTCGTTTATCTCTATGGCGGGCTTGATTTCTTTTATGGGCTACGACGGCTCGGTGTATCTAATGGGCTGGACCGGGGGGTATGTATTACTGGCCCTGCTGCTGGCGCCCTATCTGCGCAAGTTTGGTAAGTTTACGGTGCCAGATTTCATCGGCGACCGCTATTACTCCAATACTGCCCGCACCGTGGCGGTGATTTGTGCCCTCTTTGTGTCTTTTACGTATGTAGCCGGGCAAATGCGCGGGGTTGGGGTGGTATTTTCCCGCTTCCTGGAGGTGGACATCAACCTGGGGGTAGTCTTGGGGATGTGTATCGTGTTTTTCTACGCCGTATTGGGAGGAATGAAGGGCATCACCTATACCCAGGTGGCTCAGTACTGCGTGCTGATTTTTGCTTATATGGTGCCGGCCATTTTTATCTCGCTGACCATCACGGGCAACCCTATTCCGCAATTGGGCTTTTTAGGTGCTACCCCAGACGGTACTCCTTTGCTGGATAAACTAGACGGGCTGCATGCCGAGCTGGGTTTTGCGGCCTATACCAGTGGGTCAAAATCTATGATTGATGTATTTTGTATCACCGCCGCCCTGATGGTAGGTACGGCGGGTTTGCCCCACGTAATTGTGCGTTTCTTTACCGTGCCGCGTGTAAAAGATGCCCGTTATTCCGCTGGTTGGGCTTTGATTTTTATTGCCATCCTCTATACTACGGCCCCGGCCATTGCGGCTTTTGCTCGTACCAACCTTATCACTACGGTAAGCCAAAAAGAATATAAATCATTGCCTTCCTGGTTTAAGAAATGGGAAGATACCGGCCTGATTGCCTGGATGGACAAAAACAACGATGGCAAGATTACCTATACAGGCGGCAAAGAAGGGGGAACCATTTTTGAGAAAAAAGATGAGAAGCCCAAGTTTGGCAAGGCCAAAGGCGAATCAGGCCAGCGCATGATGGAAAACAAAGCGGGCGCTGGCACTAATGAGCTTTTCATAGACCAAGACATCATGGTATTGGCCAACCCCGAAATTGCGGGCTTGCCCAGTTGGGTCATTGCCCTGGTAGCCGCAGGTGGTCTGGCGGCAGCCCTTTCTACGGCGGCGGGTCTTTTGCTGGTGATTTCTACTTCCATTGCCCACGATTTGATAAAGATGCAAATCAACCCGAATATCTCGGAAAAAGGGGAACTGATGTGGGCCCGGATTGCTGCGGCCGTGGCCGTGATTGTGGCCGGTCTGTTTGGCATTTATCCTCCCGGCTTTGTGGCGCAAGTAGTGGCCTTTGCCTTTGGCCTGGCGGCGGCCTCCTTCTTCCCAGCCATCGTCCTAGGTATTTTCTACAAGCGTATGAACAGCCAGGGGGCCATCGCCGGGATGGTAGCTGGTTTGGTTTTCACCTTTGCTTATATCGTGTACTTCAAATTCTTGGTGGACCCTGCTTTCAACATGAAAGATAACTGGCTCTTTGGCATTTCGCCCGAAGGCATTGGTACCATCGGCATGCTGGTCAATTTGGTGGTAGCACTGACGGTTTCTGCGATTACGCCCCCACCCCCGGCCAATGTGCAGGAATTGGTGGAAAGCATTCGCTTCCCCCGGGGGGCAGGTGAGGCCGTGGCCCACTAAAAAGCCTTGACAAAAAGTCCCGGTCTGCACCGGTAGCTCGAAGATAGGTGGTAAAATTTATCATCTATCTTCGATATTTATGACAATTATCATTTTCAGGATACAAATCCATCGGTAATTTGTCCTATTCAAGAAAACCTAATTCATCATCTCACTCTTAAAAAATCAAAAATATGGCTTTGAAAATCAATAGCTTAGGAGGTTACATCCACGAATATCAAAAAAGTGTGAACGACCCCGAAGGCTTCTGGGCCGAAATTGCGGACCAATTCTACTGGCGCAAAAAATGGGATAAAGTCTTGGAATGGAACTTTGAAGAACCCAATATAAAATGGTTTCTCAATGCCAAATTCAACATTACCGAAAACATTTTTGAGCGTAACCTCTTTACCCACGCCGACAAAACGGCCATCATCTTTGAACCCAACGACCCCAAAGAAAGCCCGCAACACATCACCTACCGCGAATTATACGAAAAGGTGTGTCAGTTTTCCAATGTGCTCAAAGCCCAGGGTATCCAAAAAGGCGACCGGGTAATTATCTACATGCCTATGGTGCCCGAAGCGGCCGTAGCCATGCTGGCCTGTGCCCGGGTGGGAGCTGTGCATTCGGTGGTTTTTGCTGGTTTTTCTTCCAGCGCCCTGGCCGACCGCATCGAGGACTGCCAGGCCAAAATGGTGCTGACTTCCGATGGCAATTTCCGCGGGGCCAAGAGCATTGATGTAAAATCCGTTGTGGATGAAGCCGTCGCCAAAACCTCTACCATCGAGAAAGTGATAGTCTTGCAAAGAACAGGCATCCCCGTAACGATGCAGGAAGGCCTCGACCTCTGGTGGCACGAAGCCATCGAGGGCGTTTCTACCGAAAATAAGGCGGAAGAAATGGATTCGGAAGATATGCTCTTTATCCTCTATACCTCTGGCTCAACTGGCAAACCAAAAGGGGTGGTGCATAGCTGCGGCGGCTACATGGTCTATACAACTTATACCTTTCAGAACGTATTTCACTACAACCCCGGCGACATTTTCTGGTGTACAGCCGATGTAGGCTGGATTACGGGGCACTCCTACATTGTGTATGGGCCATTGATATCGGGAGCCACCACCCTCATGTTTGAAGGTGTGCCTACCTACCCGGATGCGGGTCGCTTTTGGGAAGTGGTGGACAAGCACCAGGTCAATCAGTTTTATACCGCCCCCACGGCCATTCGTGCCCTGCAGGCTTTTGGGCTAGAGGTAGTGCAAAAATACCAGCTTAGCTCCCTCAAAGTGCTCGGCTCTGTTGGAGAGCCCATCAATGAAGAAGCCTGGCACTGGTACCACGACCACATCGGCAAAGGCAAATGCCCCATTGTAGATACCTGGTGGCAAACCGAAACCGGCGGCATTCTCATTTCGCCGCTGCCCGGCATCACCCCCACCAAGCCCTCTTATGCCACCCTACCCCTGCCCGGCGTGCAGCCCCTGATCGTGGACAATGAAGGCCGCGAACTGAAAGGCAATAGTGTGGAAGGCAATCTTTGCATTAAGTTTCCCTGGCCCTCTATGATTCGCACCACCTACGGCGACCACGAGCGCTGTCGCAATACCTATTTTGGCAACTATCCCGGTTTGTATTTCACCGGCGACGGCGTGAAGCGCGACGAAGACGGCTACTACCGTATTCTGGGCCGGGTGGACGATGTAATCAATGTATCGGGCCACCGCCTGGGAACTGCCGAAGTTGAAAATGCCATCAATGAGCACCCCCTGGTGATTGAATCAGCCGTAGTAGGCTATCCGCACGATATCAAAGGGCAGGGCATCTATGCCTATGTCATTGCGGAAAGCAATGCCAATATGACCGATACCGAAGACGAGCTCAAGCAGGAAATCATCCTCACGGTCAGCAAAATCATTGGCCCCATTGCCAAACCGGATAAAATCCAGATTGTGAGTGGCCTGCCCAAAACCCGCTCGGGCAAAATCATGCGCCGTATTCTGCGGAAAGTAGCCGAGGGCGATGTGTCTAATCTTGGCGATACCAGCACCCTGCTCAATCCAGAGGTAGTGGACGAAATCAAGGCCAAAGCAGGCCTGGCTTAATAAACTTCTCACCAACATCATCAATTCAGAAAGTCCGGCCTACCCGATTAGGCCGGGCTTTTTTTTATTTTGCGGTGGGTCGGTTTTAAACGGGCTGTTTTTGTCTAGTTCTGGGTTTTATCTTAAATTGGCGTATGTTTTCGGATAATTGATTCAAAAAAACCTTTTATTTTTCCCTTCAAACCCTAATTAAGTATGACAATCTTCAAAAACCTTCTTTTTTCAAGCAGTCTGTGCCTGCTGTTGCTGGCCTGCGGTGGGGGCGAAAGTGAAACCAAAACCTCAGATAAACCATCTTCGGACAGCCAATGGACAGATGCCGACAAGGAAAGTGCGGTGAGAAACTGCAAGGCCACTTACAAAGGCTACGACGAAGCCAAAGTGGCCCAGGTGTGCGACTGCTATCTGCAAAAAGTGATGGAATTAAGCCCTAATCCAATGAAACAAAGTGATATTCCCCTGGAAAAGGCTACCGAAATCAGTGTGGATTGCCGCAAAGCCGTAGGATTGGAAATGTAGCGGGAAGCCCCCGGCCCTTTGTAATCCCTTCCCTAAGGGCCGGGAAATACAGGATATGTTCATAACTGTTTTTGAAGGATGCCCGGTTACAAATGCGCACTTGCTGGTCATTGGGTCTTGCCTACAAGAGCCAACTGGTCAGGCAGGCCTCTCGCCCGACAAACGTTTCTTTTGCCAGAAGCCCTGATTGGGTGATGGAAAGTCCTTATCAAAGAGCCATTAGCAAACACGAGCGTCCTTCGGCTTATCCCTCCATCCACTGACCCAAAGCCTGGTTATAAAGATCTTGGGCTTCGGCAATCGTGAGCCAGGTCTGGCCATCTACCCCCATCGCCGCTCCACCCACGCGCCCCAACAGCGCATAAGCAAAATCTGCCTTTTCCATCGTATCTTCAAAGGCTTCTTTTTGGTGGGGATGCACCGAGACCAGCACCCGGCTGGCATTTTCGCCAAACCAGAAGGCATCGGGGCGCAGCTTGAGAAAGCTCTTGACCTGAAAACCCAGGGAGAGAGGCATCGCACTTTCGGCCAGGGCCACCCAAAGGCCCCCTTCCGACAGGTCGTGAGCCGATTGCAACAGGCCATTTCGGATTAGAATTTTGAGCACTTCCTGCAAGCGGTATTCTGTGTCCAGGTCAAAAGCAGGGGGAGGCGAGGCCTTGATTTGGCGATAGCTGTAGAGATATTCCGAGCCGGCCAGATCGTTGAGGGCTTCACCAATGAGATAAATAAAATCGTCTTCCGCTTTGAAGTGGAGGCTCATGCGGTGGGCGGGGTCATCCAGCAGGCCCAGCATCCCAATCGTGGGGGTGGGAAAAACGGCATTGCTCACATTGCCCCCATCTTTGCCCACCGTAGAAGACTGGTTATAAAAACTCACATTGCCTCCGGTTACGGGCGTACCCAGTTTTTCGCAGGCTTTAATCATGCCCTGGATAGCCCCCACAAACTGCCAATACACTTCGGGATTGTATGGATTGCCAAAATTAAGATTGTTGGTGATGGCTACGGGTTCGCCTCCGGCACAGACCACATTGCGAGCCGATTCGCACACGGCCATCATGGTCCCGATTTCGGGGTCGGCGTGCACGTGCCGCCCATTGCAATCCACACTCATCACGAGGGCTTTTGTAGCCAGCCCCCCTTGTGGGGGTTTTATCCAGACCACCGCCGCATCCGCCGGGGCATTGGTGTTGGCATTGACTGTGCCCACCATTGAGTCGTATTGTTCATAGACCCAGCGCCGCGAGCAAATATTGGGATGCGCCAGCAGAAAGCGGGCTATCTGGGGCAGTTCTTCAGGGCCGGGCTGGGGCACCTCCTCGATGTTGAACTTTTTAAACGTCTGATAATAAGCGGGTTCTTGATATTCGCGCGTATAAACAGGGGCCCCTCCACCCAAGACGAGGGATTCGGCGGGCAGGTCCGCCACCTGTTCTCCATTTTGGAAAAACTCTAGCCGCCCCCCTTCTATCACTTCGCCAATTTGGACGGCGTGCAGGTCCCATTTTTCAAAGATGGCTTCTATTTCGGCTTCGCGGCCTTTCTGGCCCACTACCAGCATGCGCTCCTGGGATTCGGAAAGCAAAATTTCCCAGGCCTGCATATTGGCCTGGCGCAGGGGCACTTTGTCCAGGTTGATGCGCATGCCGTGTTGGCCTTTGGCACTCATTTCAGAAGTAGAACAGATTATTCCGGCTGCGCCCATGTCCTGAATCCCCACCACGGCTCCCGAAGCAATTACTTCCAGGCTTGCTTCCAGGAGGAGTTTTTCCTGAAAGGGGTCCCCAACCTGCACAGCGGGCAGGTCGTCGATAGAGCTTTCAGTGAGGTCTTTGGAAGCAAATGCAGCCCCATGAATCCCGTCTTTGCCCGTGGCTGAGCCCACAATAAACACCGGATTGCCCGCACCATAAGCAATGGCACTGGCTATTTTACCTGTCTCTACAATGCCTGCCGAAAAGGCATTCACCAGCGGGTTGGTATTGTAACATTCATCAAAAAACAATTCCCCGGCCACCGTCGGCACGCCAAAGGCATTGCCATAATCACCAATGCCTTTCACTACCCCACGCAGCAAGTAACGGGTGCGGGCCAACGACAAATCACCGAAACGGAGGGTGTTCATCTGGGCAATGGGCCGGGCCCCCATCGTGAAAATATCGCGGTTGATACCCCCAACGCCCGTGGCTGCCCCCTGGTAAGGCTCCAGGGCCGAAGGGTGATTGTGGGATTCTATTTTGAAAGCACAAGCCAGCCCCCCGCCAATATCCACCAGCCCCGCATTTTCCTGGCCCGCTTCGGCCAGCATCCGGGGCGAGCTTTTAGGCAATTTTTTGAGCCAAAGAATAGAGTTTTTATACGAGCAATGCTCCGACCACATCGCCGCGTAGGCGCTCAGTTCGGTAAAATTGGGCTGGCGGCCCAGAATTTCCTGAATGTACGCAAATTCTTCGGGCAGAAGACCCAGCTTTTGGGCGGTCTCGAGGCTAGGAAGGTTCATGGGCAAGATTGGGTATTTTGAGCAAAGGTAAAAAGCTTTGGGGAAATTTGAGAATACTGGTTCCGGGAGGGGGCAAGAAAAAGAAGGAATCATCGGCACAATACCCCACCAAGCTGTCGTTCAAATTGTATCACTTAAACATTTTATCCGAATGACATTCAAAACCCGCTTTTTACTGCTTCTGACCGCCCTGGTGGCGATAACCTGCAAAAATGATGAAAGCCCCACGCCTGCACCGGGCTCCGAATTGGCCCCGGTTTTTCTGCTCATTGACGAAGACAGCATTGACAATGGCAATCCACCCAATGATTTTTCGGCCAATGAGGTCAACGACCAACTGGCCGAGGTGGGCCTGCGCCAGCCACTGGCCTATTTCCAGGCCAATCAGGGCGATACCCTCACCCTCTACACCGGGCAGGTAGGTGATGAAGGCTGGTTTGCCCTCAAAACCATTCCCAATGCCTGGGGCAATGCTGGTCCTAGCACCCTCGGGGCACGCAATTATCTGGAAGCAGGCCCGGGCCTGGGCAGTGGCAACCCAGATGATGACAAGGAAGTTTTGCTAGACGACATCCCAAATGTTACGCCTCTTCGGGCTACGGGTCTCAAAATGCTGGAAGGCAAAACGGTGCTGGCCATTGTCTATGACAGCGACCTGAGCATCAATTATTCGCCCCTGAAAGGCAATCTGATGGGTGCCAATCTGGGTATTGTGGCTTTTGAGGTGCTGGATGTGCAGGAGCGCACGGACGGCTCTACCTCTGACTTGCCCAAAGTTCGGATTATCCTCCGCGATGCGGTTGCGGTGTCAGCCGGCACTTTGTATCTTTTTGCCAATGCGCCGGTGCCAAGTTCTTCTTCTTCACCTTTTGACATTGCGCCGCCGGCCACAGCCCCCGCCATTACCTTGGAGGTAGCCCCCTAAGGCTCAAAAAGTATAAAAACGGCGCGCCTTAGCCCAACAATTGATGGTAGGCAATAAAAAAAACCGATGTCTGGCGGCCAGTACATCGGTTTTTTTTCTGAGTAAGACTCCCCTCGGCTTTACTTACAATGCTTCTGCAACAATTCCGTCAGATATTCATCTCCGGGTTTGAGGGCAAAGGCTGCTTTCAAATCGGCACAACCCTCGGCTTTTTTTCTTAAGTTGCTCAATGTAAAGCAGGCCCCGGTTTTCGTAGCAAGAGGCAAGCGAGGCACTATCATAATCTGTCAGTTTTTCATAAAGCGAAATGGCTGTTGAATACTCTTTGATGGCTCCGGCAAAATCATTCATTTCCGTTTTTATTCCGGCCATCAGGGCCCGGGTAGCCGGGGCACCTTCTTTGTCTATTTTGAGCACGGCCTCATATTCAGCATATACGCCGGGCAAGTCATTCAAAAAGCGTTTGGCGTTAGCGCGGTTGTTATATACGTCTATTTGTTGGAAAACATTCTGGTTTTTCTGGGCGATGGCCAGGGCTTTGTCAAAATCCTCCAGGGCCGCTTTGTACTGGGCCAGGTTTACGCGCCCATTGCCCCGGGCCATATAGACCTCAATGCTGTTGGGGTCAAGGCTTACGGCTTTGTCGTAGTCGGCCATCATGCCGTTTTTGTCCACGGGGTTTGTCATACTGAGGGCGCGGCTTTTTACATTGGCCCGTTCCATATAAAGCAGGGCGCTTTTGGGATATTTTTTTATCCCTTCATCCAAGGCTTTAATGGCCTCTTCATCTCCCAGCCCCGAGCAGCAGGCTTTTTGGTAATAATCGTCTTCGGTTTGGGCCAAAGCAGACATTCCCCCTCCCAGGCAAAGCATAAAAGCAAATAGCAAATTGCGGTACATACGTTTTTAATTTTAATGAAAAAAAATTTTTCTGACACTACAAGTTAAGACAGTAATATGGGCGAGTTTAGCTTAGTTGATGAAAGCAGCTTTTGATTTAACGAAGAGAAAGAAAATGAAAACAAGAGCGAGTCAGGGAAGCATTTTACGGATGTAAACAAGAAAAAATATATTCAGAGCGGGCCGACTTCTGAAAACTGGAGAGCGAAGGAAAGGGGAATAATGGCCAGCAAAGGGGGCTTTAAGGGCAAGAGGAGGGTATAAAAATCTTGACCCGCGAGATTGTCGGGGTGGCGGGATTCGAACCCACGACCTCTTCGTCCCGAACGAAGCGCGCTACCGGGCTGCGCTACACCCCGAATCTGTAAGTCAAAAATAAAGGGCAGGGCTGAAATTTCAAAACCCGGGGCATTTTTACCCGCTTGCGGCCAAAACTGAGAAAAGTCATAGATTTTATGTCTTGCAAAGGCTAATTTGCTTTCCAAAATGAAATCCTGATAAAAATCAAAAACCTATGACAAATTCTGAA
The DNA here is from genome assembly GCA_012031215.1 of Microscillaceae bacterium. Taxonomy (GTDB): domain Bacteria; phylum Bacteroidota; class Bacteroidia; order Cytophagales; family Microscillaceae; genus JAAUUB01. Next base: position 17,935 of record JAAUUB010000033.1, on the reverse strand, counting down.
AGCAATAAACTGACCTTTTTCATTGGCAGTATGATTACGATGTTTGTGGTGGCCCTGCTGATGTGGGCTTTTCTGCTGATGGGTGCCGAACGCATTGGCGTAGCCCTGCTCTGGCTGGGGGTATGGGTATCCATTTTCTTTAACCTTACCACGGGCTATTTGGGCGGTTCAAAAGGTGGCAAACGCCAAAACTGAAGTAGTTTCCTGCACTACCTTTCATAAAAATCCGTTTTCCGGTTCGGGAATCGGATTTTTTATGCGCTTGATTCAAAAGAAAACAGCTTTGCTTATGCCTCCCTTAACCTTTTCCGAATCATATCCAAGACAATATAAGCAGTGAGGCGTATATTGAGCAGGCGGTCATTGGTGAGGCTTAGCTTGCGGGCCTGGGTTTGCTGGCCATCCGCATAGGCAATCCAAACTGTACCAACGGGTTTTTCGGGGCTGCCCCCCTCGGGGCCGGCCACGCCGGTGCTGGCCACACCAATGCTAGTCTGAAGCAACTGACGTACCCCTTCGGCCATTTGGCAGGCCGTTTCTTCACTCACGGCCCCGTGCTGGGCCAGGGTTTCGGGTTTTACCCCCAGTTGTTGCATTTTCACCTCATTGCTGTAGGCAATCACCCCCCCGGTGAAATAACGTGAGCTTCCCGGCACTTTTGTAAAAAGATGGCCTATGAATCCCCCTGTGCAACTCTCGGCGGTGGCCACAGTTTTGCCCTGGGCCAGGAGCCACTCGCCCACTTTGGCTTCCAGTTCGTCCTGGTCATAGCCATAGACATATTTTTCAATACGGGGCATTACCTTCTCGATCTCGGCGGCTACCTGGGCTTCCAGTTCGGCCCGGCTTGGCCCGGTGGCCGTGAGGCGAAGCTTGACCTCCCCCCAGGAAGGCAGGTAGGCCAGCCGGATGTGGGGCGGTAAATGATCTTCCCAGTCTTCAATCAGTTCGGAGAGCATCGTTTCGCCTGCCCCAAAGGTCTTGATGACTTTGTGGTAGATGACCGGGGTTTGAAAGAAGGTTTTGATTTTTGGGATGACGGCTTCCTGCATCAGGATTTCCATTTCCTGGGGCACCCCTGGCATAGAGACAAATACTTTTCCGTTTTTCTCGAACCACATGGCCGGGGCCGTGCCGAGGCGGTTGGGCAGTATCTGGGCCGCAGCAGGCATAAGGGCCTGGCGGCGGTGAATGTCTTTGATTTCGCGGCCCCTTTTTTGAAAAAAATCCACAATAAAAGCCAGGGTTTCGGGGTGGCTCCGCATTTCGGTTTCAAAATACTGGGCCAGGGTTTTCTTAGTGATGTCGTCTTTGGTAGGTCCCAAGCCTCCGGTCATCAGCACAAGGTCGGCCCGGCTTTCGGCTTCGGCCAGGGCCCTCAGGATGGCCTGTTCTTCATCTCCTACCGCGCTTTTGCGGCGCACTTTGATGCCGAGGGCATCCAGTTCGCGGCTCAGGTATTGGGAGTTGGTATCGATTATCTGACCATAGAGGATTTCATCTCCTATGGTCAGTATTTCTGCATAGATTGTTTTCATTGCTTATTTTGAGGATTAATACCCCCCCCGGAAAGTATAGGTGCGGGCTACTTTGTCAATGGCCACAATATAAGCCGCAATCCGCATAGATACTTTGTATTGCAGGGAAGTTTCGTACACCCGCTCGAAGGCATCGCGCATAATGCGGTCGCTTCGGCGCTGGATGCGTTCGTAGGTCCATTTGTAGCCAAGTCGATTTTGTACCCATTCAAAGTAAGACACACTCACCCCGCCGGCATTGGCCAAAATATCCGGCACAGCCAGAATCCCTTTTTCATTGATGACTTTGTCGGCCACGGCCGCCGTAGGTCCATTGGCCCCTTCTACAATCATCCGGGCCTGGATTTTATGCATATTTTCTTCTACAATCACATCTTCTTTGGCGGCCGGCACCAGTATGTCCACTGGCAGCGTGAGCAAGGAGGCCGGCGGGATTTTCTCTCCGCCGGTGAAGCCTTCCAGGCTTCGGTTATTGGCATCAAGGTGGCGCAGGGCCGCTTCAATGTCAATGCCATTTTCATTGTAATAAGCCCCCGACATATCGCTGACGGCCACCACATTGACCCCGCGTTCGTGGAGCAGCATGGCCGCGTGAGAGCCTACATTGCCAAAGCCCTGCACCGCGCAGGTAGCTTTATAAGGATTGATGCGGAGCTTTTCCATACCTGCAAAAGCACATACCATCACCCCGCGCCCGGTGGCTTCCATCCGGCCCAGCGAGCCTCCCAGCACGAGTGGCTTACCCGTTACTACGGCATTGATGGTCATGCCCTTGGCCCTTGAGTATTCGTCCATGAGCCAGGCCATTTCGCGGGGGCCAGTGCCCATATCGGGGGCAGGAATATCGCGGTCAGGACCAAAGACATCCAGCATGGCCAGGGTATAGCCCCGGGTGAGGCGCTCTAGCTCGCCCGCCGACATTTCGCGGGGATTGCAGGCTATCCCGCCTTTGGCACCCCCATAGGGAATATCCACTACCGCACATTTCCAGGTCATCCAGGCGGCCAGGGCTTTGACCTCATTGAGGTTGACATCAGGGTCGTAGCGAATGCCCCCTTTGGATGGCCCCAGGATATTGGAATGAATCACCCGATAGCCTTCAAAAACCTTGATGCGGCCACTGTCCATGGTGATGGGAATGCCCACAATCACCTGACGGGCGGGGATTTTGAGAATGTTGTACATTTCCTCGTCAATGCCCAGTAGCCGGGCCGCTTCATCGAAGCGCGACATCATGGAGTCGAGGGGATTTTCTTTATCTTTTATCGGAGCGGGCTCGATATAGGACATAGTGGACTTATTAAAGTGAATAAACTCTTATCAAGGCAAATGCCATTTCTAATTTTGATTCAAAAATAATCTTTTGCGCGTTAGCGATAGGAATTTTTTTAGAAAAATTTTAAGAATAAGGCGATAAATGGGGCGCTCAGCAAAAAGTTATCGAAGCGATCCAAAAATCCGCCGTGGCCGGGCAGTGCCTGCGAAGAATCTTTGACCAGGACACTCCTTTTAAGCATTGATTCTACCAAGTCGCCGTGTGTGCCCACCACTATCACAATGCCAGCCAGCCCCAGCCACTGGCCCAGATGCAGGTCGTGGAGGTAGGCATTGAGCAAAAAGGCCATGCCCAGCGTGAGCAAAGCCCCGCCTGCACTGCCCTCCCAGGATTTGCTGGGCGATATGCGGGGAAAAGGGGGTGCCGCCCGTAGCGAAAGCCCAAAATAAGCGCCAATGTCATGAATCCAAATCAGGAAAAAAGTGCCCAGAATCACCTGGTAGCGATACTGTCCGGCTTCGTCAAAAACGGCCCAATGCATCAGCCCAAAAGGCAAACCTACATACACCAGCCCCAGCAAGAGATAAGAAATCTGGGCAAAAGGCTGCACGGCGTTTTTTTGGTATAGTAACACCGCAAAGCTTAGGCTGAAAAGGGGGTAATACCAGTAAAAAAACCGGGGCGAAACAAGCTGGCTACTCCCTAAAAAATGCCCAACATAGAAAAGCAGCCCCAGCAAAAGCCCAAAACGGCGCAAAAAAAACTGCTCTTTTGGAAACACCAATTGAAAAAACTCCTGCAAACACAGCCAGAAGATGACCAAAAATACAAACCCATACGACCATTGGTTCCAGACCATGCCGCCCAGCATCAGAAAAAAGCCCGAAAAGCCATACACCGCCCTTAGCACCAGGTTGTCGGATGCTTTCTCGGGCTTAGAAGGTGATGTCATGCGCCACAATTTTTAAGGCCTCAGCTTCTGACTCGGGCAATACATAGACCTCAAAACTGCCTTCAAAGATGCCCGGATAGGCCGTGTCTGTTTTGTTGAGCACAACTGCCAGAATTGCCTGCTCTTCCAAGACGGCCTTCACAATTTCGGCCTGATGAGCCATTTTGGTGGCAAATATTTTTTTCCAGTTTTCCATCATTTTCTTTTTAAAACCCGGGCCGAAGACCGGAGGTAAAACAAGCATCCTGCCGTAATCAGGAACGAAGCCAGCACCCAGGGCCAGGGCATCGCCTTGATTTGCAGGATATTATAATCCACAAAGCCCTTTTGATAAGCATAAGCCATCAGCAAGGTAAAGCCATTGTTGAGGGTATGGCCCCAAACCGCCAGGCTCAGATGCCCCCGCCAAAGATAGACATAGCCCAGCAGGACCCCCAAAAATACCCGGGGACAAACCCAAAAAACTGCAAATGTATCGCACTAAAAATGCCCGCCGCCAGCCAAACCGCCAGGCCCGCCCCCATCCAAAGACCCAGGTTGCGTTGCAAAACCCCCCGAAAAAGCAGCTCTTCGCCCAAGCCAGGCAAAAATGCAATCACCAGCAAGCCCAGGGCCAGCTCGCCCAGGCCTTCAAAGCGAATCAAAAACCGGGTAAATTCGCCCAGGGTCTGCTCTTTTGCCCGAGCCCACTGCTCGAAGCCCGCCAGAAAAGTAGGAAAATCCAGGTCGGCATTCCAAGCGATGAGCACCGAACTGAGGGGCATCACCCCAATGAAAAGCAAAGAAACTACCACAAAATCGAGGGCCGGAGGCCAGCCCGAAGCATTAAGCACCGGTCCGGCAGGCCGCTCTACCCACCGGATAAAGAGCCAACTGGTCAGCAAAAAGCCCCCAAAAGCCGAAATGGCCTGAAACCAGAGATGCATGCTGCGCTGGCTCGCATTTCGGGGGGGGTGTTGCATTAAAGAGGGCACTTCGGCCAGGGGCAGACCGTAAAAAAATGCTATACAGGCCGAAGCGACCAGACCCGCCAGGGCCAGCAAAATCAGAAAAAACCCCGCCAGCATCAGCAAACGGGCTATTCCGGTCGTTATTGTTACACGGTCAGGCGAAGAGGGCATCGGATTTGCAGTAAATTTTGTAATTTTGCCCTGATTTTCGCAATTGGGCTTTTTTTAGCTTGCAAAGATAAGTGAGGATGGTAAAGATAGGCAATATTGAACTGGGAGAATTTCCGCTTTTGCTCGCCCCGATGGAAGATGTGAGCGACCCCCCCTTCCGGGCCGTGTGCAAAGAAAATGGGGTGGATATGATGTACACAGAATTTATCGCCGCCGACGGACTTATCCGCGAAGCCGAAAAAAGTGTGCAAAAGCTTGATATCTACGATTATGAACGCCCCATCGGAATTCAGATATTTGGTGCCGAGATAGAAGCTATGCGCCAGGCTGCCGCCATTGCCGAACAGGCCCAGCCCGAACTGATTGACATCAACTATGGCTGCCCGGTCAAAAAGGTAGCCTGCAAAGGAGCCGGAGCCGGTATCTTGCAAGACCTGCCCAAGATGCAAAAAATGACCGCCGAGATTGTCAAACAGGTACAACTCCCCGTAACGGTAAAGACCCGCCTGGGCTGGGACGAAAACAGCATCAAAATCCTGGAGGTGGCTCAAAGGCTACAGGATGTCGGCATCCAGGCCCTTACCATTCATGGACGCACTCGCAAACAAATGTATAAAGGCGAAGCGGACTGGTCCTACATTGCGGAGGTTAGAAGCCATCCTTCTATTCATATTCCCATTTTTGGCAATGGGGATGTGGACAGCCCCCAGAAAGCCGCCCAATACCGCCAGCAATACGGCATTGATGGCATTATGATTGGCCGGGCTTCCATTGGCTACCCCTGGATATTTCGCGAAATCAAGCACTATTTTGCCACCGGCGAATGTCTTCCGCCCCCAACCCTGGCCGAGCGCGTCAATGTTTGCCGACAACACCTGCTCCACTCCATCACCTGGAAAGGCGAAAAACTGGGCCTCTTTGAGATGCGACCCCATTACAGCAATTATTTTCGTGGCTTTGCCCACTTTAAGCCCTTTCGGATGCGCCTGGTGGAGGCCAACACTTTTGCGGAGGTGCTCGACACCCTCGAAGAAATTCAAGCCCATTATGCCCAGATTGCCCCCGCCCTGAGCCTGGCTTAGCACAAGGAAATGGGGGTCTCTTCTGTTTTTTCAAAACCTGCACCAGTGCATAGGTTTGCTTCCTGCTTCTTCTGAAATTTTTGAAAAGTCTCCGGTTTTAAGGCATTTCTATTGGATAAAAGATGCCTTGGTTTTGGTGCGGCTATCTACCTCTTGGGCGATATTTTGAGGGATTTTGTATTTGGTTTTAGATAAATACTTACAAATCTGTGATTTACCCTGCCTTCCCAAAATGACCAAAAAGCCCCTACATTTGCCAGTAGCTCCAATAATACGCACCCATGTTGCCTTTTGACTTTAATGCTTACAGTGCCCTGTTGCTGCCTTCCTTCATACAAGGGCTGCTTTTTGCCCTTCTGCTTTTGTGGCGCTATGGTCGCCAGCGGCAATCCGGCGACCTTTTCCTGGCGGGCATCCTGGCGGTGCTGAGCCTCAAAGTGGCTTTTTGGATGCTGGGCTATGCGGGCTGGTACAATCGCCTGGATGCCTACACGACCTTTATGTTTTATTTTCCCTTCAATAATTTTATCCTTATCGGGCCTTTGCTCTATTTTTATTTCCTCAGCAGCAGCAATGCCCATTTTAAGCTGGAAAAAAATATTGGCCGCACTTTGTCCTTCCCTTGCTCTATTTGGGGCTGATTGTGGGCAAATTGCTTCTGGATTTTTGGCTGTTTTATCCTTTTCCGATACGGGATGACTTGCAGGGGGGCTGTCGGGGTTATTTTGCCGAACTGGATAAATCCGATTTGATGGAAGGGCTGGCTTATCTCACTTTTCTCTATTATGCCGGGCACACACTGCGGATGCTAAGACAATACCAGCCCTATACCCGTCAAGAATTTTCTTTTGGTTATGAAGTCGATTTTGCCTGGCTATATCGTCTGCTCATTGCCGCCAGCCTGGTAGTATTGATTTTTGGCATTTTTGACCTGATAGGCTTGCTGATGGCGGGCTTATCTTATAATACGTCCTGGTATGCCTATTTTTTCCTGGGTTTTGTGATTTATTACCTCAGTATTCAGGCCTACGGCCAGCCTAATCCGGGGCAAATGCAGCTCTTGGCGTTTGAACCTGCACAAAAAGCACCCGCAAAAGAAAATGAAGATTTGCCGGAGATATCCGAAGGCGAAAAACAAACCCTGCGCCAGTGGATGGAAGCCCAGCAGCCTTATCTCAATCCCAATCTTAGCCTGGGTATGCTGGCCCGGCACTTGAGCACCAGTCCGGCTTCGCTCTCTCGTATCATCAATGAGGGATTTGGCCAAAATTTCAACGATTTTGTCAATCAGTACCGGGTGCAGAAAGTCATCCAAGACCTGCAACAAGGCGCACATCTTCGGCACACTTTGCTCGGCATTGCCCTCGATGCCGGCTTCAATTCTAAAACCACTTTCAATCGCGCTTTTAAAAAGCATACTTCTCTTTCGCCACAAGAATATATCAAGAAAAACATTAAAAAAGCCTAAGATACAAGACATTGATTATCATAATTTTATAAAATTTGATACCTCATTTTATCATTTGAACCTTCGCAAAAAGGTATCAAATGATTATTTGGGGCGACTTGCTTTGCCTTTCCCCATAGTTTTGAATTATATTTTTGGTCTCAAAAAACACCTATTTATGAATAAGCTATTTTACACGCTGTTAATGCTAGGCACACTTTTCACGGCTTGTCAGCATCTGCCCTTCCGTCGTCTAAACTCCACCACCTACATCAAACCCCAAGATGCTTTTATTTTGGGCAACAACCAACACGGGAGTTTTTCGGTAAAGTTGAAAAATATTTCCCAGGCGGATATTACGGTATGGAAATATCCTATTGGCGGCGGACGGCACTCGCCCGCAATTGTGAAACCCAATGAAACAGTCAAATTAAAGGTCGAGAGCAATACAGCATTGAGGATTGAAAATCAATCTAAGGACGAAGTGGCGGTTACACTTGTGGTAAAGGGTGATACAGCTTTGGCGATGGACTATAAAATTAGTCAAATTCTTTACCACTTCTTTTCTTGCTAATTTGACATTGGAGGCTGTACATGAAAAAAACACCTTGCCTTTTACAAAAATCAATCTCGGAAAAATGAAAAAACACTGATTTTCTTGCTTTTATTCGCCAACTACTACGTTGGATTAGCCCAGGAAAGCATTTTAGTCAAATTCAAAGTGGATGCCTCCTCACTCAAAAACATCACAAATTTTGGTGTTCGGGGAAGTGCAAGCCCTTTGAGTTGGGAGAAAACGGCATTGTTACAAGACGATGACCAAGACGGTATTTATGAAGGAGAACTCCGTTTTCCTCAGAATATCGAGGTTCTAGAATATAAATATGTCTATGGTGATAAGACCTTTGTTTGGGAACTGGAAGCACAAAACAGAATTTTGCTTATAGACAATGCGCAAATTCAAACCAATGATACCTGGAATTTGCAAAGTCCATTTGACATTAAAAAATTACCGAAACTCAGTGCCGAAAAACTGGTAGCGGATTTCCGCATTTTTAAAAAAGCCCTCCTGGAAATTCACCCCGGGCTTTACCGATACAATACGAAAGACCAAATAGACTCTCTTTTCAAGCACTTTGAAGAAATATTTTCAAAACCGCTTACCTATCAAGAGGCGTTTTTAAATTTTACTAAAATAACTTCGGCTATCAAATGCGGGCATACTTTCCCAAGTTTTTATAACCAAACTGCTTTCATTCAGGAAGTAGTGCTTAACCAAAAAGACAAATTGCCCTTTACTTTTCGTGTATTTGATGATAAAATATTTATCACAGAAAATGTAATTGAAAGCTTGGAGATACCTCCCGGCACTGAAATAGTCGCCATTGATGGAATCCCCACCCAAATTTTATTAAAAGAAACGGCAAAACTGGTAAAGGCGGACGGTGCAAATGATGGCAAGCGCTATGCTGACCTAAACACATTTGGTGTTGGAGGCTATTTTGAAATGTTTGATTGCTATTTTCCTTTGCTATACCCCCCTGTCGATGGGCAATACACCGTCAAAATAAGAATGCCTGATAGCGAGAAAACCGAAGAATTGAAAGTCAATGCCGTCAGCAGAGCCGAAAGAACAAATGCCTTGATAAAGAAGAAACCCAATCATATCACCAAAGCCGACCAGCTTTGGAAATTGGAATTTTGGGAAAACAATACGGCTTATCTGCAATTAGGCACTTTTGATGTGTTTCAACTTTCGTTTGAGTGGACTGAGTTCCTGAAAAATGCTTTTAAGGAGATTAAAAACCGCAAAACGAAGAACCTGGTCATTGACATTCGCTGGAACGAGGGCGGACAAGATGAAGTATTATTTTTTATAGGACAGAACGTGAGCCGCCAAGCGATTAAAATCCCACAAAGACAAGATTTAGTCAGGTACAATATCATTTCAGCCGAACTAAAACCCTATTTATTCACCTGGGACAAGACATTTTTTGACCTAAGTCCAAAGACAAAGCCCTATAACAAGGATTATTTTCTATTTACCGGGGAAAATATTACCGAAGTACAACCTTACAAAAATGCCTTTGAGGGTAATCTCTATCTGTTAGTCAATGGCTCTAACAGTTCTGCTACTTTTTATTTTGCTGAAATAGCCAAAGAAAACAAATTGGCCACCCTCATTGGAGAAACCACCGGTGGCAGCCAGCAAGGGCTGAATGCAGGAACCATGTTTTTTCTACGACTCCCCCACTCAAAAATTGAGATAGATATACCCATCATTGGCTCTTTTTCAAACGACAAACCTTCGGGAGGAATAGAACCTGATGTGAGGGTAAAACCAAAGCTTGAAGACCTTGTCAAAGGCGAAGATAAGGTGTTGAGAGTAAGCCGGGAAATTATAGAAAAAAATGAGTAAATCCTTTTCTTGGGGGTGGGGCACAAAGGGAAAATGCACTTGGCAGGGGGCCTAAAAATTAGTAATTTTGAACACCAAAATTTGCTTGTTCATCTATCCCTTACCCCTATGTTGCCCCAGGAAGTCCAGGCCCGTATAAGCGAACTGAGCCAAAAAATAGAGTATTACAATCAGAAATATTACCAGGAAGACATCTCCGAAATTTCTGATTTTGCCTTTGACCAATTGCTTGAGGAACTGATTCGGCTCGAGACCCAGTTTCCGCAATTCAAAATGGCCGACTCCCCCAGCCAAAGAGTGGGAGGAACCATCACTAAAAATTTCGAGACGGTTCGCCATCAATACCCGATGCTTTCTCTGGCCAATACCTATTCGGCAGAAGAGCTACTCGATTTTGATAAACGTCTGCGCAAACTATTGGAGGAAGCCGAGCAATCGCCCGAAACCCTGGCCTATTTTTGTGAGCTAAAGTTTGACGGAGTATCTCTGAGCTTGCATTATGAAAAGGGCCTGCTTGTGCGGGCCATTACCCGGGGCGATGGGGTGCAGGGCGACGACATCACCGCCAATGCCAAAACCATTCGCCAGATTCCGCTTCGGGTAGAAGGGGAAGGGGTGCCCGAAACCTTTGAGGTGCGAGGCGAGGTCTTTATGTCCAATGCTGTTTTTAGAGAATTAAACGTGCAGCGTGAAGCCGAAGCCAAAGAACGCTATGCCAATCCCCGCAATACGGCTTCGGGCACTTTAAAACTACAAGACAGTGCCGAAGTTGCCCGCCGAAAGCTGGATTTTTACGCTTATTCTGTTCTGGGCGAAAGCCTTCCCTTCGCTAGCCATGCCCAGGCTATCGCGGCCCTGGAACAGTGGGGCTTCCCGATTTCGCTTACTTACCAGCTATGCCCCCGCCTTGAAGCAGTGCAGGCCTATATCCAGGATTGGCAGGCGCGTCGTTTCCACCTTCCCCTCGAAACCGATGGAGTGGTGATAAAAGTCAATGACCTGACCCAGCAAAATGTACTGGGGGCTACGGCCAAAAGCCCCCGCTGGGCCATTGCTTACAAATATCCGGCGGTGCAGGCCAAGACTCGCCTGCGTGAGGTACTTTTTCAGGTTGGACGCACGGGGGCCATTACCCCGGTAGCCGATTTGGAACCCGTACTAATTGCGGGCACGACCGTCAAAAGGGCCTCGCTTCACAATGCCAATGAAATCGTCCGCCTCGACTTACACGAGGGCGACTGGGTTTTTGTAGAAAAAGGGGGCGAGATTATTCCCAAAATAACCGGAGTAGAGAAAAATGAGCGTCCCGCCCACAGCCAGCCTGTGGTTTTCCAAGCCTTTGCCCTGAATGTGGCACTTTGCTGGTGCGCAATGAAGGCGAAGCCCAGCATTTCTGCCCTAATACCAGTCTTTGCCCGCCCCAGGTGAAGGGGCGCATTGCGCATTTTGTGTCCCGCAAGGCAATGGACATAGACTCTATCGGCGCCGAAATGATTGAAGGGCTCTGGAAAGCGGGCAAGGTTCGCCAGCCTGCCGACCTCTATGCCTTGCGGTATGAAGATGTCCTGGGGCTTGAATTTGAATCATATTCCGAGAAAAAAGGAGAAATCATCAAGCGAGGGCTACGCGAAAAATCGGCCCAAAACCTGCTCTCGGGCATAGAAGCCTCCAAAAAACAGCCTTTTGCAAGAGTCTTGTTTGCCCTCGGGATTCGCTTTGTGGGCGAAACCGTGGCCCGAAAACTGGCCGACCATTTCCTGAGCCTGGAAAGTCTTCGCCAGGCCCTCCCGGAGGAACTCCTCCAGGTGGAAGACATAGGCGAGCGCATCGCCGAAAGCCTGAGAGACTTTTTTTCCGACCCCACTCAGCAAGAGCAGATTGAACGATTGAAAGAAGCCGGTTTGCAAATGAGCCAGGCTGCCCCGGCAAAAGTGGCCCGGCAAAGTGAGAAACTGTTGGGCAAAACGGTGGTGGTTTCGGGGGTCTTTGCCCGGATGAGCCGTGAGGAACTCACCCAAATGATTGAAGCCCACGGGGGCAAGGTGGTCAGTTCTATTTCAAAAAAGTTAGATTTTTTGGTGGCTGGCGAAAACATGGGGCCTTCCAAAAGGGAGAAAGCCGAAAATCTAAAACTTAGAATCTGGACAGAGGAAGAGTTTTTAGAATTATTAGAAGCCTAAGAAAGTGCCTGGGTTCAACTGGCCACTTTGAGCTTAGGCGGTGTGCCAGTTGCATTGGGGCTTTGCGAGCGCAGGCCGCCGTCCTGTTCTTGTTCGTTGAGAAGAAATACATACACCAAGCCTTCCTCGATGTCCAGCTTGCCCGAAACGGTTTCAATATCTACGGCTTTGCCCCGGCGGTCAATGATTTTTCCGGGAATATTTTGCTCAAAAGATTCAAAATTGAGTTTAAACTTACGTTCGCGCAGGTCGAGAATATTGTCATAATCAGTTTCCAGCAATACCTCGAGCGGTTTTTCTTGCAGGTCTTCTTCACGATAATTAAAACGCTTGAGAATATAGTCATTCACGAGTATAATCCGAAACTTTTCGTTGGTGATAATCACCCCGCGATAGACCTTGCTGAGAATGGCCTGGTAGATATCCGTTCTCTCTGTAAGACTTTTGAGGCGTTGCTCAAACTGCTCGAGCCAATACTGATAGCTTTTGAGTTGCTCTTGAAGCTCGGCTTCGCGGGCTTGTGCCTCTTGGGCCATATTTTCGGAGGCTTCTATAAGCATGCGGGCTTTTTCTTCGGCCTGAACCGATATGAGTGCGCCCCCAATGCGTTTGGCCAGGCTTTCAATAAATTCAACTTCGTGGGGCTGATAAGGCTTAAAAGAAACCAATTCCAGCACACCATTTACCTCTTCCTCAATCCGAATAGGGACCAACAGCAAAGTATTAGGTTCGGCCCGACCCAGCACCGAAGCGATATGGGTATAATTAGGGGGAATGTCAGTAATGAGCAGGGTACGATTTTCTTTCCAGGCCGAGCCTACCAGTCCCTCTCCGAGCGCAATTTGTTTTTTCTGATATTTCTTACGCTCATAGGCATAGCAGGCACTCAACTCAAGAAAAGGCATTCCTTCGGGGCTTTCGTGCTTCACAAACAGCCCTCCCTGCACACTTTTGGTATATTTGACAAGTTCGGCAATGATTTCAAAGGTTTGTTGCTCCAGTTCGCGGTGGTTTTTGCGAAAAATCTCCCCAAACAAACGCATTCCCTCACTGTGCCATTGGCGAAGGGCATCTTGCTGGGCTACTTCCTGCAAGCGGGCATCTTTTTCTTTTACCTGGGAAAGGGCATTTCTGAGATTTTGAATCACAAACTGAAAATGGTAGGCCAGGCTGCCTATTTCATCTTTGCGTCGGAAGTTGCGATGATTGAGCAATTGGTCTTGGTTGCGCACCCCCAGCCGGAGCGAGGCCGCAATGCGGTTAAGGCCCTCAATAGGAGCACTTTCCATAAACGAAACCAGCACTGACAGGATGATGGCGATAAGCAAAACTACCAAAAAAACCGTCCAGACCAATGAGCGCGACTGCTGGGCCAGCCCTTGCAACTGGCTTGGCAGGTAGAGGGCCAGGTACTCGGTTTGATGGCTCATACGGGCATATTCCTTTTTTATCCGCCCCAATAACCCAGATTGATTATCGAGGCCAATCAATCTTTCAGTTTTTACAAGCCGCTCAATAGTATGGACATAATTCTCGATGCCTTGCACGATGGTTAAAACTCGGGCCTGGGCCAGGGTATCATCTGGCTTGACAGAGAGTTGGTTTTTCAATATCAGTCGTTCGGCTTCCGATTTGAGGGCTTCAATGTGGGTCAGGTCCTTTTTGAGCAAGAAATCTTTTTCGTGCTTGCGCAAAGTAAGCACGGAGGCCAGATAAAGCGAATCAATGGTGTGAAGTTCCTGGATAGCCGTTTGGACTTTTCCAATTAGCCCTGCTTGTTCATTGCCCCTCAGTTTAATTTTTTGGCTGAGAAGAGTAAAACTTTTGTGGTAGGCTTGTAAGCGGGTTTTGAAATCCAAGAGGTTAGCTACGATGCCCAGGCGATAAGCCAGAGAATTATTTAGGAGTTCGTCTTGGTGTTGAAGGCAACGTTGATAACTTCGGGCAAAGAGGTCTAGCGATTTGCTTTCGCCCGTTTTGAGGTAGCGGGCATCCTGAGAGCCTTGGCCCAAGAAAGCTTGTTCGTGTTGGTGGATGAGGTCTATTTGCCGTAGCAGTTGGTTGAATTGCTTTTGATAGGCCTGATAGGCTTCCAGTCTTTGGCTATGCACAAAAAACATCAGCCCTAGCCCGGCGGCCAGCAGGATAAGTGTCAAAGAGTATAACTGAAGGCGGGAGCGATATTTTTGCAATGCTCGGCGCATATTTTTAGGTTCAAAAGAAAAAAATCAGTCGCTTGCCAGGCTCGCGTTTCGATGCCTAAATATGACGAAAAAATGTGCCAAAACAAAAATATTTGGTTTTAATTCGGTGTGAAATCTTGCAGTCGGGGGATATTTTGCCAAAAACCCTGAAAATATATCATTGATTCCCAAAAACCCGCAGATCAAGGGATGACCCAGCCCCAACAGCCGGGTATTTTTGCAGGAGCACAAAAAAACCGCCGCAAATCTTTTTTAATTCCGCTAACTTTGTTTGCAAATGAATGGCTCTTAGTCTGAAATTATCATTTATCCACCACCTTTTTTTCTTGTAATCTCAGTTCCACAATGAACGTGTTACGAAGCTATTGGCAATTGGTTTCAGATTTTGGCCTTTCAAGTGCGGCTCATTCCTATACCACCCGACGCAACATCGTTTTCTGCAATCGGCTTAACCTTTTGCTTGTGCTGGTGTCGGGCTTGCGTTTCGGTTTTGAAATCATAAGCGGGCAGATGGGCTTTTACATCTGGTCTTCGGGCCTCAGTGTAGTGATGGCAGTGGGGGTATTATACCTTAATTATCGGGGAAAAACCACCTGGGGGCGGCGAATGACGGCTTATATTTACCTCTTGATGGCGCATTTTCCGCTATGGCTGGGGCGGGCCGACCAAGTAGCCGACTATGTTTCTTTTGGATACATCTATCTGATTTTGACCGTCATCAGTCTCTTGGTGTTGGATTTTCGCAAGGAGCGCGCCTTTTTATTACTAAACCTGGGCCTCTTGGGGGGGCTTTATCTGAGCTACGATATTTTTTTTCATCATTACTACGCACAAGCCGAGCAAATGGCTTTGATAAATCAGGTTTTTATTTCTCAAAAAATAGTACAAATCCTGATTTGGCTTTTTATCATCGCCAGCATCTGGCAGTTTAGAAGCTTGGTTCAGCACTATGAGTGTCAATTGGAAGAAAAAAATCAAACCCTCTATCTGCGAAATGAGGAAATCAACCGGCAAAATGAAGAAATATCGGCACAAAATGAAGAAATCATCTCCCAAAATGAAGAACTGAGGGCTTATACCGAAAAACTCAACCAGCAACAAGAAGATATCGAGGCCCACAACCAGCAAGTCAAACAAGCATTTGCCCTGGTAGCGGAAAAAAATGAAGCCCTCGAGGTGCTCACCAAAGCCCTCGACCATAAAGTAAACCAACGCACGGAAGAAATCACGCAAATCAACCAGGAATTGATTGAAAAAAACGGCCGCCTGGAGCAATTTGCCTTCACGGTGGCGCATAATGTACGTGCCCCGGTTGCCCGCATCATTGGCCTGGTGCAGGTGCTGGAAATAGAAAACCTGGTAAATGAAAAAAACCGCCCCTTTATAGAAGCCCTGCAAAAAGTGGCCGAAAACCTCGACAAGGTCATCCGAGACCTAAACCAGCTCATCGATATTGGCAAAGGCATTTATGAAGCCCGAACGCTGGTCAACATCCCCAGCCTGGTAGAAAGAATTCAAACTGTCCTGAAGCCTCAGTTGGAAGACGTTCAGGCCCTAATTCGGCTCCGGGTAGAAGAAGTGCCCGAAATAATCAGTATCGAGAATTATGTGGAGAGTATTCTTTATAATCTAATCAGCAATGCCCTCAAGTATCGCTCCCCCTCCCGTCGCCTGCGCATTGACATTCAAACATCTCTGCGCCCTTCCGGGGAGGTCTTGCTCCTCATACAGGACAATGGTCTTGGCATAGACCTGGCTCTATACGGACAAGATGTTTTTCGGCCCTACCGCCGATTTCACGCCCATATAGAAGGCAAAGGCCTGGGGCTATACCTAGTCAAAACCCAGGTGGAGGCCCTGGGCGGCAAAATATTCGTAGAAAGCCAGATTGAAGAAGGGGCAAGTTTTTCGGTTTTATTGCCTCACCATTCCCCGGCAGCTTCCAATATCCCCAAAAAACAAAACCCAAACGCATAAACAATTTTTTATGGCTCTTTGAACTTTTTTGCCAGTCGGGGGGTAAAACTAACATCAAGACACCCCGACAATCTCAGTCATTATGCGCAATACCACCATTCGCTGGGTAATCGCCCTGGCTACGGTAAGCATCATCGGTATCATCATCACCCAGGCCTATTGGGTAAGAAAGGCTTTCGATATAAAAGAAAAGCAGTTTAACCAAACCGTATTTATTGCCCTCAAGAATGTGGCTGAGCGCATCTCCAAACTCAATGCCAGCCTGGTCAATCCCAACCCGGTTAACCAACTCACCTCCGATTATTTTGTGGTCAATGTCAATGATGTCATTGATGCCAATATTCTGGAACACTATCTGGAAGAAGAATTTGGCAGACGCGATTTGCTGCTCGATTATGAATATGGCATTTATGACTGCTCAAGCGATAAAATGGTGTATGGCAATTATGTGAGCCATCGCCAACTCAATGAAAAAAGGCCCTCGCCACCAATCTGCCCAAGTATGATGAATTTGTATATTACTTCGGGGTGCGCTTTCCCAATAAATCTACTTATCTGGCGGGGCAAATGGACATTTGGCTCTTTTCTTCTTTTATCTTACTTACTGTTGTGGTCTTTTTTGCCTATACGCTCTGGGTCATTCTGAAGCAAAAGCGGCTTTCCGAAATCCAGCGTGATTTTATCAACAATATGACCCACGAGTTTAAAACACCCATCTCTACTATTGCCGTTTCGGCCGATTTGGTTTGCAATCCTAAAATTGCCGCCCAGCCCGAAAAAATCCGTCAATATGCCCAAATTATCAAAACCCAAAACATACGGCTGAAAGACCAAATAGAAAAAGTATTGCAAATGGCCGTAATGGACAAGGGCCGGATGCGCCTCAATCAGGAAGTAGTTGCCCTGCCCGCTATTGTCCGGGATGCGGTTGCGCATTTTCGCCTCAAAAATTCCGAAGCCCAAATTACTTGCGACCTGCCCGAAGAAGAGGTCGGTGTTTGGGCCGATAAAGTGCACCTGACCAATATCATCTATAACCTGATGGATAATGCCACCAAGTATGTCGCCACACAACCCGAAATAGTGGTGCGGCTGCGCCAGTCAGCCAAAAAATTGATAATCAGTGTGCAGGACAATGGCATCGGGATAGACAAGGCCCACCAAGGCCGGATATTTGAGCGTTTTTACCGCGTGCCTACGGGCAACCGCCACGATGTCAAAGGCTTTGGTCTTGGCCTCAACTATGTCTGGATTATTGTCCGGGCCCATGGCTGGAAAATTTCGCTCAATAGTGCCCTGGGCAAAGGCAGTACTTTCTCGATTGAAATGCCCCGCCTTGCACAAGTACAAACTTCGCCCCGGGCGGTGGCCGAAACCAGCCCGGCTTAATGCCTGTAGTTTTGATATACTTGCTCAAAAAGCTTTTTGACATTATAGCTGGAATAGAAAATGGAAGATAAAAAAAGCCGGATTCTTTTTGTTGAGGATGACCTCAGCCTGGGACTGGTTACCCGCGACAGCCTCGAGCTGCAAGGCTACGAAGTAAAACTTTGCGAAGATGGGCAGGAAGGCTGGAAGGCTTTCCAAAAAGAAAAATTTGACCTTTGCGTCCTGGATGTGATGCTCCCAAAAATGGACGGCTTCCAACTGGCCAGGCTCATTCGTGAAAAAAATGAGCAAATCCCCATCCTTTTCCTGACGGCCAAGTCTCTCCAGGAAGATAAAATCACGGGCCTGAA
>JAAUUB010000246.1 GCA_012031215.1 Microscillaceae bacterium | reverse complement strand
GTTGTGGCCGGTGAGGATGCTCTTCTGATGGCCCGTATTGAGGTCAATGAGGCGGATGCGGCCATATTCGGCATCGTTATTAAAAGAAAGGTAGCCGCCTACAGCCAGGGTTTGGCCATCGGGCGAAATAGCAACCGCATAGATTTTTCCTTCCGGCCCTTCCCCAACCTGGCCGCGCAGGGTTTTTTTCAATTCCCCCGTGCGCACATCCCAAAAGCGAATGGTTTTGTCTTCTGAAACCGAAATCAAGGTTTTGCCATCCGGTGTGAAAAGTATTGTGCCTACGGTGGAAGCGTGGCCTTGGGTATCAATGACCAGCCGGGGCTCATCTTGTGCAAAAAGCGGACCGCCAACAAAACACCAAAAAATAGCCCCAAGCAAGTGAAGGCCTTTTGTCAGAAAGCGGAGATAAGTAAGGTAGGAATGAAGCATTTTGAGAAAAATTAGGTGTAAGTTTTTTTTTAATGAACGAAAAACGCGAAAAAACGGACATTAGGCACGCCATTTCTTCACTGCTTTGCTGCCTCTTGTGAAAAGGCTGCATTTTCTTGTGTAGTTACAATGAGTTTATCTTTTTGCATTCAAATCTAAAAAAATAATTCAATCTTAAATCCAAAAGCCCTACGGATTAGTTAAGCTTAGTTAGAATAAAAATACAACCTAATGGTCCGCACAACGGCTCACGATACCTTGATTTCCCACTTACAGCAAAAGCTGGAAGCCCCTCTGCCTGGCCCTGAGGCCCACTGGCAAATGGCCCCTATGCAACGCCGGGAAATGGCGGAAAAGTACCAACCCAATGCCCAAACGAAAGTGAGCAGTGTGCTTTTACTCCTCTATCCTGAGGGAGACCGCCTGCACTTTCCGATGATTGTCCGCCCCGAAAACTCCGGCGTACACAGTGGGCAAGTGGCCCTGCCCGGCGGCAAAAAAGATGAAGAAGATGAAGACCTCATTGAAACTGCTCTGCGCGAAACCTGGGAAGAACTGGGGGTGCGGGTATTAAGAAGCCAGGTACTGGGGCAGTTGAGCCATTTGTATATTCCCCCCAGCAATTTTTTGGTGTTTCCTGCCATCGCCATCCTGCCCGAAAAGCCGGTTTTTTCCCCTTCTGTATATGAAGTGGCAGAAATGCTGACCGTTGACTTGCACGACTTTATTGACCGAAACCCCCGCACCGTGCGCGAAATCACGGCGCGGTATATGCGGGCCGAAGTGCCCTGCTTTGACCTGGGCGGCAAAGTAGTCTGGGGGGCAACAGCGATGATTCTTTCGGAGTTGTATTGCATTCTCGCGGAACATGAAGTTTCCCGATGATTTCTCAAATCAGGCAAATATTCTTTCGTTAATCTTGAAAAATGCCTAAATTTGCCAGCTAAAATTATAGGTTGTTTATGACAAACCAACTTCTCCGTCAAGTATCTTTTGAAGATACTTCTATTGCCTTTTCGGCCAAAAGTGATGCTCAATTGCGTTGGGCTTATCGCCTTTTTGGTATCATCAATCGCCCCTGGCTGGTGGGCCTGGGAACGGCCAGCCTGAAACTGGCTTTGCGCCTGCGCCTGCCTGTGCGCTGGCTGGTGAAGCCCACGGTATTTGCTCACTTTTGCGGGGGAGAAACCATTGAGGACTGCCGACCGGTGGTGGCTCAATTGCAACAATACGGCATCGGAGCCATTCTGGATTATTCGGTGGAGGGGGAGAAATCGGAGGAAGGGTTCGAGAAGGCCGCCCAGGAAATCAAACGCACCATCAGCAAAGCCGCCGGAAAACCCAAAGAGTACCCTTTTTGTGTATTTAAAATGACAGGTCTGGCATCTTTTGACCTTATGGCCAAACGGCAAAGTGCTCAGGTCCTCACTCAGGAAGAAGAAAAAGCCTGGCAAAAAGCCTTTGAAAGGGTGGAAGACATCTGCCAATGGGCCTATACCCACGATGTACGGATTTTTATAGATGCGGAAGAAACCTGGATTCAGCAAAGCATTGATGCGGTGGCCTATGCCATGATGCGCCGCTTCAACCGTGAAAAAGCCATCGTCTATAACACCTATCAACTCTACACCCGGGCCGCCCTGGAAAATCTACGCCAGGCCTATGCTGAGGCCCAATCCGAAGGCTATCGGCTGGGAGCCAAGCTGGTGCGGGGAGCTTATATGGAAAAAGAACGCGAAAGGGCCGAGAAAATGGATTATCCCGACCCTATTCAGCCTAACAAAGCCGCCACCGACCGGGATTATGACGAGGCCCTGCGTTTCTGCCTGCAGCAGCACCCCCGGATTAGTTTTTGCGCCGGCACCCACAATGAAGCCAGCTCGCAGCTACTGGCCGAATGGATGCAACAACAAGACCTGGCCCCCCAACACCCGGACATCTACTTTGCCCAACTCTACGGCATGAGCGACCATATTTCGTATAATTTAGCCCACGCGGGCTTCAATGTGGCCAAATATGTGCCTTATGGCCCCGTAGAAGCCGTCATGCCTTATCTGATGCGCCGCGCCGCCGAAAATACTTCGGTGGCCGGACAGAGCAGCCGGGAGTTTTCGCTTTTGCAAAGGGAACTGCGCCGCCGAAAAGCGGCCCGCCGAACTTAATCTTCCTCAGGAAAAATCAGAAAATCCGGCGGAACGGCCTCCACCAGCCATACGCCATTGCCCGTGAGGTAGAAGGGTACGTCGGCCTGATAAAGCGCCTGGGCCTTCACCAAAAGCACGACGGGCGAACCGTGTCTCTGCCCAACTGTCAGGGCCGTTTCCTTATCGCCAGAAAGATGCACATGGTGGCGGGCCTGCTTCAAGAGGCCGGCTTGCCGAATGGAAGGCAGGTGTTGACGGGCGGTGCCATGATAGAGCCATTCTGGGGGCATTTGGGGGCTATAATCCAGTTGCACTGCCACCGAATGCCCTTGGCGTGCCCGGATTTGTTGCCCATCCGTGCTGATTTCGAAGCGGTTTTTAGGATTAGTTGCCACCACTTCCTGCAGCTCGGCCTCCGTGATGGGAAAAAATGTTTCGCGGAATTGCTTCAAAAGCAAGGGCAGGTCGGTCCAGCCCTGCGCATCCAGGGTGATGCCCAAGAGTGCTGGGCGATGGCGTAAGGCGAGGCTCAGTCTTTTGCTGATGCTTTTTTGTCTTTCCAACATTTTTCAATTTTATTAAAATTATACCTGTCTTTGAATACAAAGAATTACTTTTCGGATAAAATGACTTCGCTTGCCACGTATCGCTTAATTTGCCATTTATGCACCAAACAAATCTTGCTCACAGAGGCTTATGATTTCATTGTAAAATAGGGTAATTTTGCTTTAAACTAAAGATTTTGGGGCTTCACGACCCAGTCAATTGTATAAAAAAAGATGATGAACACCTGGATTGGAAACCTGGGGCATACACTGGTGATTACGGCCTTTGTCTTTGCCCTGCTCAATACCATTAGCTATTTTCGGGCGGCTGTTTACCAAAACCAAGATGCCGAAAGGGCGCATAGCTGGCGGCGTTTTGCCCGGCTGACCTTTGGGGTATATGGCTTGGCGGTTTTGGGTGTGATTGTCGCTTTGTTTGACATCATTTATAATCATCGCTACGAATACCACTACGCCTGGGACCACTCTTCCAATCATTTGCCAGTTTACTATATGATTTCTTGTTTTTGGGAAGGGCAAGAAGGAAGCTTTCTGTTATGGATTTTCTGGCACGTATGCCTGGGGGGGATTCTTATCCTGACCAATCGTCATTGGGAAGCCTCCGTCATGACCGTAGTGTCGGCGGTGCAGGCATTTTTACTTTCTATGATTCTGGGCGTGGTGGTGCTTGGCGTGAAAATCGGGAGCGACCCTTTCATTTTGTTGCGCGATGCCATGCCGCATTTGCCTGTTTTTCAGCCCGGCTCTTCGGCCTACAATCCTAATTTTGTGCCCGAAGACGGCTCGGGCCTCAACGCGCTTCTGCAAAACTACTGGATGGTCATTCACCCGCCCACCTTGTTTCTGGGCTTTGCGCTTACGCTAATCCCCTTTGCCTATGTGCTGGCGGGCTTATGGCAAAAAAACTTCAAAGAATGGGTACGCCCGGCTTTGCCCTGGGCTTTGGTGGCGGGGGCGGTGCTGGGCCTCGGGATTTTGATGGGGGGCTATTGGGCCTACGAAACCCTCAATTTTGGGGGCTACTGGAACTGGGACCCGGTCGAGAATGCCGTGTATGTGCCCTGGCTGGTGCTGGTGGCCGCTATCCATACCATGATTGCCTTTAAGAAAAACAGCGCGGCGCTCAAAGCAGCCATGATTTTATCCCTTACAACTTTTCTGCTTATCCTCTATTCTACCTTCCTGACCCGCAGCGGTATTTTGGGCAATGCCTCGGTGCATTCATTTACCGATTTGGGACTTTCGGGTCAGTTGCTGCTCTACCTCTTGTTTTTTGTGTTTGCCTCGGTGGGGCTCATGGTGTATCGCTGGCGGCAAATCCCGGTTGCGGCCCAGGAGGTCTCTACCTATTCCCGGGAGTTTTGGATTTTTATTGGGGCTACTGTGTTGTGCCTGGCGGGCTTTCAGGTGATTATGACTACGTCCATTCCGGTTTTTAATGCCATTGCCGAAGGACTGGGCTTTGTTTCTACGATTGCCTTGCCAGCCGACCAAATTGCCCATTATACCAAGTTTCAACTTTGGGCGGGGGTATTGATTGCCCTGCTTTCGGGCACAGGGCAGTTTTTTTGGTGGAAAAAAATGGACCGGGAAAGCTTCCTACAAGCCATCACCTTGCCTCTTATACTGACCCTGCTGATTTCTTCGGGCTTGATTGCCCTGAGTGGTATGAGCAACTGGCAGTTTATTATCTTGCTTACGGCCTCGGTCTATTCCATTGTAGCTAATCTGACGATTTTGGTGCGCCTCTTGCGCAAGAAAACCTACAAATTGGCGGGTGGTGCTATTGCCCATATTGGTGTGGCGATGATGCTCTTGGGCATCCTGGCCTCGGCGGGCTACTCGCGGGTGGTTTCTAAAAATGTATCGGGCCTGCTCCTTTTTGACCCCAAAGCCAACCCCGACATCCCGACCAACGAAAACGAAGATAATCTCCTGCTTTGGCTCAACAAGTCTAGCCGGATGCTGGATTATCAGGTTACCTACAAGGGCGATTACATAGAAGCCCGCCGCTTTCCTGGCTACATCAGCAAAGAGGACCTTGCCCCCGCCGCCGACCCCTTTCAGGCCATCGCCCGGCGCGACATTCTCTCCGGCGGAAAAAGATACTTTGCCCGCGGGGATACCCTGGATATTTTGCCCGAAAATACCTATTACCGGGTAGAATACCGCGATGAAAAGGGCCGGGTATTTTCGCTCTATCCCCGGGCCCAGGTTAATCCACAAATGGGCGGGCTGCTGGCCTCCCCCGACATTTACCGCCACTGGAACAAAGACATCTACACCCACGTCTCGTCCGTGCCCGACCCTACCGAGCCGCGCCAGTGGAGCGAAAACCAGGAACACGAGGTAGCCCTGCGGGATACATTTTTCCTGAACGACTACGTGGCCATCTTTGAGGCCCGCGAAACCATCAATGCCGAAGAAGTGATGCGCCTGACCGCCAACGAAAGCCCCGCGCCCCGCAATGCCAATGACGTGGGCGTGCAGGCCACAGTACGCATCCTGAGCCAGGAAGGCAGCTACGAAGCCCGTCCGGTGTTTTTTATCCGGGATGGCCAGGTAGGCACCGTGCCCGACCTGATTCCGGCCCTCGGATTGCGCATTGGCCTGAACCGCATCAATCCCGAAACTGGTCAGTTTAGCTTTGTCGTCAATACGACCCAAAAAGACTACATCATTATGAAAGCCCTCGAGAAGCCTTTTATCAATGTGCTCTGGATAGGCACCCTGGTGGTGATGCTGGGCTTTGGCATTGCCATCTACCGCCGCTATGCCGAGTTTCGCACGATGCGCGACCGGGGCCTCGAAGTGCGGGAGTGAGCCACACCGAGTCTCGAACGATGCGCGACCGGGGCCTGGAAGTGAGGTGTTTTGGTGAGTGAAGGAGCCGGGCTTGTATATGGCTAATCTTTTGACGATTGAAAAAATGCGCGATGCAGGGGTAGGAGCGAGGGAATTAGCGGATTTTTTATGACCTCCCGAAAAAAAGGCATCCATCGCTCGACGAACCTTAGCCGCATTTTTTGAGGCAATAAACGCCGGCTTTCTAAAAACATTTCTATTTGGCATCGGGTGCTAAGAAGCCAAGTCCTTTGCCCCTCCCTGCATCGTGTGGCTTATGCCTGGAGGCAAGTCTTTAAAAAAATATAGTAAAAAATCGGGGTCTTTTTGCTTAAACAAGGCAACTTTATTTGGATTAAAAGAA
>JAAUUB010000245.1 GCA_012031215.1 Microscillaceae bacterium | reverse complement strand
GCGGGCTACTTTTCGTGAAGAAATCCGGGCTTCGGGACGTTTGGAGCTGCAAAATGAGCTTTTCCTATCATTTAAAACCGGGGGCTTGGTGGCCCAGGTATTTGCGCGCAAAGGAGACCGGGTGCGCCGAGGCCAGCTACTGGCCCGCCTGGACCCCGCCCAGGCCCAAGAGCAATACCGACAGGCCCGCGAAAACTTCCAGCGCTACCAGGCCGACGTAGCCCGACTGCAAAAACTCTACGAAACCGAAAAGATAGGCCGGCTTCAGGAACTGGAAAAACAACAAACCGCCCTGGAGATTGCCCAGTCTAATCTCAACCTGGCCCAAACGGGTTTGAATGAGCTCAACCTGCTAGCGCCTAATGATGGCTTGGTGCTCGATAAATTTATGGAACCTGGCGAACTGGCCTCGCCGGGCAAACCCGTGTTTAAGCTCTCGGGGGCGGGCGAAGCGTATGTTTTCAAGGTAGGCCTGCCCGACCGGGAAGCGGTCAAAATCAAATTGGGTGATTCGGCCCGGATTTATTTTTCGGCTTATCCCGACCAGCCCTTGCTTGCCGTCGTGAGTCGTATTCCGCTTTCGGCCAATCCTCAAAATGGCTTGTATGAGGCCGAAATCACTTTTGCGGCGGAGGGGTGGTCGCTCAAGCCAGGTTTTATTGGGGAGGTCAGGATTTTTGCGGGCCTGCCCCGAGAGTATGCCCTGGTGCCCCCCGAAGCCCTGGTAGATACTGACCGTCGCCAGGCCACCGTCTATGTGCCGGATGCCCAGGGGAAGCCCCAGGCCCGGGCGGTGCATATTGCCGAAATCTTTGACCAAAATATTGCCATTGACAAAGGGCTTGAGGGCATCGAAAAAATTTTGATTCCATAAAATTATCTCCATTTTGGGTCTGGTGAAGGCTGTTCTCTTTTTTCTATTGACTAAGTATGCTGATTTCGCGGATTTCTATTCATAATCCTCAGTTTACCGGAGTAGTATTCCTTTTGCTGCTCTCACTGGGATTACTTTCTTATTTTACGATGCCCCGTTATGAAAGCCCTCAGGTAAAAGTGCCGGGGGTCAATCTCATCATCACTTATCCCGGGGCTTCGCCCGAAGACCTGGAAGACCTGGTGGTGGACCCTATCGAGGAAGCGGTCTATGAGATAGACAACCTCACCAAGCTGACCTCGGATATTCGAGATGGCTTTGCCACTATTCGGATTGAATTTGCCCTCAGCGAAGACAAGGTGGAGAAAAACAATGAAGTGCAGCAAAAAATCAGCCGGGTGCAAAGCCGCCTGCCCGAAGGAGTCAATATCCGCAGCATCGAGTTTTCGGTGAGCAATGTGCAGATTGTGCAACTGGCTTTTTTATCCAAAACTGCGGGCTATGAAAGAATGCAAGCCCTGGCCGAAGACCTGGAAGAAGAAATTGAGCGACTGCGTGGGGTCAAAGAGGTCGACCTGGAAGGCACCGTAGAGAAACGCCTCGTAGTTGACCTGGATTTTCAGAAGCTAGCCCGCTACGGGCTTTCGGCCAGTCAGGTGGCCGACATCATCCGGGCCAATAACCGCAACATCCCTGCCGGGAGTGTGCGCCTGGGCCAGCAAGCCTTCAATCTGCAATCTACCCATGCATACCGGAGCCTGGAGGAAATCAACTATACCATTCTCAAATCCGTACAAAACCAGCCGGTGTATGTGCGCGATGTAGCCGAGGTATATTTTCGCTATCAAGACCCCGAATACATTGCCCGTGCTTTTGGCCAAAAAGCCGTTTTCCTGAGCATCTATCCCAAAGAAGATGTCAATGCCTTGCCTACCATTGAGGCAGTCAAAGCTGTCGTGGCCCGGTTTCGTGCCCAATTGCCCGCCGATATCACCCTCAAAACGGTCTTTGACCAATCGGTGAGCATCAACAATAAAGTAGATTTGCTTTTTGGCAATCTCTGGCAGGGCATTTTGGTCGTGGGGGTTTTTATCCTGCTTTTTTTGATTTGCGGGCCTCTTTTCTGGTGATGGTGGCCATTCCTTTGTCTTTCTTGCTGGGTTTGATTTTGGCCGATTTATCCGATTTTGGCCTGCAGTTTATGTCTATTGCCGGGCTTATCATTGCCCTGGGTTTGTTGGTGGACAATGCCATTGTAGTGGTAGAAAACGTGTACCAGTTCATCAAAGAAGGCTTTTCGCGTACAGAAGCGGCCCTTCGCGCCGTTGAGCAGGTGGGCTGGTCCATTACCAGTTCTACCATTACGACGGTGCTGGCCTTTTTGCCCTTGCTCAACATCAAGAGCCTGCCGGGCGAGTATATCAAAAGTATGCCACTTACCTTGATTTATACCCTGGTAGCGTCCTTGCTGGTGGCCCTTACCTTCACCCCCTTCTTGAGTAGCCGAATCTTGCAGCCCACCGAAAAGCAAAGAGAATCTTGGATTCAGCTTGGGATTGCCTACTTCATCAGGACGACGTATCGAGCAATGCTGGCTTGGGTCTTGAGCCACCGCTGGCTTACCTTAGGCCTGGCTTTCTTGGCTTTGGCGGTTTCAGCCGCCTTGATTCCGCTCATAGGGCTTAGCTTTTTTCCGCGCGACGATGCCCCCGTTTTTGCCATTAATATCACGGCTCCCCAGGGCACAATCTTGGAGGAAACTGACCGGGCTGTGCGCTTTGTTGAAGCACTTTTAGACCAGCAACCCGGCATTGATTATTATCTTAGCAATACAGGCTATGGCAATCCGAGGGTCATCAATGTCATCCGAAGAACCGAAAAACAGACCTTCGCCGCTCAGGTGATGGTTTTTTTGAAAGATATTCCTTTTCAGGAGCGCGACCATATGATTCAGGGCCTTCGTCAAAGTTTTGCAATGTATTCGCAGGCCGATATAGAACTCAAAGAAGCCCTCCTGGGGCCTCCCCTCGATGCCCAAATTTCCATTAAACTTTATGGAGGAGATTTGCGCGAAGTAAAGAAATGGGCCGCAAAGGTGGAGCAGGTCATTCGGAAAATGCCCGGCACGGTCAATATTTACAATCCGCTCAAAAAATTTAAAAACAAACTGCAACTGGAAGTGGACGAACTGGCGGCGGCCAATCTGGCCGTCCCCCTGGCCGAAATTGCCCAAAATGTGCGCATTGCCGTTTCGGGCACTTCGGTTTCGGAGTTTCGCGATGGCCAGCGCCAGCTATATGATTTGTATGTGCAGATGCAACGCCCGGATAATTTTGTGCGCCCTTCGGATGTAGCACAAATCTATGTGCCGGCCCGGACGGGCCAACTGGTGCCGCTTTCTCAATTGGCCCGCTTATCATTGGCTATGGTCCCGAAAAAATCAACCACGACCTCAAGCGCCGCACCTTTGCCGTCAATGCTGATGTGGCGGCGGGCATCAATGTGGATGAAACGACCAAGCAAATCATTGCCGAACTAAAAAAGTTGCCTTTTCCGCCGGGTTATGGTTTTGAAGTGGGGGGGGAGCTAGAATCGCGCATGGAATCTTTCGGTGATTTGTTTCAGTCCTTGCTGATAGCCATGCTGGCGGTTTTCTCGGTGCTGGTCTTGCAATTTCGTTCCTTTTTGCAGCCTTTCATTATTTTCACTTCCATTCCGCTTTCTTTTATTGGGGCTATTTGGGGCCTTTTTTTGAGTGGATACAGTTTTTCGTTTACGGCTTTTCTGGGGGCCATCAGCCTGGTGGGCATTGTGGTCAATGATGCCATCATCCTCATTGATTTAATCAATCAGTATCTTAAAGAGGGGATGGAAAAAAGCGAGGCCATCACCAAGGCCACCGAGCACCGCTTCGTGCCCATTTTACTGACCTCACTCACCACCATTGGCGGGCTTTTGCCCCTCACCTTGCGGGGGGGGCTGTTTTGGGCCCCTATGGGCTGGTGTATCATTGGGGGCCTTACCACCTCCACCTTGCTTACCCTCCTGATTGTGCCGGTTTTGTATCACTTTTTCACACGGGGAGGGAAAAGCCCCAAAAAAATTGCCATTTAGGCGGAGGCAGGGGCAAGCGGAGAGGAGGGCTTTGATGCCTATTTTCCAGAAAATTATGAAGATTTCCTTTTACTTTTGTGGAATTATTACTAAAATAGTCGCTGCATTAGGTTTTCATTCATCAGATGAATCCGTTTTTTACAAAAAGAGATTTTTTTCTGTTCTAAATGCTTATGGAAAATCGATTCCGTATCGAGAACCGCCCCGCTGGCAATCTGCCCAAAAAGAAAATAAGCCTTGATAAGGAGGTCGAGAGTAGCCCAACTGCTCCTTATGTGCCTACTCGTTATATTCCTTACTTATTGTTTTGGGCCGCATTGGGTGTTTTATACATCTCCAATGCACACTATGCCGAGCGCATGGTGCGCGAAACCGCCCGCCTGGAAGCCGAAGTGGAAAACCACCGGGCCGATTATGCAACACTGAGAGCACAATTTGATGCCTACACGGGCAAAGAATCCGAAATAGCAGAAAAAGCCAAACCCCTGGGGCTGGAAGAGGGCAAGGGAAAAGTCCAAAAACTAATTATTCGAAAAGGTGCGTATTAAAAGTTCCATACTGATACGGGCCCGGCTGGCTTTTCTGGGCACTGGCCTAGTCGGCCTCATTATTATAGTGCAAATCGTGAATATCCAGGTCTTGCAGGGGGAACAATGGCGTGCGATTGCCCGCGAAATCGGCCTACAATACCGGGTCAAAAAAGCTACCCGAGGCAATATTTATGCCGATGGGGGGGAGCTCTTGGCCACTTCCGTACCGCTTTATCAGCTCTCGATAGACCCAACGGTGGTCAGCGACCCTCTCTATATCCGGGGCATCGATTCGCTCTGTGTGCTATTGGCCAATTTTTTTAAAGATAAGACCGCCCTGGAATACAAGCGTAAAATCAACGATGCCCGCTTGCAAAAGAAGCGTTACCTCATTCTGAGTGCCCGCCTGGTTACTTATATAGAGCGTAAAAAAATGATGAAGTGGCCTATTTTTAGAGAAGGCCAACTCAAAGGCGGGGTTTTGTTTGAAAAAGCCGAAGAACGCACTTATCCTTTTGGCAATTTGGGCCAGCGCACCATAGGGTTTATCAATGCCAATGGGGAAGGTGCTGGCCTGGAAATCAGCCTCAACCGGGAACTGGCCGGCGAGGACGGAAGGGCACTCTATCAGAAGATTACGGGCGGGGCCTGGAAACCCGTGCAAAGCAGTGCTCGGATTCGTTCTACGGATGGTCAGGATATTCACACGACCCTCAACGTCAATATTCAGGACATTGCCCATCAGGCCCTCGAGAAAGCACTTATTCGCCATAATGCCAGCTTTGGTACGGTCATCGTGATGGAGGTAAAGAGCGGCGAAATCAAAGCCATGGCCAATCTTGGAAAAACAGGCCCGGGCAAGTATGCCGAAAATTACAATTATGCCATTGGCGATGTAGGAAGTAGCGACCCCGGCTCTACTTTTAAAACTGCTTCCATGATGGCTTTGCTTGAGGATACCACCCTGACCCTTACCGATACCATCGAGACCGGAGGGGGTGCTTTTCGCTATTTTGACCGGGTCATGCGCGATACGCGCTACGGCGGCTGGGGCCGTATCACTCTTCAGCAGTCTCTTGAATATTCTTCCAACATTGGAGTTTCGCGCCTTATCACCCGGCATTTTGGACAAAGCCTGGAAAAATCGGACAAATTTGTAACCTATCTTAAAAATTTTGGACTGGGGATTCCCCTCGATAAAAGCCTGCTACTGGAGGGAACCACCCGGCCCTATCTCAAAACCACCCAAGACCCCACCTGGAGTGGAGTAACGCTCCCCTGGATGTCGGTAGGCTATGAAAGCCGACTTTCTCCCCTGCAAATGCTCATGTTTTATAATGCCATTGCCAACCAGGGCTACCTGGTTCAGCCGCGGCTGGTGCGGGCCATCAGCCAGACTGGCAAAAACCTGCGGGTATTTGAGCCCCAAGTTTCCAAACAAACCATTTGCTCCGCCAGTACCTTACAAAAAATTCAAACAATGCTCAAAGGGGTCGTCTTGCGCGGAACCGCCAAGAATATCCTCTCGCGCCAATATGCCATTGCCGGCAAAACAGGCACATCCCAGAAACTAAACCGACGCGGGCAATACACCAAAAAATATAAAACCTCTTTTGTCGGCTATTTTCCGGCAGATGCCCCCAAGTATAGTTGTATTGTGGTAATTGATGAACCACAGGGCGAAGACCAGTATGGAGCCGAGGTATCGGCACCAGTTTTTCGTGAAATTGCCGACCGGCTGTTCTCTCTTGATGTAGATGTACAAACACCAAGCGTGCTTCGGCGCGAAGCCTCTTTTTTCAGACGGACTTGCCAAAAAACCAGACCTTACACGCCCGCGACGCATTTGCCATTCTGGCGGCCTTGGGCATTTCTTCTCTCCCCC
>JAAUUB010000244.1 GCA_012031215.1 Microscillaceae bacterium | reverse complement strand
CGGAGTCGAAGGCGAAGGGCGCGAGACAGGGAGCGTCGAGCCGAGGTTGTTGATCAGCACGATCTTCACCGCGCTGGTTCCGGGCCTGGCGCGGTCGAGTCGGTCGAGGCAGAGGATGAGTGAGCCGTAGGCGACGCCCGCGCCGATGCCGGCCAGCAGGCTTTCCCACAAGCGTTGCGGCAGGGAAACGGGCAGATTTTTGACCTGACGGCGGGGCGATTCTTTTTGTTGCTGAGCCAGGAAGTCCCGCCAGTCCTTTTCTTTTTGGGCGGCCTGCCAAACCACCATCACCGCAAAATCATAATTTTTTTCGGCCAGCAGCCGGGCTCCCCAGGCCGAAAGGCGCAAAATCGCCGGGCCGCTCAGGCCCCAATGGGTAATGAGCAGGGGGCCATTTTCCCGAAGCTTTGTGCCTACCACGCGCACCTCCGCCTCGGGCACGGCCACCCCGGCCAGGTGAGCCAATGGATGCTGAGGCAAATTGAAGGTAAATAAAGAAGGAACCGGCGGGCAGACAGTGTGTCCCAGTTCGGTGAGCCAGTCCAGGCCGCTTAATTTAGGACTACCGCCCGTGGCCACAATGACCCGGTCAGCGGGGAGGATTTTGCCCGTAGCCAAATGCAGATGAAAGCCTTCGGGCTCCCGGGGGATAATTTTCTTTACTTCGGCCTGGGTCTGAATATCCACCCCAAAGCGGCGGGCTTCTTCCATAAAGCAGTCAATGACCGACTGCGACTGGTCGCTGAGCGGAAAAATGCGCCCATCGGCTTCGGTTTTGAGTGGCACGCCCCTTTCTTCAAACCAGGCCAGGGTATCCTGGGGCATAAAGCGGGGCAGCAAAGGTCGCAGGGGCTTTTCCCCTCTTGGATAATGAGCGGCGAGAGGCCGGGCTTGGTAACAGGCGTGGCTCACATTGCAACGCCCGCCGCCCGATATTTTCACCTTGGCCAGGAGTTTGGTGGTTTTTTCCAAAATCCGCACCTTGTGCCCCGGATACAGGCGGGCACAGGTGAGGGCGGCAAAAAAACCAGCCGCCCCGCCCCCAATCACCACGATTTGTCGGGCGGCCTTGCCTGCTACGGGCATTTCTTCGCGGCGCATATTTTAATTTTTCAAAACACCCAAAGACTGGCCCACTTCGGTAAAAGCGGCAATGGCCTGGTCGAGGTGGGCGGGCGTGTGCACCGCCGATAGCTGCACCCGGATACGGGCTTGCCCCTGGGGCACTACCGGATAATAAAACCCAATGACATAAATACCTTTGGCCAGCAAAGCTTCGGCAAATTGCTGGGCCAGGACAGCATCATAGAGCATAATGGGCACAATGGGGTGTTCGCCGGGCTTGATGTCAAAACCAGCGGCGGTCATTTTTTCTCGAAAATAATGGGTATTGGCTTCCAGGCGGTCGCGCAGTTCGGTAGTTTCCGAAAGCATGTCCAGCACCTCAATAGAGGCCCCTACGATGGCGGGGGCCAGGGTATTGGAAAAAAGGTAAGGGCGTGAACGTTGGCGAAGCATCTCGATGATTTCGCTTCGCCCGGTAGTGAAGCCGCCCGATGCGCCACCCAGGGCCTTACCCAAGGTGCCGGTGATGATGTCAACACGGCCCATCACCTGGCGGTATTCATGTGTACCCCGGCCCGTTTTGCCTAAAAATCCGGTGGCGTGGCATTCATCAATCATCACCAGGGCCTGGTATTGGTCGGCCAGGTCGCAGATTTTATCCAATTGGGCAATAGTGCCATCCATAGAGAATACCCCGTCCGTAACGATGATGCGGTGGCGGGCCGATTGGGCTTCCTGCAGCCGGGCCTCCAGGTCGGCCAGGTCGTTGTGGAGATAGCGTAGGCGTTGGGCCTTGCAAAGGCGCACCCCGTCAATGATGGAGGCGTGGTTGAGTGCATCCGAGATAATGGCATCTTCGGGGCCAAAAAGCGGTTCAAATACGCCCCCATTGGCATCAAAAGCGGCGGCATACAGGATGGTATCTTCGGTGCCGAGGAAGGCCGCAATTTTTTCTTCCAGGATTTTGTGAATGTCTTGTGTGCCACAGATGAAGCGCACCGAGGCCATCCCAAAGCCGTGGGTTTCCATGGCCTGCTGGGCCGCTTTGATAATGCGGGGATGATTGGCCAGCCCGAGGTAATTGTTGGCGCAGAAGTTAATGACTTCACCACCTTCGCGGGTCTGAATCACGGCACTTTGTGAAGAAGTGATGATCCGTTCTGATTTATAAAGACCGGCCGCTTTGATTTCTTGCAGGGCCTCCTGCAGGGAAGGTTGTAGGGTTGCATACATAATTTTAGGGATAAGGAGTAGAAATAATCTACCCGGTGTTTATCTCATTAGTTTTTAGCAAATTACGCTTATTGTCCTTTCTTTTTCAAATACGCTTCGATTTCGGCTTTCAGGCTTTCGTATTCGGTGATTTTTTGGGCTTCTTTATAGTATTTCTTGGCCGATTCTATTTGTCCCCTGCGGTCGGCAATGCGGGCCAGGCCTGCATAGGCAAAGGCAAAATAATCTATGGTGTATCGCTTGTCATATTTTCCGGCATTGACCACGTTTTGGTAGAACTGGGCCGCTTTGTCATCACTTTTGTAATACTTTTCCTGCACCACCCCCAGAATAAAGTTACGGGCCGAGCGGTATAAATTTTCGGTACGCCCCTGAAACTGGGCCAGGTAAAGCTCCGCCTCCGCAAAACGCCCTACAAAGGCCAGGGCTTCGCAGTGTTTGACCCAAAAAAATGGATTTTGAGGATATCGACTCACAAGTTGCTGAGTATAGCTCACCATTTGCAGGAAATTTTGCTCATATTTGGCATAAATCACCAGCAGGTATATCTTGGCCTCTGTATGGCTAAATTGGGCAATACTGCTGGCCCGGGCCAAATGCCAAAGCCCCCGGGTTTTGTTGCCATCCGGGAAAAATGCCATAAATGGCTTGGCAATCGGATGAGTTTCGGGGTATTGCACCGCATAGTAGCGATACAAACCAGTGGCAAAATGCATATCCGGGTAGCGTTCCTCGAGGCCAAAGCCTTTTTTCATATAATGGTAAGATTTTTTGCCATAGCCTACTGACTGCATAAAATCCCCACTTTCGGCCTCGTGCAGGGCCAAGAGACCATAGCACATCGTCAGAAAAAAATTGCCTTCCAAAGTAAAAAACTCATCCCCTTTTTCCAGCAGTATTTTGGCTTTTTTGACCGCATCTTGCATATAGAGGTCATATTGAGAAAAAGCCGGGCTGTTTTTGTCTAATGGAAAGCGTTCCCAGGAAAGTAAATAGGCGCGAAAAAAAGGCAGTACCGGATGGCTGGCATATTTTTTCTCCAGCTGGGCTATCAAGTTTTTTGCTTCGGCAAACTGAAAATTGTAAATTTTGTCCAGGGCCTGGGCCGAAAGCTGCTTGGCCGCATCATCTTTTAAAATCTGCCCCGATGCCGTAAAAAGCCCGCCTAAGTTTACCAAAAGGCTTAAAAGTAAAAAAAATCGTATCATAAGCCAAAAAATGAGGAGAAAATGTTTCTTAATTCCAACAAGGTAATCCTGCCTTTGGTTTGCCGGTGATTTTATTAGGCAAAAGGCAAAGATGGATGTCGAAAGGGCCAATGCCTGCCCAGAAATCCAATTATTGCCTGGCAAAATGTAAGGTACTCAAAATAGTTTTTTATCTTCGCGCCGGATGATGTGTAAACCAAAGATTGTGTAAATATGAATTTTCCATTAAACCAAACAAGAGGGGGGGCTCATGCTGATTTTGGGGCTGGCCTTTGCAACGGCCCAGGCCCAAACCCCCAAACCGCCTTATAAAAGTTCCAAGTTTGCGCAACTAGAACAGGAACTGCCTACTCCTAATGTGTATCGGGCTGCCAATGGCGCTCCGGGGCCTGAATATTGGCAGCAAAGAGCCGACTATTTCATTAAAGTAGAGCTTTTTGAAGAGACCCAGATGGTGCAGGGCAGCGAAACCATTACCTATCACAACCACTCGCCCATCGACCTGGACTACCTCTGGCTACAACTGGACCAAAACCGGTTTAGCAAAGACTCGGATACCTACGCCACCGAAACGGGAGAACTTTCTACGGATAATATCGGGGGCTTATACAGTCAAGCCATCATAGACCAGGCCGGACTGGGCTATCAAATCCTGAGTGTAAAGGACGAAAAGGGTAATCCACTGCCTTATACCATCAACAAAACCATGATGCGCATAGATTTGCCCAGCCCCATCAAAGCCAAAGGTGGGAAGTTTAGCTTTTCGGTGGAATGGAAAAACCGCGAGCGGGAGCGCCTCAAAGTAGGGGGCCGGGGCGGTTATGAATATTTTCCCGGTGATGGCAATTCTGTGTATTCCCTGGCTCAGTGGTTTCCGAGAATGTGCGTTTTTGATGATGTGGACGGCTGGCAAACAAGCAATTCCTGGGCCGGGGTGAGTTTGCCCTGCCTTTTGGCGATTATGAAGTGCATATCACGGTGCCCGAAGACCATATCCTGGCCGCCACCGGCGAGCTTCAAAACCCCCAGGAGGTGCTCAGCCCCACCCAACTCCAACGCTGGAAGCAGGCCGAAACCGCCACCGAACCCGTCGTGATTGTAAGCCAGGCCGAAGCCATTGCCAATGAAAAAGATAAATCAACCAAGAAAAAAACCTGGATTCACAAAGCCCAAAATGTGCGTGATTTTGCCTGGGCCAGCTCCCGCAAATTTATCTGGGATGCTATGCGGGTGGATGTAGGCGGCAAAAAAATATGGGCCATGTCCTATTATCCCAAAGAAGCCAATCCCCTCTGGGGCGATTATTCTACCCATCTGGTTGCCCTTACGCTGAAAGAATACTCAAAACGCACTTTTGATTATCCTTATCCAGTGGCCATTTCGGTGGAGGCCTCCAATGGTATGGAATACCCCATGATTTGCTACAACTATGGCCGCCCCAACCCGGACGGAACCGTAAACCCCCGCATCAAAGACGGCATGTTTGGCGTGATTATCCACGAAGTAGGGCATAATTACTTTCCCATGATTGTCAATTCTGACGAACGCCAGTGGACCTGGATGGATGAAGGCCTCAATACTTTTCTGGAATATCTTACCGAACTGGAAATCAGCAATACACCCTGGGGCAAAAAAGCTATCCTGAGGGCTACCCCGCCACGCGCGGCAATCCAAAATACATCACGCCTTATATGCGCCTCGGTACGGAACAATTGGTGCCCATTATGACCAATTCGGAGTCTATTCTCAATTTTGGGCCCAATGCCTACACCAAACCCGCCACCGGGCTCAATATCCTGCGCAACACCATTATGGGCCCCGAGTTGTTCGATTATGCGTTTAAGCAATATGCCCGCCGCTGGATGTTTAAGCATCCCCACCCGGCCGATTTTTTCCGCACCATGGAAGATGCCTCGGCCGTTGACCTGGACTGGTTTTGGCGGGGCTGGTTTTACACGACAGAGCCTTGCGACATCTCCCTTGAAAAAGTAAGCCTCTTTCAAATGCCGGATAAAAAAGGCAAAATTTTGGCCGATGAGGAAAACTCACCTTTCGAAATCAATAGGTTTGACCTCGCCAAAATCTCTGAAGCCAATGCCAATCGCCGGGGCCCGGCCCTGAGCAAAGAAGAAATGGCCCTGGTCAACCCCGAACAGTTTTATTATCAGTTGGATTTTAAAAATGTGGGCGGTTTGCTTATGCCCGTCATTTTCCAAATCAATTACAAAGACGGAACCCAGGAAATTGTAAAAATTCCGGCCGAAATCTGGCGGCTCAACCCCGAAAAGGTCTCCAAAGTCATCAAAACCAATAAGGAAGTGGCTTCTTTTCTGCTCGACCCCAACGAGGAAACCGCCGATATTGACCTGAGCAATAATCAGTTTCCCCGGCCCGAAGAACAGTCCTCCTCGCAGTTTGATGAATTTAAGAAAAAGCAAAAGCCCTAAGTCCTGAACCGGTCCAAAGCCTCGCCCCACAAAAGGCGGGGCCTCAGGCCTTGTCCGTACTTATTCCCTAAAAAAAAGGCCTGGACGCTTGTCCGGCCTTTATATGTTTATGCGCTTCAAACAGGTTTAAAAGCCTTGCAGAGTAGCAAAACGCTGGATATGAAAATGATAATCGCCCAGCGATTGCTCCAAAGCCCGCGCTCTTTTGAGGAAAAGCCAATTTCCTCATCATCCGTTACCCCAATGCCGCCAAACATCTGCACCGCTTCATTGCTCACCCGATGCAGGGTTTCGTTGCATTTGGCTTTGGCCAGGCTGGCATAAAGGGCCAGTTTGGGGTCTTGGTGGTCAATGGCGCTCAGGGCTTTGAGCACCACCGATTGCAAAGTTCTATGTGGCAATACATATCGGAGGCCCGGTGTTGCAAGCCCTGAAAACTGCCAATGGGCACGCCA
>JAAUUB010000243.1 GCA_012031215.1 Microscillaceae bacterium | reverse complement strand
CTTTGTAAGTTTTGGCCGTATTATATTGGCTTTTCAGGCTAAGGCTCGTCAAGGCGGAGAGAGGGGCGGGTATCTGCCAATCGAGAAACAAAAGGGCAAATAGGTTTTTTTCGCGACTGGCTTCATTTTTTTGCTGTATAAGGCTCTCAACTTCACGGTAAACATCCTGCACCAGGGAAACGAAAATCCGAAAGCTGTCGTCGGCCTGGAGTTTTTCATCCGTCAGCAATTGGAAAGCACGCTGTCGGAGTTGCTCAAGTGCTGTTTGGGCGGCCCTTAGTTCCGCCAACGTTTGGCACTGAGGCAAGGATTTTTCAATCTGAATGACATCGAGATAATAACGGTCAATACGTTCTTTGCGACGACGGCGATTCCACTGCCACACAGTGGCACCAGTGCCGGCGGCCAGGGTCAATAGCGTGATGATTAAGGCCAGCACTTCGGCATAGCGTTCCAGCACAGAAGGCTTGTCTCGGTTGAGGTATTGTTTTGCCCCTTCGTGGAGGGGAAATTGCAGATTGCCTTGTTCAAAATCTGGGCGCAAATACTGAAGAGAGGCATCCTGGCGCACCAGCAGTTCCCGGTGTTCAAACAATACTTTGGTAATTTCATACACGGCAGAAGCAGGTACTTGGCGATGGGCCAGCAATACATTCTCCAGGGCAATGGTGAGCACGGGTTCGGTGGGGGAGGCTCCAAAGGTGTTTTTGGGCAGGATAAAGGGCCGGGCAAAGGGATAGCCCAGACAAAAACCTTCCACGCTCGTGCCCTGACCAAGCTGGCCCGGGTCATCAAAACTCCATATCTTTCCCCCTTTTTCCGTCAGCATGTCCGCAATACGAGAATTGTTATACGCCGTTACGGAAATGCTGATGGGCGTTTCGGGGCGAAGCGTATTTTGGGTATAATCACTGTAAAAGAAATTGTATTCGGTGCTGTCGATACCAAAGCGGCTCAGCAAGCGACGGGCAAAAGGGGCCGTGCCTCCTGATTTTGGTCCGATGGCAATAGTCCGCCCCCGAATCAGGTCTCGCAGGGAACTGGGCCGAAGGCTATCGGCATATACCATAAAAAATATTTGGGGATAGAGAGGCATCACCGACCGAAGCTCACCCGTAGTTTTAGGCAGGGGCACATCATTTTGGGCCAAAGCAAAACCATGGCCTTGGGCCAGCAGGCCCTGGCAATTGCTGATGCTACCCGCTCCGGCCGTATCAATCCGAAAGCGATAATTAGATTTTTGGGCCAGTACCTGAGCCAGTTTCTGGCCTACCTGGTGGTGTCGGCTATTGGCCGCTCCGGTTACCAGGAGATATTCGGAGGGCCAAAACTGACAGCCCGACAAGCACCCAGCCATTACTCCCAACCATATCCAAGCCCTTGCCCGCATTTTGTCAGTTATTGTTGGTCGGTGGGGCGAAAATGAAGTACAGTTTCCTCAATAATGTCGGCACACTCCAGCAACTGGGCTTCCGTCATGACCAGCGGGGGCGCAAAGCGAATGATATTGCCGTGCGTTGGCTTGGCCAAAAGCCCATTGTCTTTCAGGGCCAGGCAAAGATTCCAGGCGGTTTGGCCTTCTGGGCTATCTTGGATAACTATGGCGTTGAGCAAGCCCTTGCCCCGAACGAGCGTAACCAAATCTGTTTTGGCAATCAGAGCTTCCATCCGGCCTCGAAACATTTCTCCCAATTTGAAGGCATTTTCGGCCAGTTTTTCATCCCGAATCACTTCCAGGGCGGTCATTGCTACGGCGCAGGCCAGTGGATTGCCTCCATACGTGGAGCCGTGTTGCCCAGGTTTGAACACGCCCATTATTGCACGATTGGCCAATACTGCCGAAACCGGCAGCACCCCCCCCGACAGGGCCTTGCCCAGAATCAAAACATCGGGTCGGAAGCCTTCATAATCGCAAGCCAGCAGCCGACCAGTGCGGGCCAGCCCCGTTTGTACTTCATCGGCCATAAAAAGCACATTTTTTGCCTGGCACATCTCATAAGCCCGGCGCAGGTAGCCCTCATCCGGCACTACCACCCCCGCTTCGCCCTGAATAGGCTCCACCATAAATCCGGCGACGTGTGGGTTTTGGAGGGCTTCCTCGAGGGCCGCCAGGTCATTATAAGGAATTAGCTGATAGCCGGGCAGATACGGCCCGTAGTCGGCCCGGGCCACGGGGTCGGAGGAGGAAGAAACGGCGGCCAGGCTACGGCCCCAAAAATTGTTTTCGGCAAAAAGAATAATGGCTTCATTTTGGGGAATGCCTTTGACCTGATAGGCCCATTTTCGGCAAAGCTTGTTGGCGGTTTCGCCCGCTTCTACGCCCGTGTTCATCGGCAAAACCATCTCATAGCCAAAGTATTCGGTGATGTAGCGGGCATATTCTCCCAGCACATTGTTATAAAATGCCCGGGAAGTAAGGGTCAGTTTTTCGGCCTGTTCGTACAGGGATTGCAAAATACGGGGATGACAATGGCCTTGATTAACCGCACTATAAGCCGATAAGAAATCGTAGTATTGCCTTCCTTCCACATCCCAGACAAACACCCCTTTGCCTCGGGCCAGTACTACCGGCAAGGGGTGGTAGTTGTGGGCATTGTAACGGTCCTCGAGGACAATGGCCTCCGGGGTAGAGAGTTGGGTAAGTGTTTGCATGATTGCTTCGTGCTTAAGAGGTAGGGAAATAAGGTATAATTGTAGGCAAAGGTAGTGCAATTGCCCTAAAAAACCTTCCTTTTGCTTAGATATGGATGCGCTCTGCCGTGGGCAAATCTACCCGGAAAATGCTGCCTTTTCCTTTGTGGCTCAACACCGAGATGGCCCCCCCGATAAGGGCCAGGTATTTCTTAGTGATGGAAAGACCCAAGCCCGAACCTTCATAATGGCGTTGCTCGCCCGTGCTTTCCTGGACAAAGGCCTCAAAAATGCGTTCTTGCGCCTGGTTTTCAATGCCGATGCCCGTATCAGTAACCCAAATATGATGAAACTGCCCGTCGGAACTGGGCATCGCCTCTACCCATATCCCTCCTTTTTGGGTAAACTTGATGGCGTTCCCAATGAGATTATCCAGTATCTGGCGAAAGAAAGTTTCATCCACCCGACTCAGCAGTGGCGACGGGGTCAGATAAAGGCCTAAGGTCAGATTTTTGCCTTGTGCTGCTTTTTGATATTCCTCCCAACTAGTTTTAAGCATATTGCCAATATCGAGCACAGCCGTCTGGAAAAGGTCTTTTTGAGATTCAAGGCGGGAAAAATGCAGGATACTGGTCAGGGTATTGAGCAATCGTTTGCTACTTTCCTTCTGCAAATCAGCAAAATAGCGAATCTGGGACAAGTCATCTTCCTGGGCAATGACTTGGGCCAGGCCCATAATGCCATTGATAGGGGTACGAATTTCGTGCGACATATTGGCCAGAAAACTGGATTTGAGCTGGTTGAGCTCTTCGGCTTTTTCGTGGGCCAGTTTCAGGGCATTCTCCTTTTCTTTTTCGTGGGTAATATCGCGAATCAGAATCACTGCACCAGTTACTTTGCGTTGCGACACAATCGGATTCAGGCTTACTTCTTCATAATAAATTTTGCCTGGGAATATTTTCCTTTTCTGGGTCAGTTTTAGGCTTCGCCCCTGAAAAACGGCTTCACATCGTATTCGCCATAAGTTCTGCCGCTCGAGGCGCACCTGGCCCAGCAAGTCATCTCCCGGTTTGGCCAGCACGCCGGTGGTTCCCAGGTGATAGGAATAAAACAAATCGTTGGCAGTCAGGAGGCGAAATGCCGTATCGATAGAAAAAACCACCATCGGGATACTGGTGACAAGGGCTTGTAGGTTGGCTTCATTTTGAATAATACGGTTTTCGGTTTCGCGCAAATACGTAACGTCGCTCAGTGAAAGCGTAATCCCAAACACTTCGCCCTGAGCATCCCGGGCCGGCACACAACGGCGAATAAACCAGTATCGCTGGTTTTTGTGATTTTGTAAAGGCACAATCTCTTCCTGTTCTTGTTCTTGAGAAGCCGCGTCAAGTAGATTTTGGTAATCGCCCTGCACCTCCTGAGGCAATACGGACAAGAAAAATGCGCCTTCCTGCAATGCTACTTGGTAAAGTTGCTGAAAGACCTTGTAGGCCGAAACATTGCGCACCAGCACCCGATAATCAAAATCCAGCAAAATAAAAGCGTGGCGGGTGTCGTCTAGGATGATTTTTTGAAAATTGCGGGATTGCACCACCTGCTGATTGAGGGTCAGAAGATGTTCTAATGAATTTTGCAGTGCATTTTCACGCAGGCTCAGGCGACGATTGAGTTGCTGTTCGTGCTTCAGCAGGTCTTTTATGGCATTTTCCTGATTGCGCACCGCGGTTACATCCTCACCCGAATGAAGCACTCCCTGCCACTGCCCCTGGGCATCGCTCAGGACATTGGTTTTAAACACCATCAGCTTTTTTTCTCCCTGGGCTGTGATTATCTCCGTTTCCAGGTAATGCGGGTAGGTTTGCTTTTCAGGGTGAGCCGCCAAGGCCAGAAAGGACGAATGCAGTTGCAAACGAACCGGAGAAGGAATGAAATGCGCAAACCAGTTTTTGCCTAGCAAGGCTTTGGAAGGCAGGCCCAATAAGCGTTCTGCCTCCCGGTTGACAATGATAATTTCACCTTTGGTATTGAGCACCAAAATCATTACCTGCACTATATCCAAGTATTGGCGGGTCTTTTTGATTTCGGCCCTCAGGCGAAGCACGGCCTCTTTGCGGGCGCTGGTGTCGGAGGCCACCACGATAAAGTGGGCGATGCCCGTATTGTGAACAGGCTGTAGCTGAAAAGCGAGCCAGAGGGGGGAGCGGTCTTTTCGGCAAAAAATAGTTTCTCCTTTAAAACTTTTTTTCTGGGCAATGGCCTGTTGAAACCGATTGGTAGGCCAACCAGCTTCGGCATCATACAGCAAAAAGCGTTCTGGTTTTTGGCCCTGGGTCTCGGGCAAGGTATAGCCCAGGAGCCGTTCAAAACCATTGTTGACCCATTCAATGGCCCCGCTGCTGTCCAAAATCAAAACAGCATTATCGGTAAAACGCGCTACAAGGGCCAGCTTTTCATTTTCGCGGGCCAGTGCGCTGAGGACTTTTTCCTGATAAGCCAAGGTTCCGTTAAGGTTTATCAGTTGAGAATTGAGCACCCGGGTTCCAGCAATTGATGCCGGAGACGGTGGTGCAGCCTTTGGAGGCGCATTCTTTTCAGGTTCTCGAGCCCGAGCCAATCTTCCCGAAAAATACGGGCAATCTTAATTTCGCAGGACTGCCAGGGCTTCGTGTATTGAGCCGGGTGCGTTTGCAATCGCTTACACCAAATCACCCAGGCCGGGCTTTCACTACTGGCTTCCACCCCCAAAATCCGCCAGTCGTTTTCGGCATACCAGGGCAGGTGGGGCAGCAGAGGGGCAAGCGAATCTGTTTGGACAATTTTTTTTATACCGTGTTGGTGTAGATAATGCACCAGGGCCTTCCAAACCTTTTCGGGAGGAACCAGCCCGAGAAAATGCCAGCCCCCTTCATAAAAAAGCGCGATTCCTTCGGCGCTGTTGAGCTGTAGTAAATTGG
Organism: Microscillaceae bacterium; assembly: GCA_012031215.1. GTDB lineage: Bacteria > Bacteroidota > Bacteroidia > Cytophagales > Microscillaceae > JAAUUB01. The sequence goes on along the minus strand of JAAUUB010000243.1, from coordinate 855 downwards.
TATCAAAACGCATAAAAGCCTGTTGCACATCCAGGCTAAGGTTTACCTGTTGGAAAAGCTTTTTTTCTATTTTGAGATAGGCCTCAAAATTTTGCTGCTGGCGGGCATAGGCAAATCTTTGCCAATAAGGCGCAAAAATATCGGCCAGGACCCGGGCCAGATGTCCCGAAAAGCCTTTCATCGTTTCCGGCGTATCGCCAAAGGCGGCCAAAAATCCCCAAAAACGCCCACCTATCCAAATATTTTGGTAAAAAGCACAAGGCCCCGCCTGCCAGATGCGCTCACTTGGGTCTGGGCATTGCCAGATGGCCGGTATTTCTATCGCATTTTCTTCGCGTTGCCAAAGTCTTTGTCCCTCCGAAGTGGCCTCCGGCACAAAGCCGGGCCATATTTCTGAAGGCTCAGGTTGGATAAAAGGTACGGATGCTTTTGGAAGCCAGTGAGGCAGGGTTTTGCGGCTGTCATAGACCTTAGAAAAGCCCATCTCACGAAAAACTTCGTACATCACAAAGTGGGGAAGGCCGCTTATATCCTGAAAAAACTGGTGCAGTATCCGGGCACAATCTTCCCATTCGGTTTGTGGGAGCAATGCCTGAATAAATGTCTCTATCCATTGTAAGTGTTCGGCGGGGGGCTGGCTTGGGTAAAACTGAACCCAAAAAGAATCGCCTTGGGCCTTGATAAAGCCTTGCCAGGGCTGGTTTCCTTCTAAAAAATCAAAGTATTGGCCGAGGCTATCTTTCGGGCGGAGCAATTCCGAGGGAGCGAGTTGTTTTGCTTGCAGCCAAGCCCCAAAAGGCTGCGGCTGGGCCAAGAAATCTTGCAAACTGGGTAAGCGGGCCAGGGTGGGAGTAC
>JAAUUB010000242.1 GCA_012031215.1 Microscillaceae bacterium | reverse complement strand
GGTGATTTTATCCAGGTTAAAGTCCACACCCCCCCCCAAAATTGAAGCTGAGGCCCGATTCGCTTTCGGCTACTTCGCCCGATACCACGCCGGCGGCATTGCCTTCTACCTTGACCGATACCGTTATGAAGTTCAAACCGGCCAGGGCATAGGGCGTGATTTTCCCCCCTTTGAGGGGGAAGAGGTAGTTGGCCTCTCCATTGATGGAAAAGGCCGAATACCTGGTCGTCAGAGAAGATGTGCTGAAAATCCCACCAATGACCAGTTCGTCTTTTTGGGGCAGGAAAAGGCCGAGGGCCAGGGTAGCCCGCCAGTTTTCGTTAATGCGGTAAGCCCCCCGCACATCTAAGCCAAAGTCGAGAATGGCATCGGTGGCCAAAAAAGGGCCCCCTCCTATTTCAAAACCCTGGGCTTTGCCTTCAAAGCTTTGGCCCAAAAGCCCCCATCAGGGTCAGGGTGAGGATTGACTTGTACAAGATTTTCATTGTTTTAAATGATTTAGGGTAAGAGAAAAGAGAAGGCCAGGAGCCAGCCTTCTCCTGATAGAATTAATTGCTGTAAGCCCCTGTGGTCAGGTTGATTTGAAACAAGACCCCATTGATGGTCAATTGAGCCAGGTTGTTTTGTAAAATAGAGAGCTGAGCCGAGTAATTATAGCTACCGCCCGTGCTGGTAGTGCCGCTGAGCGTGATTTGCCCGCTTCCGCCCACAAAGAGGTAATTATTGGGGTTGAGGTCCACATCCAGGCTCGCCGAAAGGGTGTTGGTGGTGCTCAGGTTGCGTAGCTTGAGGGTCAGGCTGCCGCTACGGCTATAGCTGCCATTGAAGGCCAGAAGGCTGCCGGAAGCGGGGTTTATCCCACCCAGGCTCAGTTCGGCAGTGGCAGTACTGTTGCTGGCGATGCGGGGGCTGTCAAACGCTCCGGTGGAGGTAAAATCAAGCCCGGCACTATTGGGCACATTGTTGACACAGCCCAGCAGGAGGCTCATACTCAGGGCATAGTCAAAGGTAATCACGCCATTGGGCTTGCTAATTTGGAGGTTGAGCGGGGTGAGTACGCCGCAATTGTCATTCTTGAGGATGACTTCTCCGGGAACAAAGCCATCGGCCAGTGCTTGGGCACTTTGGGCAGCTTCGGCCATTTCGCGGGCCAACCCGCCATTGTCGGCGGCTAATGAGGTAGCAATCACTTCGGCCGCTTCTTCTACCGAGATAGCAGGCGGGGTGGGTTCATCTTCGGAACCGCAGCCTGTCAGCAAAGTGCTCAGCAGGGCAAAAGCCAGGGCAAACAAAACGTGCAAGACTTTCATAGTGAAGGAGGTTTAATGAAACAATCTGAAGCAAAGTACGGCCTCCCCCAAGCGAGCGAAAAATATATTCAACTAAACCCGCCGGGTATCTCACCAAATCCGAAAGAAAGCCTACGAAATCTCTTTTTGCCCAAAGCCCGAGAAAACTGATAGGGCAAAAGCCCACTTTGGTTGGCACAGAAGCCCTTTTGGTTGAATAATTTAGGCAGAAAATACCTGGATGCTTATTTTTGAAGGATGAAAAAGTGGCTTTTGACATATCGCAAGCACCTGTATTTTTGGGCAACGGCCTACATGATATTTCTGGGCTTTTTGCTACTGAATCAGCCTTTTTGGGAGGCATTTACCCGCTCGGTCGTGATGGGGGTTTTTTCCCCTGGTTTGGTTTATCTCAATTTGCTTTGGGCCATTCCGACCTTGTTGCACCGCCGTTGGTTTGTGCTTTATATTTTGTGGTCGGCACTGGTCTTGGTGGGGCTCACGGTTTTGAGAACTTATCTGGATGTCTGGATGCTGCCCCCTTTTCCGACTGGAGATTTTTTTCAGAATCCCTATGCCGTCAAAATGTCCTTTTATTACTGGCTGACCAATAACTTTTTTTTCTACGTTAGTTTGATATATAGCCTGAGCACCGACCTGAGCCGGGAAAAGCAACAAAAGGCCGAACTCCAAAAGCAGCACATAGAGGCCGAGTTAAAATTCCTGAAATACCAACTGCATCCCCATTTTTTGCTCAATACCCTCAACAATCTCTACAGCATGGCTTATCGGCAACATCCGGCGGCCCCTGAACTGATTTTGCGCCTCTCCGACTGTATGAAATACCTGCTCTATGAATCTGAACACGAACAAGTCTATCTCGAGGATGAAATCCGATTTATGCAAAGCTACATTGCCCTGCACCAGCTTCGGCTTGACTATCCCGACCGTATCAAATTTGAATATGAAGGCGTGAAGCCCGGCCATCGATTGCCGCCTTTGCTTTTTCTGGCTTTTGTAGAAAATATTTTTAAACACGCTGACACAGACAACACCCCGGAAGGTTTTGCCTTCCTGCGCCTTTGGGTAGACCCCGCGCAAGCACGTCTCTATTTTCAGGGCGAAAACACCACAAAGGCCCGCAAAACCAATTTGCTGGAAAAATCGGGCATTGGCCTGGCCAATGTGCGCCAACGCCTGGATTTGCTCTTTGAAAACACGTATGTGCTAAAAACCGAACAGATGGAAAACACCTTTTTATTTTACCTCGAAATCCCCCTCTAGCAATGAAATGTGTGATTGTAGATGACGAAAAGCCCGCCCGCGAACTGCTGGAAGACTATGTGGGCAAAATGGAAACGCTGGAGCTGAAAGGCAGTTTTCGAAATGCCCTCGATGCCCACGCATTTCTCCAAAAGGAAAGTGTGGATTTGATGTTTCTCGATATCCAAATGCCTGAACTCACGGGCTTGGACTTTCTCCGGCTGTTAAGCAAGCCGCCTCTGAGCATTATGACCACCGCCTACAAACAACATGCCCTTGAGAGCTATGATTTTCACGTCATTGATTATCTGGTGAAGCCCATTGCCCTGGACCGTTTTCTAAAAGCGGTACAAAAAGCCCGGGATTTTCTCCAATACCAGCAAAATCCGACTTCCCAGGGCGGTCAAAAGGCTTTTATCTTTGTCAAAACCAATCAAAAAATTGTCAAAATCCCTACTCAAGACATCTTGTACCTAGAGGGCTATCGTGAGTATATCAAAATCCACACAAGCGATGCTTTTTACCTCGTGCTGATGACCTTCAAAGCCGCCGCCGAACTGCTGCCGCCCCCCCAATTTTTCCGAATTCACCGCTCCTTTTTGGTCAATCTCAACCGTATTGATTTCATTGAGGGCAATTATCTGCATCTGGGCAAAAAGGAATTAAAGATATCGAGTACCTACAAAACCGCCCTCATTAACTACCTCGAGGAAAGCAAGCAATTGCCCTCGGCCTGAGACAAAAAAAAGGAAATTGGCCCGAAGGTTGGCGAGCCATTTTTTGAAGAAAAGCCGACGAATAAAAAATGAATTTACTTTTTTTTACAATCTTTGCGGTGTGAGTTTCAACAAGCAAATGATTTCTGTTCATATAATTCTATAAAAAATTGAATTCCTTGTTTATTTCTTCCGGCATTAACATTACGCCTTTTGATGGTACTTCTGTAAAAGTAGCCGTCATTGGCGCGGGACCAGCCGGGCTTACGGCGGCCTACCAGTTGTCGCAGCTTGGGCATCAGGTAATGGTCTTTGAGGCCGATAGCCAGTATGTGGGGGGTATATCGCGCACGGTCGTTCAGGATGGTTTTCGGTTTGATATCGGCGGGCATCGCTTTTTCTCAAAATCTGCCTTTATCGAGGATTTCTGGACCGAAATCCTGGGCGATGAAATGCTCACCCGACCGCGCTGTTCCCGGATTTATTACCGGGGCCGTTTTTTTCGCTATCCGCTGGCTTTTCCGGAGGCCCTTTGGAAATTGGGCCTTTGGGAAGCCACCCGCAGTGTGGGTTCTTATGCCTGGGCGCGGCTCTTTCCCCGACCGCAGCCCGATAATTTTGAAGACTGGGTACGCAATCGTTTTGGCCAAAGGTTATACGAAATTTTTTTTAAGACCTATACCGAAAAGGTCTGGGGCATGTCGTGCCGGGAAATTTCCGCCGATTGGGCGGTGCAGCGCATTCAGAATTTTTCGCTGGGCGTGGCCTTGCGCCAGGCTTTGCAATCTCGCAATCCATCCCAAAAAAAAGTAAAAACCCTCATTGAGCAATTTCGCTATCCCCGCCTCGGGCCGGGGCAAATGTGGGAAACCGTAGCTGCAAAAATCAAAGCCCAGGGGCAAACCATCTGTATGGGCCAGCACATTTGCCAATTGGAACACCGCCCGGGGCCTTCCTGGATACTGCGCAATTCGCGGGGGGAAAGCTTTGGCCCCTTTGACCAGGTCATTTCCTCGGCCCCTCTGTCCGAACTGCTACCCCACCTGCATCCGCGCCTCTCCCCTTTGGCTTTGCAAGCGGCCCAGGCCTTACGCTACCGCGATTTTGTGGTGGTGGGGGTGATGGCGAAAAATGGGCAAAATTTGCCCGAGCAATGGATTTATCTGCACGACCCCTCCTTTAAAGCAGGACGGGTGCAGAATTTTCGCGCCTGGTCGCCGGATATGGTTCCTGGCCCCGATTACAACGGCTTTGGCCTGGAGTATTTCTGCTCAAAAGGCGATACGCTTTGGGAACAGTCTGATGCCGAATGGCAAAAACTGGCCCGGCAGGAAATCGTGCGCCTGGGTCTAGTCCGGGAATCCGAGATTTTACAGTTGCGGGTCATTCGGCAAAGCCGTGCATATCCGGTCTATGACCAGCACTACACAAGCCATCTGGCACAATTGCGTCAGGAAATGAACGCGCACTTTCCGGGCTTTCATTTTGTGGGCCGCAACGGGATGCATCGCTATAATAACCAAGACCACGCCATGATGACCGGCTGGCTAACGGCTTTGAACATTGCGGCGGGCCATCCCCAATACGATGTCTGGGAGGTCAATGAAGATGCCGAATACCACGAAAACGCCGCCACCTCAGGCTTGCGTCAGGTGCCATTTCTTAAAGCCAGGGAAGATGAATAGTATTGGGGTAAAATTTCTGCGGCAAAAAGCTAGCTTTTACCTCTTTATTCTTTCGGGGGGATTGTTATTGTTTAACCTGGCATTCAGTATCCGCTATATGCACGGCCCGATGATTGATTTTCGCAACCGAATCACGGGCATTCGGGCCTGGCAGGCAGGCTATGATCCTTATTTTTATAAATGGAAGCCAAGCGACCCTCTCAGCCTCTTGCATCCCCGTGAACTTCCTAACCGCATTGTCAATCGGACTACGGCCACTCCCTCCCTGCTTAGTCTGCACGCCCCGCTGGCTGGGCTGTACTACCCCTGGGCCCGCTATGCCTGGTGGGCCGGGCAATTTGCCTGCCTGGCCCTGATTGGCGGGCTTTTCTACCTTCGCGCCCCTCCCGAAAACAAGCCAGGAATCATTTTTCTGGCCCTGGGCGTATTTCCGGCGGTTCCGGGCTGGCAAATGCACTTGGCCGTAGGGCAAATCTATATTTTGTATGCGGCAGTTTTGGCGGCGATGTTCTACTTTGCCCATCACCCGAAAGCTTCGTGGCAGGCCGGGGGAACAGGGATTTTGCTGGGAATACTCATCTGGCTGAGGCCGCCCTGGGCGCTGCTCCTGCTGGTTTTGTGGGCTTATCGCTTTTTCCCAGTGCTCAAAACTACCCTGATGACCCTGGTTTGCCTGGCCTTCATTTCCTGGGCAGCAGGCGCAGTGCCTGCCTGGAAATCTTACTTTGCCGCAATGGACGAGTTTTCGCGCGAACAAATCGGCGAAATGAGCTACAGCGACGACCCGCGCGAGGATTATGGTGTCGAGGGGCTGATAGAAGGCACTGATTTTAATGATTTTTCCTGGCTGGAATGGTTAAAGGTGGACAATGCCTCGGTACAATATGCCGCTTTGCGTCTTTTTCAATGGAAAATGAACAAATACCAACTGGGAGTGGGTTTGTTGCTTGCTTCTTTGCTGTGGCTGGCCTGGGGCCGGGCGCGCGCCAAAGCTTCTCTTGCAGAGCTACTCTTGTTGGGCTTTCTTTGGGTAATAATGGCCGAATGTTTTTTGCCCGCCCCGCGTCATCCTTACAATTTTGTGCAGTGGTTTCCTATTTTATTGGCCTATTGGCAAAACGTGGAGGCCCGGAAATGGCAAAGCTTCAGTTTTCAATTAATGCTTTTGGGCCTTTTGTGCAGTTTGGGCCTGATGCGCTGGCTCCCGGATGGCTACACCATTGGCGAGTTTCTTCTTTGGCTGGGCCTGGCCCTCTATTTGATAGAGGAGAGACTTTTGCCCAACCCGGCCAGTACGTCCTCACAATAAGGTGTATTTTTGCGCAAGAAGGGCGATAAGTTTCTAGCCCTCCGCTGGTTTAGAAATTTGTCTGAAAAAAAATACCCCGCTACCGCTTTCCAAAGCCCAACGTCGGCGCAAGCTGATTCGTTGGTTTCGGGGGCTTTTTTTTGCTTTGTTGCTTACTGGGATTGGCCACTGGCTTTTTGGTTTGGAAGTATTTTCTGGAACGGTTTTGCCCCCCAAAGAGGTGGGT
>JAAUUB010000241.1 GCA_012031215.1 Microscillaceae bacterium | reverse complement strand
GCGATCTGGGCACTTCACGGGAAGTGATTTCGCGCCTGCTCAAACAAATGGAGCGCCAGGGCAAAATCCGCCTTTCCCGAAATTCTATCGAAATAATTGCGCTTGCGTAACTTTTGTCACTGACAAAGCCCTTTCCCTCCGCTAGCTTTGTTTCATCATCAATTGAGAACCTTTAAACATTAAAGATTATGAAAACGAATGTAGGTAACCTGGACCGTATTTTTCGTGTTTTATTTGCGGTGATAGTGGCTTTGCTGTTTGGGCTGCAAATCATTAGCGGCACTTTGGCCCTGGTGCTGGCTGTGGCGGCCGGCGTTTTGTTGCTCACCAGTCTGCTTGGTGTTTGCCCACTTTACACCCTGCTGGGCATCCATACCTGCCCTATGCGCAAACCCAATCAAGCCTAGAAAAACCTGTTTTCCCTTCTCTGCCCCGGCCTTCGGACCGGGGCAAAGAGGAAGCAGGCGGGTGAAAATGGTTTTTTTCACCGCAAAATTACCGAGCGTATAATTTTTTTCTGACGCAGCAACTTGTTGTGCAAGGCTTGCAAAATTTGATTGTGCATAATTTTTTGTTATGCAGCAATTTGTTATTCATAGCGGCATAATTCAATTGTGCATAATTTTTTTGTTACGCAACAACTTGTTATTCAAACGCTCTTTTTGGCATTCCCAACCCGCTTGCTTTGCCTCTTCACCCGAGACCTAAGCTCGTATTTGGATAAAATGGGCTAATTTCGCATTTTGAAACCCATCAAATTGTGTGTATGCCTGTACAAAATCGTCTGACTCAATTGCTTCAATCTCCGCGGGCAAATCTGCTCACCCTTTACTTCACGGCGGGTTTTCCCCAATTGCCGGATACCCTCCCGGTGCTGGAGGCCCTGGCCCAGCATGGTGCAGATATTATAGAGATAGGGATGCCTTTTTCGGACCCCATCGCCGACGGGCCTACCATCCAGCAAAGCAATCAGCGGGCGCTTGAAAACGGGATGAACATCGCCCGGCTTTTTGAGCAACTGGCTGATTTTCGCCAAAGAGTTCCCGATACGCCCGTCTTGCTGATGGGCTATCTCAATCCGGTTTTGCAGTTTGGACTGGAGCGTTTTTGTGCGCAAGCGGCGGCCCTGGGCATTGATGGCCTGATTTTACCCGATTTGCCCATGCGGGAGTATCAAACCCGCTACCGAGGCCTGCTGGCCCAGCATCAGCTTTCGCATATCTTTCTCATCACCCCCGAAACCAGTGCAGACCGTATTCGCACCATCGATGCCGAATCCGAAGGCTTTATTTATGCGGTGTCCAGCTCAAGCACAACGGGAAAGACCCAGGGCCTCGCCTCCGAACAAATTGCGTATTTTGAGCGTCTTCAAAAAATGCAATTAAAAAATCCCTTTTTGGTAGGTTTTGGCATTTCGGAGGCGGCGGGTTTTCGGCAGGTGTGCCAGTATGCCCGTGGAGGCATTATCGGCAGTGCCTTCATCCGGGCGCTGGAAGGGCCGGGCGCCATTGCCGAAAAAGTGAAGGCTTTTATGGACCCCATCAAAGGCTGAGGCCAGGCGGTTTCTTTTCAAAATAGGACAAAAAGCTGTATTTTTGGCAAAATAACCGGAATTAAAGCCATGCAAGTACAAGATTATTTGAGCAAAGAAGAAATTAAAGCCCTGACCCAGAAATCAGACCTCAAGGCGCTTTTCGAGCTGGGCAAAACCTGGGGCACGATTCTCTTCACTTTTCTGGTGGTGGCTTGGTATCCGAGTGTTTTCACGATTGTGCCCGCTTTGTTTATCCTGGGAGGCAAGCAACTGGCCTGTGCCATCATTATGCACGATGCCTCACACCGGGCCCTTTTTCGCGCCAATGCGGTCAACGACTGGGTGGGCAACTGGCTGGGCGGCTATTGGGTCTTTAGCGACACGCAGCGCTACCGGCCCTATCACCTGAAGCACCACGTCAACACCGGTACGCACAAAGACCCCGACCTCTCGCTCACGCGGGGCTATCCCACCACTATCAAAAGCTTTGTCCGGAAAATTCTCCGGGATTTGGCCGGCATCACGGGCTTCAAAACCCAGGTCGGGCTTTTTTATATCAATTTTGGATTGGTAGAGTTTACCGCCGCCGGGGTCTTGAAGAAAATTAACCAAACCGGGCGCAGCCTGGGGCAATTTATCCTGACTGGCCTGCGCAATTATGCCGGGCCGCTGGCGGTGCATGCCTTGCTCCTGGGTGTTTTGTGGGCTTTTGGGGTGGCCTGGCTGTTTGCTTTGTGGGTGGGAGCCTTGCTGAGCACGTATAATTTTTCGCTGCGTATTCGCTCTATGGCGGAGCACAGTATGGTGCCCGAGCCCCTTGATAACCATCGCAATACCCGCACTACCTATGCCCGCTGGTGGGAAAAACTGCTTTTTGCTCCTCACCATGTCAACTATCACGCTGAGCACCACCTGCTGATGACCGTGCCGCCTTATCATCTGCCCAAAATGCACCAACTACTAAAAACCCGGGGGTTTTATGAAGAAGGCATTCTGGCCCAGAACTATGTCCAGCTTATCCGGCAGGCTATGTCGGGAAGGCCCCGGGCAGAGAAGCGCCACTGAGTTTTTTTGGGAAGGAGATTTTTATGGCTTGCCAGCTTTCAGGTTGGCTTTTATTATGACAAAATAAAAGAGGGACATTTCAAAGAAATATCCCTCTTCTGGTCAATAGTATAATGAGAGAAAATTAAACACTTTCTTTTGGTCAGGGCCTTACTTTTTGTTTTGATTGCCTCCGTTTTGGATAGTGCCGCCGATGTTTACGTCCAGCAGTTTACCTTTGCGCAAAACTGTGATTTGCCCAGGATGGTAAGGCTGTAGCGGCCATTGGCCAGGGCCGTAGTGCTGCGCAAGACGGCATCATAGGTATCGGCTTCGGCACTGGGGCTAAATACCACTTCCAGGCCTTCGGGCAGGGCTACGGCTACCAGTTCAATGTTGGCTTTGCGAAATGCTTTTGAGCGCAAAATCTGAACTTTGAAATTGGCCGTTTCGCCCGCATTCAGTTGGAATTGGTTTTGCGAAAAGGCCAGCTCGAAACCTTCGCTAGGCACTTGGGCGGTGGTTTGGGCTTGGGCTACAGAGAGCAGGGCCACAAAAAAAGTCAGGGTCAGGGCAAGATTACGCAGATTTTTCATTGTTTTGGGTTTTAATAATGATTATTTTGTTCGAGCATCGGGTGCCTCGGTTGAGTGCTTTTCCGATGGGGCTAAATTATTTAAAAAATTCAATTTAGCGCACTTGCGCTAAAAAGAAAATTCGAGAAAATGGAAAAAATCAACACAAAAGAGAAAATTTTAAAGACCGCATTAGATTTATTTAATAATGAGGGGGTGGAATTGGTTTCGCTTCGTCAGATAGCCCGGGTTTTGGAAATCAGTGATGGCAATCTGCGCTACTATTTCAAATCAAAAGAAGATTTGGTGGTGCAGCTTTACGAAAACATGCTCGAGGAAATGGAGGCCAACCTAGTGCTCAAGCAACAGCCCAATGTAGATTTGGCGGGGGTATTGCGTCAAATCAGGATTGGCCTGGATATCCAGTATAAATACAAATTTATACTGATTAATCTGGTGGAGATTTGCCGTAAGATTGCCCTCATTCGCAAGCATTACCGTGAGGCCACGCGCCGCCGCAATGAAGTCTTTCACCTTATCGCAGAGCAATTGATTGCACGTGGGTATTTGCGGGAAGACAGCAGCCCGCCCCACCGGCAAAATATTTTCACGATATATCACATCCTGGGAAATTTCTGGGCCATCGAGGCCGATTTGCAGGGCGAAACCGACCATGCCTGCATCATCAATTATTTTTTTCGGGTCAATAGCAGTCTGATTGAACCTTACCTGACGGAAAAAGGAAAGCGAGCCTTTGAGCAGTATTTTGCTGGTTTCTCGGCCTCTGGCCATTAACTGGCCAGGGCTTGCAGGTCTTGCACCATCTGGCGAACAATGCCCCGGTCTTCGGGGTGGTAGAGCCAGTTGTTGTCAAAGTGCCGGATAATCTCTGGGTTGGCCAGGCGCGAGATGGTCAGGCTATGAAAATGCGTGTCTTTTTCCTGCTGGCGGCGTATTTTTTTGACCACCTCGTCCCGGATTTCGAACATCACAAAATCGGATACCATCAGCACATCGGCATCCTTGTAGTCGTTGGTTTCCAGCATATTGAGGGTGGCCATCATGGCCGGGGTAACGTCGGTGCCCCCGTGAAAAGACATGTTCAGAAACTTGATGACTTCGTCCAGCGAGTTGGCCAGGTCGTGGAGGTTGAGGGTCTTGATGCCAATAGAAAAAGAAATCAGGAAACACTTCCGGTTTTGGCGCGAGGCCATCTTCAGTATGGCAAAGCAAAGCACTTTTGCGATTTGCTCCGGCAGCCCTTCCATAGAGCCGCTGGTATCTACACAAATGATAAAAGGCCCTCTTTCTTTGCGCTTTTGTTTTTGCTGACTGTAGAAATTGATTTGGTCGCTGGTAAGCAGTTTTTGACCTTGGGGGCGAAAGGTAAGCAGGCGTTTTTCGGCCAGCTTTTGGTAAAAGACCGATTCTGTTTCGGGAAAGCCCAAATAGCTGACTTCGGAAGGCAATACATAGGGCAAATAATTGCTTTCAAAAACCCCCCTATCTCCGAGCGTTGCTCGGGGTCTTCTACCCAGGTTTTTTTGCTGATGACTTCCTCAAAAATTTCCTCTTCCAGTTCTATTTCCGCTTCGCGCATTTTGCCCAGCATATCGGCCAATTCCCGGATGTCGTCTTCTTTTTGTAATAATTCGGCGTATTTCTGTAAAATATCAAAACTGGCTTCCTGCCAGAGGCCCCGCGACATATCCCATACCGGCCCACTTCTTCTTGAAAGGCGCAACAATTTCAAGTAGGCGCACAAATTCTTCAATCTTGGCATAGAGCAAGGCACAAAACTGCTCGCGTTGCTGGTCAATGGCTTCCAGTTCGTATTGCAGGCGTTTGGCCGTGAGGAGCGATTGCCAGTGGTGGAGCAAATCCTCGGTAAGCACCTCGAGGCGGGCGAATTCCTTTTGGTAGCGGGCGTGGCTTTCCGGGCGATGCTCTACCTCATAGGCATCAATAGGCCGCGTGAGTTCGGTAAATTTTTGCTCATAAAACCGGGTGTCGATGGCATCCGGGGGATATATCTCGCGCAGGTAGTTGGTGAGCTTATACCAATGCCGTACCCACATAAAAACCGGGCGGACGTGCCAGCGTTCCAGTTCTTTTTGTTCTTCCAGATAGGGATTTTCGGCTTTGGTTTTTTGGAGGGCCTGCCGGAGCCATTTGAGGGTATCTTTGATGACCTGTTCGCGCAAAAAAGGACGGTCTTGGGCGGCTTTCTGGAGCTGGTCGTGGGTAAAAATTTTATCCAGTGCTGTTTGTAAATAGGTAAATTCTGGGCTCTCGTGGGCCAGACTGGGCAAAGGCCCCGGGGCAGGATTAAATTTTTTCTCGAGGTAGTGAACCAGGTACTCCCGCGTGGAGCGGTCAAAAATATTTCCAAATTCGATAAACTGGGAGTAGGTTTCGGGTTGGTTCATATCTTTTCAGTTTCAGGAAAACTTAGCAGCATCATAAACCAGATTTGAAGGCTTTTGTCTTAGCCTTCCCTCAAAAAATAAAGGGCGGCAAAGCTGCCCTTCATTTTCCAAATCTAAAAACCACTTAAAAAAAACATCCCTGTATTTTCTCACAGGACTTTGATTATTGATAATAATACATTTTTTTGTAGCCATTCATTGCCAAAGCAGTCCGTAAAAACTGTTAAACCATTGTTAACTGAATATTAACATATTTTCACTTCCTCAAAAAATGACCCCAACACGCGCAATAGCCCCCGATACGGCACGTCTTTATCAGGACGTGGCCTGGCTCACGCAATTACGTCCTTATCGCAATTATCAACAAGTGGAGTCTCTTGACCAAACGGCCCATTACCTTCGCCAGGCCTGGCAGGCTTATGGTTATGAGGTTCATTACCAAAGTTATGAAGCCCGCGGAGCCATCTATCACAATGTTTGTACGGCTTATAATCTGGAAGCCGAAGAAAGGCTCGTGATTGGGGCGCATTATGACGTGGATGGCGACCAGCCCGGGGCCGATGACAATGCCAGTGCGGTGGCAGGCCTTTTAGAACTGAGCCGCTTGTTGCAGATTGCGAAGCCCAAACTCCGGCTCGGTATAGAATTGGTGGCTTTCACCCTGGAAGAATCCCCTTTTTTCTATACCGATTTGATGGGCAGTGCGGTCCATGCCCAAACCTTGCGGGAGGCCAAAGTGCCCATACGCCTGATGATATGCCTCGAGATGATTGGCTATTTTTCTGAGCATCCTGGCTCACAAAAGTTTCCCCATCCCGATTTGGCCCATTATTATCCCGACAAAGGCAATTTTATTGCCCTGGTGGGGCGGCCCGAAGAGAAGCAAGTTATTCAGCAATTTAAAACAGCATGCAAGCGGCGGCAAATTTGCCCGTAGAGAGCTTTTGCGCCCCACCCGAGCAGGTTTTTGACATTAC
>JAAUUB010000240.1 GCA_012031215.1 Microscillaceae bacterium | reverse complement strand
TTTCCTCAAATATTTTGGATACTTCAAACAGAGCCATTATGATTTTGCCATCCGAATCTGATAAGTAAATGGGGGTTTAGCTCAGCTGGCTAGAGCGCTTGCATGGCATGCAAGAGGTCATCGGTTCGAATCCGTTATCCTCCACGAGATTCTCCACGATAAAAACCCTTTTCTCATCTTAGTTTTGTACTATTTTGAGAAAAGGGTTTCTAGTTTTAAGGGCTTGCCGGGGTTTGAAAGCCTGGGTGCGGTACTACAGCACAAAAAAGGAAAGGTATTTATTGGCTAAAGTGAGGGACATTTCTTCACCCTGCCCATTGAGGCGTACCGCCTGTATTACTTTAACCTGCACTCCATCGCCCGATTGCAAGCTTGTTTGGCTGAGGTCTAATTCTCCCGAAGGAAGCGACCATGTCTTCACCAAGCGTCCCCCCCGAAAAAGGTTGACTTCCATTTTCTGAATCGAATACCGGGCCTCCTCCGGCAGGGTATTTCCAAAGACAGGGTCGGCCAATAAGGCAGCCTTGCTGAGTTCATCCGGGTTCAGGGCTTGCTCCAGGTTGGCGGGCTGGCCATCGGCTTTTAGCAGAACCAGGGTGGGGGCAGGGATGGGCAGACAAGAAAAGCGCACCTGGCCGAGCATGATTTCTCCCTGTTTCACTTTCAAAACCGCTTGTTCCTCGGCCTTGGGTTGCAAAACAACTTCGCCCAATTTTGCCCCTTTTTCAAAAAGCTACATTGGATTCGTATTCAGGGGCAAAAGCAGCACCCAAAGCGGGCACCGTCACTTGCACCAGATTTTTGCAGTCTTGGTAAAGAGGGAATGAGCCTTGTCCGCTAAGCACCAGCAAGGCTTCTACGGGCTGAATCGTGCCCTGCAAGGCCACACTGGTCCATTCTTTGGCTTTCGGGCGGCGATACTGTAGACTGGCCTGCCAGCTTTGGTCGCTCATCGTTTGTACGGGCCAGCGAAGGGTAGCCCGTCCCTGCTGAAAGGAAATCTTTTGCCCCAGGTATTCCAGATAGGCTTCTTCTACCATCTCGGCGGGGATGATTTGTATCTGGGCCACAAAATCGCCTCCCCGTGCCACGGCCGTATGCTCGGCCTGCACCAGGATGGTAAGGGCGGAGGGTTTGGCCTGGCCCCAGGCACTAATAGCCCACAAAAGGCCCAAAAAAGCCAAAAAGCCTGCTTTTTCCATCTTGATAGTGTTTTGTTGTGAAAAAATGAAAAGTATCTTGGTATAAAGTCTATACTGATGCAAAGCCCTTCATTGGAGAAAAGCCGCTTATTTCCCGAAAAAGCATGTATTTCCGATTTTTTTAGGGGAGAGGCTTGTGCCTATTGTGGTTTTTTTTTAACTTTGCCTTCCCAAAATTAGGATAAACCCATTACCAAAATTCAAATAAGGGATTTTCTATGATCATAGTCAACATTAAAGAAAACGAATCAATTGACAAAGCCCTGAAGCGCTTTAAGAAAAAATTCGAACGTACCGGAGTTTTGCGCGAATTGCGCTCACGTAGCTATTTTGAAAAAAAATCCGTAAGGCGCCGCAACGAGTTCATTAAGGCGGCCTATCGTCAGAAACTTCGCGACGAAGAGGCAGGTCAATAAAGATAAGGCCAAGAACCTAAGTCAAAATCAATCGTATTTTGGCTGTTTCCACGCTAAATTCAGGCTGATTGCTCTTTTTCAGATTGTCTAAAATCTGTGGAAGATTTTTTTGTCTTTTTTTTTGGAAAAGAATTGGCTTTGACTTAGGAAATTAGCGCGGTTTCCGGGGAATCATTCAGGAATTTCCCTTCTTAGCACTCGGAAAGCAATGTTTCATCCACTGCCCTGAAAAACGGTCGGGTTCATCCAGCCCAGCCTGGGTTTACAGCTTGAATTCGGCGGAAGCCCCTTAAAACTATTACTGCCCCCTGATGTGATTCTCATCCTGCAAGGCAAAAGGTTTGAACCTCCTGTGGGTATTGTTATGACCCGCAGGAGGTCATTTGGCTATGCGCTCAATCTCGACTTTGCCCCGCGACCGACTGTACTTGGGCGCATAGAAGGCTGGGGACTAGGCAGCAAACATCCCGTCTTTGGCGAAGAAAATACGCCTCAAGCTACTAATCTGAGCCTGAGCACTTCGCTCAGTGTGGCTTTTTAGGCTTTTCTCAGATTCAATCCCCCTATTTTTACGAAAAGAAGCCGATGCTTTGGCTTCTCCGCCCCTCTTTTGTGTGGGCCGGCCCGGAAAAGCAGTAAAACAGCGTTCAAATCTCAGTTTTTTTTATTTTTGCAATCCTGATGCCCCAAAAAGGCGGTTCTCTGCCAATCACACCGGGCCGGAAAGCCGAAGAATGAACAAAACATAAGGAGCGTGTTTTTACTTGATTTCTTAATACAGACGAAAACTAAATTACAAAAAAATGGGACGTGCGTTTGAATACCGGAAAGCCCGCAAAATGAAGCGATGGAGCTTTATGGCTAAAACATTTACCCGCATTGGCAAGGATATCGCGGTGGCTGTAAAAGCCGGAGGTGCTGACCCTACCACCAATGCCCGGCTACGCGCCATTATGCAAAACGCCAAGGCGGTCAATATGCCCAAAGATAATGTGGAGCGGGCCATCAAGAAAGCCAGTTCCAAAGAACAGGAAGACTATAAAGAAATTGTCTATGAGGGCTATGCCCCGTATGGCGTGGCCGTGGTGGTAGAGTGCCTGACCGACAACCCTCAGCGCACCGTGGCCAATGTGCGCAGTTATTTCAATCGCTCGGGGGGCAACCTGGGCACAAGTGGTTCGCTCGACTTTTTGTTCGACCGTAAATGTGTGTTTAAAATTGCCAAAGCCGACCTGGACATTGAGGAATTGGAACTGGAACTGATTGACTATGGCGCCGATGAAATCTTTGCCGATGAAGAAGAGATTGTGATTTATGGCGGCTTTGCCGATTTTGGCAATATCCAGAAGTTTTTGGAAGAAAAAGGTCTTGAGCTCAAACAAGCGGAATTTGAGCGCATTCCCGTTGATACCAAGCAACTTACCGAAGAACAGGAAGCCGAAGTACAAAAACTCATCGAGAAGTTTGAAGACGATGAGGATGTGCAAAATGTCTTTCATAATATGGGCTAATGACCAGGGGGTTTGGGGCAGCAGGAGCTCCTTTTTTCTCCATTTGCCCACGCTTGCCCAAATTGCCTTCCGGTTTTGGTGATAATTTTTGCCAACCAGGGCCATTGCTTCTGATTATCAACATCTGCCTTTTATGTGGTCATTTTTATATCCGTATTATGCCTGGGCTTTTTTGGGATTGCTGGTGCCGCTTTTTGTGCATCTCTGGAACCGTCAAAAAGCCCCTGTTCGCAAGGTGGGCAGTGTGGCCTGGCTACCCGAAACGGCTCCTCCGCGCTGGCGGCAGTTGCGCTTTCACGAGCCTTTACTTTTTTTGTTGCGCGCTGTACTCTTGGCCTGGCTGGTGTTAATGCTCATGGAGTGGGCAAGCCCAGCTAGGCGAACGAAGGCCACGGCCTGGTTTCTGGTAGCCCCGGAATGGGCCGCCTCGCCTGCTTTGCAATCAAAATTTGACAGTCTCAGGCAATCCAATACACCTATAAAGCTTTTTACCTCCGGTTTTCCGGCCTACACGGGTGTTTTGGACTCAATACCCAAAATTGAAGCTTATCCCGAAAACTACTTTTCCCTGCTCTATGAGCTGGCCCGGCAAAGCACCCTGCCTGATTCACTTTATTTGCTGGCTCCCCTGAGTGCCCGGCATTTTCCTGGCCAGCCACTTCCTCTGCCCGCCCGTTTGCCCCCTTTGGGATGGCAGGTTGCCCCCGACACCAGTCAGGCGTATTTTCCCCTTTGGGCTTTTTATGCTTCGCCTGGTGATTCATTGGTGCTTTATGAGGCCCATAGCCGGGCCACCTCCACCGCGCTGGCCATACGAAAGTAGGCGGCTTCCCGGTCGGCCCCCCGCCGGCAATATTGCCGGACTCCGATGGGAAAATGGCCAACTTTTTTTATCAAAAAATCCATATGTTTCGCTCGATCTTCCCGGCACAGATACCTTGCGAATAGCACTTTTTGGCGAACAAAAGGTAAAAACCCGGCCAATGCTTCGTGCCGCTTTGGAAGTGATTCGCAATTTTATACCCTACCCACTTGAAAATCAGGAATATGAGGCAGAGGATTTTTCACTTGAGCCGGGCAAACGGCCAGCTATAGGTTTTTGGCTTTCGGAAAAGCCTATCCCCGAAGCACTTTTCAAACAAATTCCCCGCTGGCTCTTATACCAGGCCCATTCTGGCGAAACAGGCATCACCCCCGGCGTTTGGCAAGGTCGCCCCGTACATTTTCTGCACACACCTTTGGACGACCAGCATCCAGACCTGGGCCAATTGCCCGAAGCCCTGCTGAACTGGCTTTTTCGGGAAGATACTTTACTAAATCGCCTGGCTCGTTTTGATTACCGACAGATAGACAAAAACGCCTGGTTGAATAATAAATCAATCCGCACCCTTTCAAAAAATAAAATCTCCGGAGGCAAAGCCTCCTTTTCAGACCGGGCCCTGGCTCTTGTTTTTGCTTTACTTTTGGGAGAGAGATATTGGACTTATCGTAAACAGTATGCCTGATTTTAACACTTTGCTGGACCGATACCAGCGCAATTTTCGTTGGGTAGTTTTTGGAGAAGCCCTGCTGCTGACCCTAAGTGTGGGGGCAGTGGCCTCTAAGGCGGTCTTTCATTACGGGCCCGGGGATTTTGCCGTCCTTTTGGGGCTTGCCTGCGGAGGATTGTTTGGGTTTGGCTATGCCTGGTTTCGCTTTTGGGGGCAGGGCTCAAGGCCTCAATTGGCTCAATACCTCAATCTTCACTACCCCCTTTTGCAACACAGTGCCGATTTATGGCAGGCAAGCCCGACGCAATTATCTGGCCTGGCCGCTTTGCAAAAGCAAAGAGTAGGACAAATCTGGAGTTCACTCCGTCCGCGAGTCCCGCATCGCCTGCTCTCAGTCTCAATATTTTGTGGGCTTTTAGGGGGCCTTTGGGCCTTGCCCTGGCCAAATCAGGCATATAGTACCTTTCTCATTCAAAACCAAACGCCCGGGCAAACACCTAATTTTGCGCTCCCGGCCCCGCCTCTGCCTCCGGCTCTTCGCGAGATGCAGCTAAGCATTGTACCTCCGGCTTATACCCGCCTGCCCACACAGGTCTTAAGCAGCTTATCGGCCCGGGTTCCCGAAGGCAGCCAATTGCGCTGGTCATTTCAGTTCAAGGGGGAAGTGCGCCGGGCCTGGCTTAAATTTTCGGCCCAAGACTCCTTGTCCCTTCAGGCCCAAACGGCCTCCTCATGGCAAGGCCAAAAAGTGGTTTGGAAAATGGACTCTATCAATTGGGCTTTGAAGATGCCGGGGGCCAAAGGCAATTGACCGAGTTTTATGCCCTGGAAACGATTCCCGACCAAAAGCCTCAGATTCAGGTAAAAGGGCCTCCCGAGTATGATGAGATAGCGTATCGCCCACAGCACACTATTCCTATGCAAATCACCCTGCAAGACGACTACGGCCTGAATGAGGCCTATCTGGTGGCCACCGTGAGCCGGGGGGGAGGGCGAAGCGGTGAAGTTTAAAGAACACCGGCTTGGCCTGGGACTGAAACCCGGCCAAAAGCAGCATTTGAGCCAAAAAACTTTGTCGGTCGCAGGGCTGGAAATGGCCCCCGGCGATGAATTGTATTTTTTTTGTGGAGGCCTGGGACAATCGACAACCCCGCCCGCAGGTGAGCCGCTCACTTACCTTCTTTGTGGCCCTGGCCGACACTACCGCCCCCACCGAGGCCATGGCCCTGGGAGACGGCTTGAAGGTATTGCCGGAATATTTTCGTAGTCAAAGACAATTGATTATCGATACTGAAAAACTAATCCGGGAAAAACCGCGCCTGCCTCGCCCGGAGTTTGAAGAAAGAAGTAATAACATTGGGGTTGACCAAAAAATTCTCCGTTTGCGCTATGGCCGTTTCTTGGGCGAAGAGTTTGAAAGCCAGATTGGCGGCCACCACCACCACGAACACGCCCACGAAAACGAAGAGGAAGAACAGGCCCACGAACATTATGAAGGCGATGGCCACAGCGAAGAAGACCAAGATCACCGCGTCTGGAAAGAAAGACAAACCTCGCTCAAAATACTGGAACGCAATGAAGCCGACCACAGCCACTCGGAGGAGCGCACCTTTCGCTCGGGTGTGTATGCGGGTGTGCCCGAAGACTTGATGCACCTCCACGATACCATGGAAGAAGGCACTTTCTTTGATGAAGCCCTGCAAACCAAATTGCGTGCGGCCCTGCGCCACATGTGGGATGCCGAGCGGGAACTGCGCACCCACCATCCCGAAGCTTCCCTTCCTTATCAATACCAGGCCCTCAAGCTTATCAAAGAAATACAGCAAGCCTCGCGGGTCTATGTGGCCCGGGTAGGTTTTGAGCCGCCTCCGCTGGAAGAAAGGGCAAAAGGCTCACGGGCGACCTTTCTAAGGCACGCTCCCGGCAGTGGGCCAGGACTACGGAAAGCCC
>JAAUUB010000239.1 GCA_012031215.1 Microscillaceae bacterium | reverse complement strand
GGACCCTAAGGTCAAAGTCGGACAACTGGAAATGGTATCCGCTACTATATTCGTCAGAACCCCAAACCGGAAAAAAAGGTGGAGTTGCGCCTGGCCGTCAACGCTGGGTCCATGCAAGAAGACCCCGACCAGTTGGGACTGGCTCACTTTACCGAGCACATGCTCTTTAATGGCACGAAAAACTTCAAGAAGAATGACATTGTCAGCTACCTCCAATCAATAGGAGTCAAGTTTGGGGCTGATTTGAATGCCTATACTTCTTTTGACGAAACGGTGTATATTCTCCCCATTCCATCTGACAATCCCCAAATCCTGGAGCAGGGCTTCCAAATTCTGGAAGACTGGGCCCATCAGGCTACTTTTGAAGGAGAAGAAATTGAAAAAGAACGTGGGGTAGTGATTGAAGAATGGCGCACAGGCCGGGGGGCTAACCAACGTATGCGGGATGAGTTTTTTCCGGTTTTGTTCAAAGGCTCCCGCTATGCCGAGCGGCTGCCCATTGGCACAAAAGAAACCCTCGAGTCTTTTCCCCACGAAACCATTAAGCGTTTTTACCGCGACTGGTATCGCCCCGATTTGATGGCTGTGGTGGTAGTGGGCGACATTGATGTCAACGAAATGGAACAAAAAAATAAAAGCCCATTTTAGTAAGATTGCACCCACCAAAAATCCCCGCAAAAAGGAGCTTTATCCTATCCCCGACCACGCTGAGACCCTGGTGAGCATTACTACCGACCCCGAGGCCCCCTTTACCCAAATAAGCCTCTACCACAAAAGACCAAAAATTGAAGTCAAAACCCAGGCTGACTATCGCCAAAACCTGGTGCACGAACTCTATGCCCAAATGCTCAATGCCCGATTTGATGAATTGGGCCAGTCGGCCGAGCCGCCCTTTGTCTATGCCTATGGCTATTATGGGGATTTGCTTCGCACCAAAGATGCTTATGTAACGGCGGCCAATGTGAGCGAAACGGGCATTGTGACCGGGCTCAAAGCCATCTTAACCGAAAACCGCCGCTTGATGCAGCACGGTTTCACCGATACAGAGCTCGACCGCGCCAAAAAAGAAATCCTCAAAAGCTACGAAAACCGCTACAATGAGCGTAACAAAACTGAATCTGGCGACATTGTAGAAGGCTATGTTTACAATTTTTTGACCGGCGGCCCTCAACCCGGCATTGAATGGGAGTTTGCCTTTGTGAAAAATGTATTGGATGGTATTGCCCTCAATGAGGTCAATGTATTGCCCAAGCAGTGGATTAAGCCCGAAAACCGGGTGCTTGTCATCATGGCCCCCGAAAAAGAAGGCGTGAAAATCCCCTCCGAAGCCGAAGTGCGACAGTTGCTGGCCGAAGTAGAAAAAATGGAAACGACTGCCTATGAAGACAAGGTCATTTCAGAACCTTTGATGAGCCAATTACCGGCTCCGGGTCAGATTGTATCCGAAAAATCGCTTGATGCCCTTGGCTCCACCGAGATTTTGCTGAGCAACGGGGTGAAGGTGATTCTGAAGCCTACCGATTTTAAAGACGATGAAGTCCTGATGACTGCCTTCAGCCCCGGGGGCCATTCGCTGGTGGCCGATGCAGATTATTATTCGGCCCTTAGTGCTTCGGACATCATCACTGAAAGCGGGATTCGGATGTTTAGCTATACTGACCTGCAAAAACTGCTGACAGGCAAAACGGTGCAGATAAGCCCTTATATTTCTGACCTGGCCGAAGGCATGAGTGGAAGTGCCTCGCCCAAAGACCTGGAAACTATGTTTCAGCTCATCCACCTTTATTTTACCCAGCCCCGCAAGGACGAAACCGCCTTCAAATCTTTCATTGCCAAGCAAAAAGGCTTTCTGGGCAATTTGATGAAGTCCCCCCAGTTTGCCTTTTTCGACAAGCAAATTCGGCTGATGAACCAAAACCACCCTCGGGGGGGCGGCTTTCCTCAGCCCGAAGATTTTGATAAAATCAATCTGGACCGGGCTTTTCAAATTTATCAGGAACGCTTTGCCAATGCCGGAGATTTCACTTTTGTCTTGGTAGGTAATTTTGACAAGGAAGCCATCAAGCCTTTCCTGAGCACTTACCTGGCCAGCCTGCCCACCTTGGGGCGCCAGGAATCATTCCGTGATTTGGGGGTACGCCCACCCCAGGGCAAGGTAGAAGAAAGCTTTGAAATGGGCAAAGACCCTAAAAGCCAGGTGATGATTGGCTTTGCCGGCACACTCAAAGATGACCGCGAACGCTACCTAATGCAGTCCCTGGCCGAAGCCCTGACCATTAAGCTGATTGAAAACCTTCGGGAGGAAAAAGGCGGTGTCTATGGAACCCGTGCCTCGGCCAGTACCGCGCTTTTTCCTTATCGCAGCTATACCCTTTCGGTTAATTTTACTTGTGCTCCCGAAAATGTGCAGACTTTGATGGAAGCGGTCTATGAGGAAATCGCTAAGGTGCAAAAAAGTGGCCCCACCCCCGAAGACCTAAACAAAGTAAAGGAAAGCCAGCGCAAAGACGTGGAGAAAAACGAAAAGGAAAACCAGTTTTGGCTCAATGGACTACGCCGGGCTTATTACGAAGGCTTTGAGGCCGAGCGCCTGACCTCGGCCCGACAACTAGAACGCATCAATGCGCTCACGGCCAAAGACCTGCAACAAGTAGCCAAAAAATACCTCCGCCTAAAAACGCCCATTACCCTGGTGATGGGCCCGGAAAAGGTAAGCCAAACCCAGGCTACCCCCCCCCAGGTCCTCAGACCAAAGCGCCGAGACCAATACCTCGGTGGATGTAGCTTCACTTAGCCCCGAAGCGGTGGTCAATCGCTACCTAGAAGCCATTGGTGGTCGCGAAAAACTGGAGAAAATCACTACGCTACGCCGGGTAGCTTCGGCCGAAGTGAGTGGCATGCAAATGGAAGTGGAAGAGATTAATCGAACGCCCAATAGTACTTATAAGAAACAGTCTATGATGGGGCAGGTCATGTTTACTACGGTCTTCAATGGCGAAAAATCGATGATCATCAGCCCACAAGGCAAGCAAATACTGGAAGGTGAAGAGGCCAATGCCCTGAATGAAGGCGGCATTTTCCCGGCACTTATGTGGCTCAATAATCCCGAATACGAGCTAAGCCTGGAGGGAGAAGCCGAGGTGAATGGAGAAAAAGCCATCAAATTGCGCGTGAAAACCGGGAATTCCGAAGGGACACTTTACTATTACTCCCTGGCCACGGGCCTGCAATTACGGGAAGAAACCAAAAGCCCGCAAGGCACTACCTATGCCAACATCACCGCGTATGAAGAAATAGAAGAAATCAAATTTATTAAGGAAATGCAATCGGAGCAAATGGGAATGGCCTTTAAAATCATTTACCAAACTACCGAACTCAACCCCCAAGTGGATGAGACAATTTTTAAAATTGAGTAGCGGTAGCCAGCATTCTTTTCTGAAAACAAAAAGCCGGCTTTTGTCCGGCTTTTTGTTTTGCTCTTCTTTATAAAGCAAAAAGCTATAAACTCCAGTAGGCCAGCTTGCGAATCTTCTGACGATAGAGGCCCTTCACATCCACCAACAAACCCGGGCGAAGCAGCAGTTCTTCCAAATCGGGCTCTTCAAAATGGGCATACTCCTGATGGCTCACCGCCACCACCACAGCGTGGTAATCCCGGCGGGGATGCGGAAGCAGAGCAATGCCGTATTCTTCATACGCTTCGTGAGGGTCAGCGATGGGGTCCACTACCTCTACAGCCACATTAAACTCCTGTAGCTCCCGGATAATGTCCACCACTTTTGAATTGCGAATGTCTTTTACATTTTCTTTAAACGTAATGCCCATTACCAGTACCCGGATAGGTTGCAAATCGTGGCCCAGTTTGAGGATTTGCTTGAGGGTTTGGGCGGCCACGTGTCGCCCCATGGAATCATTGATACTACGCCCGCTCAAAATCACATTGGGATTGTGGCCCAATTTGCTGGCTTTATAAGTGAGATAATAAGGGTCAACGCCGATGCAATGCCCACCCACCAGGCCTGGCGTAAATTTGAGAAAATTCCATTTGGTGCCTGCCGCTTCCAATACCTCGTAGGTATTGATGCCCATACGATGAAAAATAAGCGATAATTCATTCATCAGGGCTATGTTGAGGTCGCGCTGGGTATTCTCGATAATTTTTGCCGCTTCGGCAACTTTGATGGAAGAGGCCCGGTGAACGCCCGCTTCTACAACCAATTCATATACACTGGCCACCAAATCCGCCGACTCAGGACAACTCCCGGAAACTACTTTGATGATATTGGCCAGGGTATGCACCTGGTCGCCGGGGTTGATGCGCTCGGGCGAATAGCCTACCTTAAAATCCTCATTAAATTTTAAGCCCGAATATTTTTCCAGCACCGGCACACAATCTTCTTCGGTGCAGCCAGGATAGACGGTAGATTCATAAACCACAATATCACCCTTTTTGAGCACCCGGCCCACGGTTTCGGAGGCAGCCAGGAGGGGCCGCAAATTGGGCGTATTGCTTTCATCAATCGGGGTAGGCACGGCCACGATATAAAAGCGGGCCTCGGCCAATTCCTCGGGCTGGTGGGTAAAAGTAATATCGGTATTGGTAAAGGCCTCGGGACCCAGTTCGTGATTGGGGTCGCGCCCTTCGTGGAGGATGCGGATTTTTTCGGAGCTGATGTCGAAGCCCAAAACCCTGATTTTTTTGGCAAAAGCCAGGGCTACGGGAAGGCCCACGTAGCCCAGGCCCACAACGGCCATTCTTGCTTTTTTGGCGATTAATTCCTGATACATAAAAGCGAAGATAGAAAAAAATCTGATTTAGACCACCTTTTTGAAATATTCATAAGTAATTTTCAGTCCTTCGGCCCGCGACACCTTAGGCTCCCAGCCCAGGATTTCCCGGGCCCGGCGGATATCGGGCTGGCGCTGCTTGGGGTCGTCCTGAGGCAGTTCTTTGTAAATAATTTTTGGGCAGTGCCCGTGAGCCGGATAATTTCTTCGGCAATTCCTTGATGGTGATTTCATCGGGATTGCCTACATTGACCGGATAGGGATAATCGCTCAGCAACAAACGATAAATGCCTTCCACCAGGTCATCTACGTAGCAAAAGGAACGGGTTTGGGAGCCATCCCCAAAGACCGTGAGGTCTTCGCCTCTCAGGGCCTGGCCGATAAAGGCGGGCAGCACCCGTCCGTCGTCCAGCCGCATTCGGGGGCCATAGGTATTAAAAATGCGCACAATCCGGGTCTCCAGGCCATGCACCTTGTGATAGGCCATCGTGATGGCTTCCTGAAAGCGTTTGGCTTCGTCATACACGCCTCGCGGGCCAATCGGATTGACATTGCCCCAGTAATCTTCATTTTGGGGATGTACCAGTGGGTCGCCATAAACCTCGGAGGTAGAGGCGACCAAAATCCGGGCTTTCTTGGCAAAAGCCAGCCCCAGCAGGTTGTGTGTGCCCAGCGAGCCTACTTTGAGGGTTTGGATGGGGATTTTCAGGTAGTCAATCGGGCTGGCGGGTGAGGCAAAATGCAGGATATAATCTACCGGCCCGGCCACGTGTACATACTTAGAAACATCATGATGATAAAACTCAAATTCTTTGAGGGGCATCAGATGCTCAATGTTGCGCATATCGCCTGTGATGAGGTTATCCATCCCCACCACAGCATTTCCTTCTTTGATAAACCTTTCGGCCAGGTGCGAGCCGAGAAACCCAGCTGCTCCTGTAATTAATACTCTTTTCACCTGATTTTGGAATTAGTAGGCATAAATAATTTCCCCATTGACTACTTTTTCGCGGCCAATGCTGTAATAGGTGTAGCCCAACTCCTTCATTTGCTCAGGCTCAAAAAGGTTACGCCCATCTAAAATGAGTTTTTCTTTCAGCAATTTATTTACGGCATCAAAGTCAGGATTGCGAAATACGGGCCATTCTGTCATAATCATCAGTGCATCGGCATCTACCAGGGCCCCATACGAGCTTTCGGCAAATTCTATTTGATGGCCCAGCAAGCCTTTTACATTCTCCATGGCCTCCGGGTCATAAGCCTTCACCGTAGCACCCATTTCCAGCAGGGCGTGAATGTTTTCAAGGGCGGGAGCTTCCCGAATATCATCCGTATTGGGTTTAAACGCCAAGCCCCAAATCGCAATGCGCTTTCCGGCTACACTGCCGCCAAAATGCGCTTTGAGCGCGTCAATCAATTTTGTTTTTTGGCGGTGGTTGATGTCCATCACCGATTCCAAGATTTTGAAATCATACTGATAATCTTTGGCCGTTTTGGCCAGGGCCTGCACATCTTTGGGAAAGCAACTGCCGCCATAGCCAATACCAGCAAAAAGAAAGCGTTTGCCAATCCGGTCATCCGTTCCAATCCCCTTGCGCACGGAGTCCACATTGGCCCCTACCCGCTCACAGAGATTGGCGATTTCATTCATAAAAGTAATTTTGGTGGCCAGGAAGGCATTGGCGGCATATTTGGTCATTTCGGCAGAGCGCTCATCCATAAAAATCAAGGGATTGCCCTGGCGAATGAAAGGTCCATAGAGACGCTCCATGAGTTTCTGAGCACGGGGAGAATTTGTGCCC
>JAAUUB010000238.1 GCA_012031215.1 Microscillaceae bacterium | reverse complement strand
GGGACCAAGGAGAAAAAATCAAAAATCAGAAAAGAAAAAGTGGAAGGCAAAAACCCGACCACTAATCACCAGTCGTCATCCGTAGTCTTTAATTCAAAATTGTCCGCGAAAGCCTTTGGCCAGCAATCCGAACGTATTGGGTTTCATCCATTCTTGCGATAGCTGGGTACCATTGCTCTTACTGCAAAGCCCTGTCAGTGGCTCCTTTTCTTTAATAGATTTTATAACCGATTTCACCGGTAACCATAATTTTTCTAAAAGTAACACATGCTCGCTGGTATGAGTGTCTAATTTGTCGGTGTCCGAATAGTCGCTGTAGTGGTACGCAGCGAAATGTGTAGTAAATCACACACCTGTGATAAATTAATGCCCATTGTGTCAGCCAAAAGTTGCAAACGCTTTTGGTTATACCATTTTGGCATTTTGCATTATGGAGTATGGATGATAGGTAGCCACCTCCTCTTGCACCATTGGCACAATTTCGTTTTCTTTTTCTGAGCGATAACTTTGTGTAGGTTTCTTTTTTCATGTTTTGGGCGATTATGTGGCAATGCTACAAGTAGATGGGGAAATTTTTTTGTAATTATGTCGTTTTTATTTATACTCAAATGTCGTGTTTATTTTTCAATTTCCATATTTTTTTTTATGAATGAAATCAAATCTTTAGTTAAGAATTTGAAACTCAATCCCGACATATCTGCAATTACGTAGAGACCTTTACTCTTCATTATATGGTTCTTCTCCCTCTCTTCATCTAATCTGTTTTCTTGTCAGGGACCATTGAATGTATTTACCTTTTTTCAATCATTTCCTTTTCTATCTGAAATTTGCCTTCGCCCGTAGCAATATCCAAATAATGCTCGTTTGCTTTGCCATTTTCAAGGGTAGCAAGCATCAGGAAAGTTTCGTTGTCGGCACTGTTGTATTGGGTAAAAACTTTTTGAATGGCTGAGAGCGCATACGCTTTTTTGGGATTTCCTTTGGCATCTGCCTGCCCCATTTGCAGGCTATATTTTTGTGCGTTTTTGTCAAAGATATAAAAACTGTCTTCCTCCAAAAGCAAAAAGAAAATGAGCAACATAGCCAAATAAATACCCACAAACATCCCCCCGAATATCAGCAAGCTCAATAAAACGCCAAATCCGAGTGCAAGAAACAAAATGCCAAAAGGCAGACTGGCGATTAAACTCCATTTCAGGGCAGCAGACATCTTGGGTCGATTGCCTTTTTTGAGGAAAATGAGTTGTGCATTGTTTTGTTGAATCAGTGTAAGTGCCATTGTTTTTGATTTTAATTTATTTGATTGATTTATTCCAATTCCCAATTACAAGTATAAAATCCAAAAATTTCTATGGATTGCAAGGAGATTTCAAAGTGTTTTTCATAAACCTCCCAGAGGCTATACTTTTCGGTGAAATAGGGAGGCTTAGGCGGCGATTCCATTTCTTTCAAACTTCCAAACCAAAAAGAAACCCTGAAATAGGTGTTTTCAGCAATGTCTTCGGTGCTAAAGTCCGAGGGGATTTGCTCGGCGGGTAGATGACAAGCAAAAATTAGCTTATCGGCTTCCGTACGATAACGTATGGATACCTTTGTACCTCCGAAATAATTGAAGCGAAAAGTTTTCCATTCCTCTGTGAGTGGCTTGAGATAAAAAAAGGCTATGTCTGCACTGTCTGTACTTTGGCAAAAAGCAAAATCCGGCACCGCCATTTCATTTTCATAATCCAAAATTTGCGGATTTTCGTACCAATTATTTATTTTAGATGCGTTCAGATAGGCTTCTAAATCTTTTTGCAAAGAGGCCTCTGTTTCCATTGCTTGTTTTTCACACAAAAATTGATGCACCATTTCGCCCCCGATTTGCTGTAAGGTGCGATAAAAAGTCGTCCGCATTCCCCAGCCGCTTGCCCAGTTTTGGGCTTCGTAATCCGCAAATCGCTTAAAAATTGCTGGCAAAGCCGGGCTATATTTTGCCTCTTTGAGAAACAAAAGCGTGTATTCTATCCATTCTTCTTCTGCCTGCGTATCTTGCAAAAGCCCAACACAAAGCTCTAGAAATGCCTCCAGCTTGGATTTGCTTTGGTTCATCACCTCATATGTGAAAAATCCATCACATCTTCATATTCTGCTCCTGATTGGATTAAATCAATTGCCTTGTCAAATAATGTTTGGGCATTTTCCATAAAGCATCTTTTGGCTAAAATTTATTTAAACTCTTATTGCTATCTTTTTCATCAAGTCATCTCATCTATTTGCACAAACTCCTGCGTAATAGGTGAATAATAAAGATAGGAAAATACGCCTGTCAAGCCGATATGAAAATGATACATCGAGCCGAGAAATTCCATTTTATTTTTTTGGCTGTCTTCGGGTGTTTGCTGAATGGCTTGAATCCAATAAGGGGCGCAACCCAAGCGCAGGACTACATTTCCTTTGTCTTTATAAGCAGGTTTTTGTGGAAAATCATATTGGTTATAAGCGGTTTGCCACGCTTGATGGGCGGCTTCGTAATCTTCAAATGTGCGAAAATCCTTTTCCAGAGGAGGCAAAATCGGATATTTATCTTCAAAAAGCTGCACAAAACCACCTTTTTTTCCTTCTCAAGTCTGCCAAATAAATCTGCAAATCTTCAAAAGATTGCCCGCCTAAATCATCTTCCAAAAAACAACGATATGCAGATTCTACACTTTTGATTTTAGCACTATCATCCAGGCTGTACTGCAAATACTCATTTTCCACATTGTCCTGATACAAAAAATAGCCCCTCCCCTCCCAGTCGGGATGGAACATTTGTAAAGGAAAACTTATTGTAGGGATGATGCCCGCCGAATAGACCGTTTCATCGGCTTCTTCACTCAAATCCAGGTTTTCATTCAGGTACAACTCCTGATAAGCAAACACTTCTTCGTGTGCAGGAAAGAGAATAACTTCAGTTTCTTCCTGCTCAAAATAGCCAAAAAATATACGGGTGCGGTCTGTCATCATTTCAATCGGCTTTGGGTAGGATTATCAGAGAGGTATTCAATCTCAATAGTAGCCCCAATCGGCAAGTTGTAATATGCCTTTTCTTTGCTGTTCAAAAGGTCGGCTTTGACGATAAAATCACTCTTAAATTGATAATACACATAATAGTCATCTGCCGATTCGCCGCCATCCACGCGCTCTTTGCCTATTATTTTGGCAGAAGTGCTGACTCCTTTTTCTTTGAATTGCTTTTTGACGGCATTGATTCGCTTTTTGGCGCGTAGATAGACCCTGAAAAGCCAAAAATTAAGCAGAACCAATAATCCTATGACTATCAGCGGAAAAACAAGCGCACTGGCATCATTGCCGTAAATCCCTTTTTGGTGATTGTCATACATCGCATAGCTTACACCCAGCGTGATAGGTACAAGCAAGATGGCAAAAATAAGGGCTATACTGCCGCCGCCTTCACTTCGGTAAGGCTTGTAGGCGTTGTAAACGGGTAAATTGGGAAGATTTTGCATAGCAATGTAAGGCGTTTTTTTACTTCATTTCTCTTCGAATATCACAAAAAAAACCCTTTAAAAAAATAACCCAAAGATGAACTTTGGGTTAAGTTTTCTGAATGAAAGGAAACCGTTTGGCTTGGAATAATACCCGACTTTAATCATTTACCGAAGCAAGGGCTTGCTCGGGGTATAATTGAAGTAGTCCGGCTTCACTGGCCGGGCATAGGCCCCTTTCTGTGATAAGGCCCGTGATAAGACGGGCGGGCGTAACATCAAAGCCATAGTTCAAAGCCGGGCTTTGCGGCGGGGTTAGCCGGACCGTATGCAGGGCCTGGGTGCTTTCATCCCAACCCGTAATATAGCGCACTTCATCGGCACTGCGGGTCTCGATGGGGATTTCGCGAAGCCCTTCGCTGATTTGCCAGTCAATGGTAGTAGAAGGCAGGGCTACATAAAAAGGCACCTGGTTGTCGTAGGCGGCCAGGGCTTTGAGATAAGTACCAATTTTATTGGCCACATCGCCGGTGCGGGTGGTGCGGTCCGTGCCCACAATGCAGATATCTACCTGTCTGTGTTGCATCAGATGACCGCCCGTATTGTCCACGATGACCGTATGCGGAATCCCGGCTTGTTGGAGTTCCCAGGCGGTCAGGCTGGCCCCCTGGTTTCGGGGGCGGGTTTCGTCCACCCATACATGCAAGGGCAGACCATTTTGGTGGGCCAGATAGAGCGGGGCGGTAGCCGTTCCCCATTCAATACAGCCGAGCCGACCCGCATTGCAGTGGGTCAATACCTGCACTGGAGCCCCGGGTTTTTGGGCGGCAATTTTTTCCAGCAAAGGAAGGCCGTGCAGACCAATTTGCCGGCAAATGGCTACATCTTCTTCTACGATGCGGGCGGCTCCCTGCCAGGCAAGGGTCGCTTTTTCGGGCCAACTGACAGCATTTTCCAGGTTTTTGACTTGCTGGTCAATGGCCCAGAAGAGATTAACCGCCGTAGGGCGCGATTCGCGCAAGTGAGCCAGGCTTTGGGCAAAATGGGCCTCGGGCTCCGGGGCCTGGGCCGCTTCCTGGCAGGCAAAAAACACCCCATAGGCCGCCGTAGCCCCAATCAGAGGAGCCCCCCGGACCACCATCTTCTGAATGGCTTCATATACTTGGGCCACCGTGTGCAAATCCATCACCACAAGCTGGTGAGGCAAAAAGCGCTGGTCAATCACTTGGACGGCAGATGCTTTTTGGGGGTGGGGCCAAATGGTTCTTTGGGTATTCATGGAAAAAGGATAAATGTGAGATTAAAAGAATTAGTAATTATCCAGCTGGATGTCGTCAAAAGTAAGGGCCTGAGGATGTCTGGAACTGGGTTGTGTGGCTTCGCGCACTAGTTGGGTGGTTTTCATCCCGGCAGCCCGGGCGGCATCCAGTTCGGCTTCCACATCGGAAAGAAACAAAATCTGGTGGGAAGGGCGCCCTATTTCATTCTGAATACGCCGATAGGCATTCTCCTCCCGTTTGGCCCCTACTGCTGTATCAAAATAATAGCTAAAAAAGGAGCGAAGGTCGCCAAAAATTGAATACCCAAAAAGCAGTTTTTGTGCCGCCACAGAGCCCGAGGAATAAATACCAAATTGGCAGCCCTGCTTTTGCCATTTTTCCAGGTTGGGCAACACATCGGCATAGACATGGCCTTTGATTTGCCCTTCTTTGTAGCCATTTTTCCAGACCAATCCCTGCATTTTCTTCAAAACCGGAATTTTCAGGTCTTTTTCTGTCCATTCTATTAAAGCGGCCACCGCTTCTTCAGCTTGCTCGAGCGCGCGGGCTTCGGGTTGGGTAAGGGTTTCGGCCAGTATAGCCTGCACTTCGGCATCATCCGCATGTTGGGCCACAAAATCGGGCAAATGGGCCGAGAAATAAGGAAAAAGCGTGTCATAAACAAAGGCTACAGAGGTGGTCGTGCCTTCAATGTCGGTGAGTATAAAATCAACCATGGCTCGAGCGCAATTTTCTGGTGAAGGAAATGTGGCGTTTTAAAAAACATAAACACTTTGCCAGCCCCTGACCAGGTCTGGCAAAGTGACACAAAAGACAAAGACTCAGGCCGGATTATAGGCCGCATCTACACCTGATTCGGTATAGTGAGGTACCCAGCCCGACATATCAATAAAAATCCGAATCGCTTTTACATGGGGATTTCCACGCCGGCATCAAACCAATGCCTGGTATTGGCCGGCACAGAGATAAGGTCGCCAGCCTGGCAAAGCACATTGAAATGGGGTCTTGCCCATTGTCCAGGTTAAACCAAAAATAGCCCTGTCCATCCACAAAAAAACGCACTTCGTCTTCGGTGTGCGTATGCTCCCGCAAGAATTTATTCCGGATGGCCTCATAGTTGGGAGTTTGGGCATTTAGGTTGATAACGTCGGCTGTTTGATAGCCTTTGCTGTCCATGTAGGGCTTCAAGGCGTGGGCATAGGCCGCCAAAATGGTGTCCTGGTCGGCATCATCGGCAAAAGCTACCTCTGCCTCCCATTGGTCAAAGAAAACGCCTCTTTGGTTCAAAAAAGCGCGTATTTCCTGAGGATTCGTGATTTGTTGGTTCAGGTCGGGAATATTTAAAACCGCCATAATGTGCTTAATTTTTACGGTGAAACAATTTACGTCCTTTGTTTTAAAAGGGGAATATTTCAACAGGTAAAAATACAGAAAAATTCCCAAATCTTTTGGGCCTAGCTCTTGCACAATTTTGACAAAAAAATCTACTCCCCTATCAGCCCCAGTTTTTTTACCTGACTGAGCCAATGGCTGTATTCGTGCAGAATCTGCTCCAAAAGCACTTCCTGGCTAACCTCGCCGGGATGCTCCAGATGAAAGTAATGCACATTGTCCAGATAGCGCCCGGGCATGTGGTCTAAGTACTGAAGAAAACTGGGGGCATCGGCGGGGGGACGGCGTAGATGTAGAGACGGTTCATGCAAGGGCCTCCTGGCCACCGAAGATGGCACACTGATAAATATCCAGAAAATAGGCTCATCCGAAGCGGCAACCAATTGCTCGATGGCCGCTTCCTGATTTTGGGTCTGGCCCTGGGTAATGCAGACCACCAGCAAAGGATTGGGCAAGTACTTGCGGTCTTCCAGATTGCTGG
>JAAUUB010000032.1 GCA_012031215.1 Microscillaceae bacterium | reverse complement strand
CGTGACGGGAAACCTCCCGGCAACTTTCCTTTTCGGTCAGAAAAATGCGAAAAAAACGCCGGTCGTGCGCATCTTGTACCTTCACGATAAAGCCCTCTTTTCCATATTGCGCAGGGTGCGGGTAATGCTACGGGCTTCAAGGCCCAACAAAGGGGCTATTTTAGTGGCAGGAGTGCCTTTTTCCAGGTCAATGTTGAGCAAAATGTAGCCTACCGAGACGGTAAGGTTAAATTTAGCCGCTTCGGCATTATACATCCGGGCGATGGCGTGCCAGGCAGCCTTGATATTGTAATCTAAGGTTTCTTCGCGTTTCATCTTGTTTTTTTACCTCAATAGGTTCAAAATTACAAAAAATTATGAGGCATGCCTACTAATCAGTCGTATTTTGCCATAAGCATAAAAAAACGGCCCTTAAAGCCGTTTTAAAAATATTGGATGGCAATGGTTTTTAGACCAATACCTTGCGAATAACAAATCTTTTGGTTTCGTGCAATTTCTGCATCATCTCCTCATCAATCACGTCTCCGCTGAGGCCCTCAATTTTTTCTTCAAAAACCACTTCATTGCGGTCATTGTAGTACCTAACCAGGGCAAAGCCTTGTGGCAGGGTGGATTCTTCAATAACCCAATAAACTTTGGGTTGGCTGGATTTCTTACGAAAGCTAAATAGTGACATGGGATTCAAAAGTGAAAAATTCTGATGTAAGATAGTAGGGCTTGAATTTAAGTTTTCTTAACTATAACAAATCAATCGCTAGAAAATGATTGTACGGCTTCAAAATTATTTATTTGATAATACTGAAAACTTAGTCGTAGCATTAAGACCATCGTTACAAAATTGTAGGTTAATTTAAAAGGTAGATGTATTTCAGTGCAATAAGGTTGCTTGTGGGGTGTGTTTTTCCGGCTTATTTTTCTTTTACTTCACAATTTACTTTACGGGAAGGCCAGGGAAAGGTTGAAAAAATTTTATGTATTTTCAAAAAAGGCGAGTTGCTGTACTTTGTAATAATTATACAAAATTATGAAGAAACTGAGTAGCTTGATGTTTTCCGTTCAAAAGAATCTACACAAAGATTCCAAATATTATTTTGGTTTGGACAATATGCTTGCTGAAATAAAGATTTCGCGAATTGAAATTAGGGCGCGAGGGTAGGCATATACCGTTTTTGGGAGAGGAAGAAAAGTTCTTGAAAATCTTCGTCAGGAGGTGTAAAAATGCCGGATATCCTACATGCGGGTTCTTTTTTTTTAAAAATCAATTCTTCTTCCCAGATATGGTAAGGATATTGTCATTAGCTACCTGACTGAGCTTTCACTTGAATTATGGATGAAAATCTCGTTTTGGAAAAAACTAGCTTAAAAAAAATCAGCCGGGCAGGCGAACGCCTTTCCCCACCCGTACGCTTTACACAATTGCGCCATTTTGTTCAAAGCAATGGATGGCGTTTTGGCTTGTATAAACTACTCTATCGTTCCAAAGGCTTTTCCTTTGGTCTTTTGGGGCTTATTCTGCTTAGTTGCGTAGTCGTAATTTTGCAAACGGAGCCAAGCTGGGGGCCAGTTTATAAAAAAGAATTTCGGATGATAGAGTGGGTCATCACCACTTTGTTTACCATTGAATACATTTTGCGGGTGCTGGGCACGCCCCACCCCTGGAGCTATGTCAAAAGCCCAATGGGGATTTTGGATTTTATCTCTGTGTTTCCGATTTATCTAAGCCTAGTGAACCTAGTGAGCTTCAATTACCTGGTGGTCGTACGCCTGATTCGGCTTTTCCGGCTGGTTCGGATGTTTGACCTGGTGGAATACACCAAATATGCCCGAGAGGTGCGGCTTTTGCAGCAAGCCCTGGTCAATAGTCAGCGCAAGATTAAAATATTTATTGTTGGGGTGATGATTTCGGTTACTATCATCGGCTCGCTGATGTATGTCATCGAGGGGCCGGAAAATGGCTTCCGAAGTATTGCCAAAAGTATCTACTGGGCCATCGTAACCATCACCACGGTTGGCTATGGGGATGTGGCACCGAAAACCCCGACGGGTCAGTTTTTGGCTTCTCTGCTGATGTTATTGGGCTTTAGTACGATTGTGGTCTTTACCAGCATTGTGGGGGCAGAAATTTACCGGAAGGAGGAGAAAAAAGTAATTACTGAGAGCAAATCTTGCCTGGATTGCGGCATTCAGGGCCACGATTCTGATGCTTCCTACTGCAAATACTGCGGAGGGCGCTTATGGGGATAATTTTGAGGCCGATTTATTGGTATTTGAAAAAAAGCCCGGACTTGACCCAAGAAGTCCGGGCTTTTTAGTGAAACAAGGCTTGCCTAATTGTCCAGCTTTAGCACCGCCATAAATGCTTCCTGCGGGATTTCTACATTGCCGACCTGGCGCATCCGTTTTTTCCTTTTTTCTGTTTTTCGAGCAGCTTCCGCTTCCGGCTGATGTCTCCTCCGTAGCATTTGGCGGTTACATTTTTGCGCATCGCTTTTACCGTTTTCGCGGGCAATAATTTTTTGCCCAATGGCTGCCTGAATGGCAATCTCGAACAACTGGCGGGGCAGCAGTTCGCGAAGTTTTTCGCATAAGCGTTTGCCCCAGTCATAGGCCTTGTCGCGGTGCACGATGGCCGAAAGCGCATCTACCCCGGATTCAGCCATTGAGCAGAATATCCAGCTTAACCATGTTTGAGGGCTGGAAGCCAATCAGCTCATAGTCAAGCGAAGCATAGCCCCGGGAAATGGTTTTGAGTTTATCAAAGAAATCAAATACGATTTCGGCCAGAGGCAATTCAAAAATAAGTTCGACCCGGTCGGCGGTGAGGTAATGCTGGTTCTTGATAATCCCGCGTTTGTCAATGCAAAGGCTCATGACGGGGCCGATAAAATCGGCTTTGGTGATGATTTGGGCTTTGACAAAAGGCTCCTCAATGCGGCTGATACGGCTGGGGTCGGGCATTTCGGAAGGCGCCTGCACACTCACCACCTCTTCATTGGTAAGATAAGCTTTGAACTGTACGGAAGGGACCGTAGTGATGACCGTCATATCAAACTCACGCTCCAGGCGTTCCTGCACAATTTCCATGTGCAGCATCCCTAAGAAGCCACAACGAAAACCAAAGCCCAGGGCGGCGGAGGTTTCTGGCTCCCAGACCAGCGAAGCATCGTTGAGCTGAAGCTTTTCCATGGCATCGCGCAGGTCTTCAAATTCACTGGTTTCTACTGGGTAGATGCCCGCAAACACCATCGGCTTCACATCTTCAAATCCCTTGATGGCCAGTCCTGGATTTTGGGCCAATGTGATGGTATCCCCTACTTTGACCTCTTTGGCATTTTTGATGCCCGAAATAAGATAACCTACATTGCCAGCCTCGATGACTTCACAAGGCTCTTGTTTGATTTTAAGAATGCCGATTTCGTCGGCATCATACTCTTTGCCCGTGGCTACAAATTTGACCTTTTGCCCTTTGCGTATCTGGCCATTGAAAATTCGGAAAATAACCTCTATGCCCCGAAAGGGATTGAACTCTGAATCAAATATGAGAGCCTGTAGGCCAGCATTTTCGTCGCCTTTGGGGGGCGGAATGCGGTGTACTACCGCCTGAAGTATATCCTCGATGCCGATGCCCGCTTTGCCGCTGGCCCGGATGATGTCCTCGGGCTTACAACCAATCAACTCGATGATTTCATCCGATACTTCTTCGGGACGGGCATGGGGCAGGTCTATTTTGTTCAAAACCGGGATGATTTCCAGGTCATTGCCAATGGCCAGGTAGAGGTTGGAAATGGTTTGGGCCTCAATCCCCTGCGAAGAATCTACGACCAGCAGGGCCCCTTCGCAAGCCATGATGGAGCGCGATACTTCATAAGAAAAATCGACGTGGCCGGGCGTGTCAATGAGGTTGATGATATATTCTTGCCCGTCCAGGATATATTTCATCTGCACCGCATGGCTTTTGATGGTGATGCCCTTCGCGCTCAGGTCCATATCGTCCAGGAGCTGGTCTTGCCGCTCGCGGTCGGTGATGGTGTGGGTATGCTCCAGCAGACGGTCGGCCAGGGTGCTTTTGCCGTGGTCAATGTGAGCAATGATACAGAAATTGCGGATATATTTTTTGTCCATACGTAAATACAAAAATAAAAATTAATCTGTTCTCTTCGTTGTTGCTTAGTAAATAAATTAGGCCGTCTCTTCGAGGGCGGCATAAAATTGGATTAAAACTAAGGCAATTATCCGCATGTGTAGGAAAAAGGTTTTTATCGGGCTATGGGCAGGGCTGGTTTGGGTCAGTCTGGTTGGTGTTGGTCTTTGGGCGCAAAGCCCTGCAAAGGTGGCCTCGCCCAACCTGGTGAACAATCCCAGTTTCGAGCAAATTGGCAATTGCCCGGGCCGCTACGGCGGAATAGAAGAAGCCGAAGGCTGGATTTCCCTGGGCTTTACTCCGGATTTGTTTCATACTTGCGCCACCGACCCCCGGCTGGGTGTACCCCACAATTATTTTGGCACCCTTTACCCCGCCGAGGGCGAAGGCTATGCCGGATTGCTTCTATACCACGAACGCTCTCCCCTCGAGTACATCGCCACCAACCTGGCTCCCGCCCTGGAAAAAGGGGAAAAATACGAAGTATCCCTCCGCATAAGCTGGGCCAGGGTCTATTCCAACTATGCCTGCAATAACCTCGGTATTCTTTTTACCAATGACATAGGCATCTTACAAAGCGGCCAGGACATCGTACCCGATATCCGAGTGGATAAAATCAATACCGACGACAAAGTCTGGGTTACCATCGCCAAAACCATCGTGGCCGATGAGGACTACAGTTTTGTGGTGATTGGTAACTTTAGCGGGAAAGAAAAAACGAAAAAATATCAGTTTCAGCGGACTGGCTATCCAGGCGCATATTATTATATTGATGATATTCAAGTGAGAAGAGTCGTAGATCCCACTGATTCCGATAATTTCATCAAAATTCTGGGCCAGGTGAAAGATGCCCAAAGCCAGGCACCCCTGGCCGCCCGGATTGACTATGTATTGTATGACTTGAACTACCGGGCTTTTGAAGAAACAAAGCCCGAAACCGGTCTTTTTGAGTTTAGCAATATGCAAAGAACAGAAGCATTTTACCTGGAAGTAAAAGCGGAAGGCTATTTCAGTCAGAGACTACGCATTGCAAACACGGACCAAGCCATCGTGCAGGCGGATATTGCTTTACAACCTGTAGCCGTGGGGCAATCGGTGGTCTGGCCGGATATCCATTTTGCCACTGGCCAGTCAGAATTGCGCAAAAGCTCAGGCCCTTCGCTCAAGATGCCTGGCCAACTTCTTACAAGAACATTCCGATTATCGGATTGAGATAGCAGGCCACACCGACAGCCAGGGCGACGAAAGCATCAATCTCGAACTTTCGCAGGCCCGGGCCAATGCCGTGGTGAATTACCTGGTTGAGGAAGGGTATATCAGCCCAAAACGCCTGGTGGCCCGGGGCTACGGCTCCGCGCAGGCCCTGGCACCCAATGATACCGAAGAAAATCGCCAGAAAAACCGCCGGGTAGAGGTAAAGATTACTGGAGACTAATAAAAGGAAAGCTGCCCCCCTAAATTTTGCTGCCTGTAAGCCCGGTTTAAAGATTTTCAGGGGTGAATCTTGTTCAATGCAGTAGAAATAGGGGCTAATCCAACGCCAAGTCTTACTTCAAGACCAGCTAGACCCAGATCAATCTCTTTACTCCCGCCGCTTTCTCGATTCGACGCGCAAGTACCAAGACTGGCGGCTGACCACGCGCTATCAATTGGAAGTGTCCTCAGACAATAATGGTGCTGAACGTGCCATCCGAAATGTCAAGGTCAAAGAGAAAGTATCCGCAATGTTCAAATCTGGGGTGGGTGCTTTTTGTGCTATCCGCTCCCTCAACGATACAGCCATTAAGCAGGGGCAAAATGTCTTGCAAACCCACCATCAAGTGTATCAACACGCCTAAGATGGTTTATTACCTGAGTAGTTACATTTTAGTTACTTTCATATTCATACTGTTAATTTTGGTTTTTTGTCGGCTGTTTCGCCCAACGGTTTCGGGCTTTGCGTTCGGGCGGGGAATAAATAGTACTGTTGCCTCACAAAGCACTAAACCCTATAAAAAGCACCAAAGTTCACAATTAGCACTTCAGCCCCGCTATTGCCAAGCCGCTTTTAGGCATAGTAGTTAATCCTCCAACACTTTTATTAATGTATTTCTAACATTTACTAAGTAATTTATTTGCTCAT
Source organism: Microscillaceae bacterium (assembly GCA_012031215.1). Classification (GTDB taxonomy): domain Bacteria; phylum Bacteroidota; class Bacteroidia; order Cytophagales; family Microscillaceae; genus JAAUUB01. Next base: position 23,438 of record JAAUUB010000032.1, on the reverse strand, counting down.
TTATGGCTTCAAGTTTTGATTTAGCCACTTTTCTCTTGTACTCACTTTTGTTGGGATTTTCATCCATTTCTTGTAGTACCTCTCTGCATTCATTGAGCGTGAAACCAAATTTTTTTAAGCACTTGATTATGACGATTCGTTTTAAATTTTCTTCTGGATAATCTTTATAATTATTCCACTCGTTAGGTCTTGTTACATTTACCAACAGCAGATTCTTTTCGTAAAATCTTATTGTATCTCTTGATACAGCCGCTTTTTTTGACAATTCTCCGATTTTCATAAAAATAATTTCTTTTTTCCTTGACCGTTGACTATACTCCATGGTATATCTTTGTCAAAGATATTTATTTTATTCAATTAAATCAAAAAAATATGGATGTTTCCATTTTTGGTGCAACAGGACAGCAAGGTGCTGCAGTTGTTAGAGAGGCTTTGAGAAAAGGCCACAAGGTAAGAGCCGTTGCGAGAAGCAAAGAGAAAATTGACAGTCATTATGGCACTGAAGTAGAATCGGTTGAGGCAGATTTTAACGACACGCAATCAATAATCAATGCAATTGATGGTCAAGATGCTGCATTTATCCATTTGCCCAATCCATCAAATATCCATGAACCAACCAAATGGATAAGCAATTTAATCGAGGCACTCCATAAGACATCATTGTCTTTGCTAGTTTTTACTACAAGCGGACCCACTGGTTCACGCTATCCGCAAAAACAGTCAATTGTTGGCAATTCTAATTTAGCACAGACGCTATTGAAATTAAAATTGCCGACTGTGGTGTTAATGCCAACGCTTTATCTCGAAAATTTGCAAGTACCCATCATAGTTCCAAAGCTATCAGAGGGTATTTTAGATTACCCTGCATCTAAAAGTAACAAAAAAATTATGTGGACTTCTCACCAAGACCAAGCTAAAATTGCGGTGGCAGCTTTTGAAAAACCTGAGCTTGCAGGAAAATCTTATGAAATTGCTACCCCATCTGCCAAAACAGGAATAGAACTCGCTAATTTATTGACCAATTATGTTGGCAAACCAGTTGAATTTATAGAGACCACAGCCAATGACTTCGCCAATAGGGTGAAAGAGGCTTTTCCTGATGCCGAACTGTCTGAAATTTTGGCGGGTACTTATCAAGCAATCGAGGAATTAGAAAACGATGAAATGGTAATTGACACGGACCAAATTGAGAAAATATTTGAAGTAAAACTTACAAATATTGAAGACCATATTTCAAGTTGGAAAAATTAAAATCAAAAAAATATGTCAAATATGTCAAATAAATTTATAGTTGTAACGGGTGCAACGGGTGGAATTGGTGAAGAAATTTCTCTTCTTCTTGCCAAAAACGGATATAATCTCATTCTTTTAAACAGAGATAAAGCTAAGTCCGAATCATTAAAGCAAAAAATAAAACAGGAATATCCAACTATTGAAGTGGATTACTTTCTCGTGGATTTATCCATACCAAAACAGATAGAAGAGACTGTTGAAAAGATTAGCAAGACGTACAAAAGTATTGATGCTTTGATAAATAATGCAGGGGTCTTATTCAAAGAAAAGATACTTTCTGAGAGCGGCAATGATATGCACTTTCAAGTAAATGTAGTAGCTCCATATCTCTTGATGGAGTTATTTAAGCCGCTGTTGATGCGAAGTCAAGCGGGTAGTAAGTTTCCACTAATAGTTAATACGTCCTCTAATGCTATTTTTATGTCGTCTGCTTTGAAGGTAGATGAATTGAAAAACCCGAAGAAAAGTGGTATTTTTCATTCTTATGCCAATTCAAAATTGGCATTGACTGTAATGAGCAAAAGAATGGCAAACTTATATTCCTCAGATGGTATAAAAGTCTTTTCTATTGACCCGGGCGGAAATCGGACTGATATGACTGCTGGTGAGGCTGCTCCATTTTTTGTGAGGTGGTTTAAAATGTTTTTGCCACCACCATCAAAGGGTGCTTCCTATTTGACTGCACCACTTTTAGACAAAGATTTTCACGCCTCCTCTGGTGCGTTGCTATCTTCTGGTAAAATTAAATCAATACCCAAAAAATCTGATACAGAAGAGAAGGTAAATGATTTAATGAAATTGTTAAAAGATATGACTTTGGGAAAATAGAGCTGCTAATAAAAGTTACGTTTTTTATTTTATCTGTTGTTTTCGGGTTTTACGTTCAGGTGGGTTTAGAAACTTTACGGTTGCACCTTAGCCCACCTGATATAAAATCTGTGTTATGTGCATACCCTTTTCTATCAATCGGTTTTTATTCTACGTTTTCGTAAAAGGTCAGCAAATTTCCATATAAGTCCAATGTTGCGAATTCTCTTGTTCCATAATAAGTTCTTTCAATCTCTGTTTTTTCACTGTGAAGCACATTATTCGCTATTAGTTCTTTAGACTTGTTGCAATGAAAAATCATTAAATTTGTGTTAAAAAAAGCGATGCGATTAGATATCAAGGGTTTAAAGAGCGAGCGTCAGTGGCGTTCAGCAACAGGCTTCAGCCAAGCGCAATTTGAAGTCTTAGTGTCTTTTTTTAAGGCAAGCTACGAAAGTATTTACGGCAAAAGTATCGAGGAGCGCACCTCCGAAAGTCCCAATCATCCGACGATTACTCAGTATAATGAGTTGTTGCTTTTCACCCTTTTTAGCTTAAAAAGCGGTCTCACCTACGATTTATTAGGTTTTGTGAGTGGGATGAATGGCTCAAATGCCAAACGCAATCAAGGTCTTGGACTGGAGGTACTTCAAGATGCCTTGGCCAAACTAGGACTTCTGCCCAAACGCAACTTTGAGACCGTAGAGGACTTCAATGCCTATTTCAAGGAGCACAAAAAGCTTATTTTTGATGCCACAGAGCAGCGCATTCAGCGTCCAAAAGATAAGGAGGCGCAAAAAGAATCTTTCTCAGGAAAAAAAAGTGCCATACCTTCAAAGCAATGATGATTGCGGATAGCGATAAATATATTCATTTTTTGAGTAAGCCTTATGTGGGAAGCACACACGATTATGGGATTTTGAAGGCAGAATTTCCTCCTGATAAGGACTGGTTTAAAAACCATGAGATTCAGATGGATTTAGGCTATCAAGGCTTTGCCAAAGATTATTTGTGCAAAAAAGCTTTTATCCCGCATAAAAAGCCAAGAAATCAGGAATTGAGTGAAAAAGAAAAGAAGGCAAATCAAAGAAAGTCAAAAAGAGAATTTTAGTTGAGCATAGTATTGGGGGATTGAAAAGATATAGAATTTTATCTGACAGGCTCCGAATGCACGATGAAGGGCTTTACAATACTATCCTTGAGGTTTGTGCGGGCCTATGGAATTTCAATGTAATATACTGAATAATAAATAGATTATGATCGCAACAAGTCTATTTTTAATTTTAAAGTCCCCTGTTATTGGAAATTGTTTTGTAATTCTGTCAAGCTGGTGGACAAGTTCATTTAATTCTGTTTGGTCGAAACCCATTGTAAAAGTCAGTTCACTTGCATTTACTCCTGGCTGGTCACACGCTTTTACATTAACGTCAAAATGCCCAATTCCGTCTCCAATAATTTTGAGTTCTAAATAACCTTCTAAATCATTAAAGTTCGCTGTCCCTTTCAGGTCATTATAAAGTCGGGAAAGTTCTTGCTTGAATTTCTCAAAATCCACAGTCATAAAGTCACCCGAATATTGTCCTGAAAACTTTCCGCCTTTAACTGTCACTAATGTCTTTACCCAATTCCTATCCCAGTCAAGGTCTGAGTCATATTTGATTAACTCCAATGGCTCAAGTCGAACTATGTCACCAGCGTCAAACAATTCAAAATATATTTCTTGTTTTTCTGTCATTGTTGCTTTGTCCTAAGGTTGCCCATAATGTTTTGTAGCTTCCCGAAGGTGACGATTTCGAGGCACTTCACTTTCAATTTAGCACTAATGTTTATTTGAAAACCAAATGTTTAATTTAGCACTGAACCCGCCATTGAGCCAAACGCCTGTTAGCAACCGTAATTTTTATGTATTTAGGTTTTAATGTTTGATTTAATATACTCTTCAACTTCATTTGAATTCTCAATTCCAATTATTCTTCTTAGTCTGTTATTTTTTAGTCTGATATCTAAAAATTCATTACTAAATCTTCGTTTAATGGCAATAGACTTGATGTCGTCAAAAGGGATTTCGTTCTGGTTTGACCTAAGAATACTTAAAATAAAAATAATAAAATGGCTTATTCCAATAAATAGACCTGTCCAAAGTAAAAATTGGTCTCCTGTTTTCAAATATCTTAAAACAGAAATAGTTCCATAAATTGTCCACATAGCCGGCCTGAACAATTGGATTATGTTTTGTTTTCTTGAATTGTCCGATATTCTAACTTTATCGGTTTCAAAGGATATCTCTCCTTTTTTTAGTTTAAATGTCTGCGTCATTTCTGTTTTATTATGGTTGTTAACGTAAAAGGCTTGGCGAAGGCGGGGAAATCTTAGCACAAAAGCCCAAAATAAGTAGTTTAGCCCCTTTATTATTCAAAAGTTCAAATAAGCACGTCTGCCCCGCTTTTTGCCAAGCCAATGTTGCCTGCTGGCAATTTTACGCATTTAAGAACTCTATTGTTTTTTCAAGCACTGGTTTTGTTCTCAAAATTCTAAAATGTCCTGTTCCTTCTACTTCTATAAATGCACAATTTTTCCAATTACTGTGTACATTCCTGGAACGACTAATCGGAATGACTGTATCTTTTTTGTCGTGAATGATTAAGGCTTTATCAACATTTATTTTCTTTACAAATTCACTCACGTTTAAATTACTTACGTCAAGCGAAGTTTCCTTTTCTAAACGATTGATGAGTATGTTTTTCACTTTCTCTGTTATTCCAACTTGTTCTGAAACATCTTCAATTCTCTCCAAAAACTTGTCAGGTGTTGTCAATAAAACGTACTTGTTAATTTTCAAATCAAGATTGTTAAATAAGGCGTATGTTGTAGCAACGCCACCAAAAGAATGACTAACTAATTTTGATACTTCAAATTTTTTGATAAGTTCACCAACTAATTCGGTGAACTCAAATAGGCTTGTCTTGCCCTTACTGCTAAATCCGTGTGAAGGAGCATCAAAAGCATAAATAGTGTAATTTTTTTCACGTAGTTTTTGTATCAAATCTGCAAAATTTCCTGCTTGCCCTTCCCAACCGTGAATGAGTAAAACTTTATCCTGTCCACCAAGCCAAGTGTAAAGTTGAATATCAAAACCTTGAAATGTCAGCGTTTCCTTTTGTGAGGTGTCTAAAACTTCAAGTTCGTTGGGGCGTAATTTTTTGATTTGGGGGTTTGTCAATTGGTTGTACGCAAAGTTAGCAACCTGATTTGGCAAAAGTGTCGAGAGCATTTTTATAAGTATTTTTTTCATTTTGTCATTCCTGAGTTTTTAAGGTTCCTGAGTTTTTAAGGTTTCTATTTTTGCTTGCAGCCAACGGAAAAATGTTTGCGAAGGGCGGGGCTTTGAAAACCGTCAGCCCAAATATAGTACAAATGTTGATAGAAAGTACAAAAGTTCAAATTTAGCACTTCTGCCCGCCTTTTCGCAAACATAATGTTGGCTGATGTTTATATTTCACTCGCTATTTGTGCTATTGTCACTGTTAAAATATTTTCAAGATGCAAACGTATATTCTTCTCTTTTGATGAAACATCATCTTTGATAGAAATTACGTGTGGTTTAATGTCAAGTGGTATTGTTGTGTCTGTGTCTTCGTTTGGTAAAATACCTTTATACTCCAAAAATGCACCAATAGCCATAACACTATCATCATAGCCGAAGTGATGTAATGTAATTCCTAATTCATATTTCTTGCTGTCAAACTCAATTCCAAATTTGAAGTATGATTTAGGTAATGTTCTATTAAAGTAGTAGTTATGTTTCTTAGCATAACTAACTATTTGTTCGTAGTAATAATGTTGTTTTGTAGTATCATCAGGTCTGCCGCTTCCTATGTATAAAGAAATGCTATCATCAAACTCCGTTTCAAGTTTGTGCTTGTACTCATTAAGAAAAAGACTACAATAGTTAAAAACCTGCACTCTATTTTCAGCAAGTGTTCTTTCATATTGTTGCTGTTTTTCTTGCTGCTTACTTAGAATTTTTTGCTTGAAGATATTGGTTACTTCACTCAAAGACGTATTGCTTACTTCCTTAATGTTAAGGGCTTCTTCAATGTTGCGTTTTTGGATTTCGGCAAAGTAGGTAACTAATTTTTGAGGTTGTCCATTATCTGCTTCTTCCAATGCCCGTATATACTTAATTTTGGCTTCTTCTCTTAAAACCGTAATTGGGAAAAAGTTATTTTTTATCAAAATCAAACTTGCAATGAGCCTTACCACCCTACCGTTTCCGTCTTGAAACGGGTGTATAGTGGTAAATGCGTGATGTACCCAAGTCGCAATAATTAAAGGATTTATATTTTTTTCGGTGAGGTCGTTGTAAATCTCAATTAATCTATCCATTTCCGCTTCTACGTGTTCAGGCGGACAATACAATACGGTGGTACCGTCTTCTCGTGTAGGGTTATTTTCACGTTCTTTAAATCTTCCTTTTATGAGTGGAATTTTGGTTTTATTTCCAAATTGGTCTCTGCCTTCGGCAAATTCTTGGTGTCTTGTAGTAAGTTGATGCAGTGCAAGGATATAACCTTTGGTCAAAGGTCTATTTTCTTTGACAACATCAAAGATATAATCAACCGCATCTAAGTGGTCTTGTAAATGATTAAACAATGTCTGCTTAGGCACATTCGTGTCTCCGTGACTTACCAAAGAGGATATAAAACCTTCGTTGATTAAAGTTTCTGTAACACCTTTATCAACATCATACATTCTTTCAACAATACCCGTTTCAATGGCGTGTCGTCTTTTTAGACGGTTAATAAATTCTTCATACTCTTTTGAGTTGGCTTGTAAAACTTCTCTACGTGCAAACCAAGAGGGTGCAATATCATCTAGCAATGATGTATCACAATTTTTCCAATTGTCGGAAAACGAAATATAATCCCAAAGTCTATGTACTGTCATTTTCGTTATTTTTTGTTTTAATAAATATCAGCCAACATGTACTTATACGCCCTTTGGTTCGCATTTTCCGATTTCATCCGTGTATCCAAAGGACTTTGCTCCCTTTGGATACCTCGATTGCTTACTTGCGTAGCGCATTCCTTAGTTTTAGAAATCTTGTGTTCTAAAAGTTCCTGAATGGTAGGGATGCCCGACCCTGCTTTGTGTCGGGGTGGGGCGAAGCGATGCCGCAAAGCACAGGGCGCAATTACTTCGGCTTGGACAATCTTCCGCCCTTCGGCTTCACAAGAAAAAGGAAAAATCAGGATGCACATAAAACGGATGTGGATATAAGCATACCAAATATAAGCCGGGAAAATAAATTGTCCAAGCCCTCGCGCTTTTTAGGGCCTCATTAGGCAGGCATCAGAGGACCCCGAAAAATTTGATAAATCGCCGGGTGGGCTCCTTTTTCAAAAAAATACGCCTCCTGTGATCACGATGTTCAGCACCTGGTTTTGGGTTTGGGTAAAAGGCTCCTGGCCTGCATACGGCTCGCCCGCTGCAAAAGAGTAAGGCACGTAAGCACTGTTGAAGCGGGTAAATCAGCCCAATATCGGCATACCATTCGTACTGACGAATGCCCAAACCACCCGTAATCCGGCTAATGTGGCGGTCAATCCCGTCCTCAAACTGGGTGGGGTCGGCTTCCAGGGCATAGCCGGCCCGCAGGCGAAAAGATTTCAGGCGGGCTTCTCCGGCCAGACGGATGTTCCAGGTGGGCTTGAGCACATTTTGAAGGGTTTGGTTGTCTGCATCCAGCACCCCCACAAACTCATTGTTGCGCAAACGGGCCGAAGGATAGGCCACATATTCGGCATCGGCAGCCAAAAAGCCGTATTCCTTAAAAAAGAAAGCCAGGCCCACCGTAGCCCGCCAGGGGGTCCGCAAGCGATAGTCAAATTCACCAGGCAGGGTTTCCTCCTCGTAGCGCAGCAATAGATTGGGGTCCACAAAATCAAAAACATTGGCCGTGAAGCGGGTATTGAAGCTTTCGCGCATAAAGTACAGCGTTGGGGTGGTGAAAGAGGCCCCTACCCGCAGCAGGTCCATCGGGCGGTACAAGATTCCCAGAGAAGCCCCCAGTCCGGTTCCGCTGAGTTCCAAATCATTCAATTCTTCAAAACTACTCAAAAAAGAGGCTTCATTCTGGATTTCTTCCCGATAAGTGCGCTTTTCGCCGTAGCTCAGAGCCGCCAGGTGCACATTCAGCCCAAAAAACAAGCGGTCGTCATAATTGCCCGCCGCCGCAAAGGCCCACTGATATTGCGCGCCCCGCGTGGTGATGGTTTCGCTTTGCAGGGCTGGCCCAAGCAGGTTCTCCTCCTCATCGCGGGCCAGGGTAAAATAAGCCGTGTTTTCGGGGTCCGCAATCAGTTCATTGGGATTATTGGGATTGGGGATATAATCAAAAGGATTGGTCAGGAAGGCAAAATAAGCCGCTCTTTGATATTCGTATTGGGGTAAATCCAGGTTTTGCAGGTCGGCAATCCGAATCCCATTGGTTTGCGAGACATAAAAATCTGATTTTGAAGTATTTTGGTTAAGCCCTTGATAACGCAATTGATTATGAAAATTGTTTACCCGGGCGGCTGAAATGGCCACGGTGCCGCCCCGCCAGCGGCCCGGCTCGTGGTCTTCTTTCTGTAAAGAAAAGACCCCGCCGGCATGGGCAATATTAAAATTGGCGCGGCTGTCCGGGCGAGTATTTTGAGCATTTTCATCGTCAAGGCTGAAATATTCGGTATCGGTATGGGCAAAAACCAATCCCGGGCTCAGGGTAAATTCTGAGTTGCGGATATAGCCCAGTCCGGCGGGGTTGTTGTGCGTATTGCTGATGTCGCCGCCGACGGCCGTATGGGCTCCGGCCAGGCTCTGAAAACGTGCCGTGCCCGTGAAACTGCTGCGCGAAAAGCGAATGGCATCCTGGTAATAGCCAAAGCTGCCGGGAACAATTTGGGCTTTCAGGGGAGCCAATAAGCCGCCTAGCCCGCCAAAAAACAAAGAAGAGAAGTAACTCGCATGGGTGTTGATTAGATAAATAGTCCTGCCACTTTCAAAAAAAGTGGAAACTATCCGTTTTTTCGGAATGGTTTCCACTTTTCAAATCTATCCGGGGCCTGATTTGCTCAGGGCCGTGTGCGTGGAGCCGGGGTGCTGGGTCGGCTGGGGGCCGGACTCGTACGGCTGGGGGTACTGGGCGTGCTGGGCCGGGTAGAAGGGCTTGAGGGGCTGGTAGTCCGATAAGTAGGCGTTGAACTCCGCTGGGTTTCGTAACTTGGGCGGGTACGGGTATTATCAGGCGCGGTACGGGTATTATCGGGTGTGGTACGGGTATTGACCGACGATTCAGGGCGGGTACGGGTAGTAGTGCCCGGATTTTGCGTTGGGCGGGTAACAAGCCCCGGATTTACTGGCCGGGTGGATTGGGAAATGCCGCTTTGGGTGCGGGTGCGCGGAATATAGCCCTCCCGAACTTTTTCGGAGGAAGTGCTTGGCGCAGGTCGGCCACCCACTTCCGTGCCCGGCAGGTTGGTCGTGCGTTGCTCCTCGCGAATGCGGATACGGCTTTCGGTATTGCTCAGGGCTACCGAGCCTCCGGTGCTGTAGCGTGGGCCGTAGTAGCGCGTGATGCGTCCTTCATTGGGCATCACAACAATAGTATTGCCACCACCCCAGTAAGGATTGCCCCAGTTGTTCCAAGCATTCCCGCCCCAGTTGTTCCAGGGATTGTTCCAGCCAAAGTTGTTCCAGGGATTATTCCAGCCAAAGTTGTTCCAGGGATTGTTCCAGCCGAAGTTGTTCCAGGGATTGTTCCAACCGAAATTATTCCAGCCAAATCCAATATTCCAGCCGAAGGAATTGCCCCAGGCACCCCAGTTGCTTCCTTGATTGTTCCAGGAAGGGCAAGACGAATTAAAAAAGAAAGGGTCTTGGAAAGGGGCCGAATAGGCCGGCTGGGCAGAATAATTGGGACTATAGTAAGTTTCATTGAGTTGATTGGCCGAATAGAGGCGGCTTTGCTGATAGCGGGCCACATAGTCGGCATTGGCATTTTCATTGTCAAAATATAAAGTGGGGGCTGGGTTGTTCGTTTCTGCCGAAGCGCTCAGGGCCTTGGGGTCTCTCACTTTGAAATACACATCATCGCGCTCGTTCGTTTTTTGGGCCAAAGGCTGGGTGGACTGGCAAGACCAGGCCCCCAGGGCAAAAATCAAGAGACTTAAGAGGGGGAAGAAGGTGGGCGTTTTCATGATATGTTGCATTTGGTTCCTGATGTAATAATAACTTCTTGTTTTGATGATACGAAAAAGATTTAAAAGCGATACGAGAATTAACAAATTGTTGTGCGTGCTTTATCTTTGCCATTCTAAATCTACTCAATTACTTTAAAATAACCATAAAAATCATCTAAAAGTTGATTTTTAAACTAAAAAGCCATGAGCAAAGGCATTACTACCCGCCAGGAAGACTACTCAGCCTGGTATAACGAACTGGTCAAAAAAGCGGATTTAGCCGAATATGCCCCCGTAAGAGGATGTATGATAATCAAACCTTATGGCTACTCGATTTGGGAAAAAATGCAGGCGGCCCTGGACCTTATGTTTAAAGAAACTGGCCATACCAACGCGTATTTCCCTTTGTTTATCCCCAAGTCATACCTCAGCCGGGAAGCTTCCCATGTAGAAGGCTTTGCCAAAGAATGTGCGGTGGTTACCCATTATCGCCTCAAAAATGCCGAGGATGGCAGTGGCGTAATTGTTGACCCGGAGGCCAAGCTGGAAGAAGAACTCATTGTGCGGCCAACTTCGGAAACGGTGATTTGGAGTACTTACAAAAACTGGATACAGTCTTACCGCGACCTGCCCATTTTGCTCAACCAATGGGCCAATGTAGTGCGTTGGGAAATGCGCACGCGTCTCTTTTTGCGCACTGCCGAGTTTCTCTGGCAGGAAGGGCATACAGCCCACGCCACCCGCGAAGAGGCCATCGCCGAAACGGAGCAAATGCTTGAAGTGTATGCCACATTTGTCGAAAACTATATGGCTGTGCCGGTTATCCGGGGCATCAAAACGCCCACCGAAAGATTTGCCGGGGCCGACGAAACCTATTGCGTGGAGGCCCTTATGCAAGACGGGAAAGCATTGCAAGCGGGCACTTCTCACTTCCTGGGACAAAACTTTGCCAAGGCCTTTGATGTTCGCTTTGCCACCAAAGAAGGAGGACTCGAGTATGTCTGGGGCACTTCCTGGGGGGTGAGCACCCGCCTTATGGGCGCTTTGATTATGGTACACTCCGACGACCAAGGCCTGGTGCTGCCGCCCAAGCTGGCTCCTTTTCAGGTAGTCATCGTGCCGATTTACAAAATGAAGCCGAACTGGCCCAAATTTCAGAAAAAGTGGCCGAGCTCAAAGCCGAGCTCCTGCGCCGGGGCATCTCGGTGCGCTATGACGACCGCGATACCTACAAACCGGGCTATAAATTTGCCGACTGGGAAATGAAAGGTGTGCCGGTGCGTTTGGCCCTTGGCTTGCGCGACCTGAGCCAAAATACCATTGAGGTAGTGCGCCGCGACAAAGCCCGCGACGAAGCCGGGGCCAAGCAGGTGGTCGCCCTCGACCAGGTGGGCCACACCGTCGCCGAACTCCTGGAAGCCATTCAGGATAATCTTTTTCAAAAAGCCCTCAGCTTTCGCGAAGCCCACACTACCCAGGTAGATACTTACGAAGAATTTCAAAAGGTATTGGATGAAAAAGGGGGCTTCGTGCTGGCCCATTGGGACGGCAGTCCCGAAACCGAGGAAAAAATCAAAGAAGAAACCAAAGCCACTATTCGCTGTATTCCGCAAGAAGGCGACCTCACGCCAGGGCTTTGCATGGTTTCAGGCCGGCCTTCGGCCCGGCGGGTTTTGTTTGCCCGGGCCTATTAACTGATGTTTAAATTTTTAAAAGATATGGAATCAGCCGCTGACAAACTTATCCAGGATTTTAATGACTATCGCGCCCGCATGAACGAACGCATCCTGGGGGGCGACAATAAAGTTATCAAACGTTTTTTTAATCTCGATACCAATGCCTATTCTCCCGGGGCCTTGGCCGAAAATACCAAAGAAATGCTGGGCCTGGCCTGTTCTATGGTGCTTCGTTGCGATGATTGTGTCAAATACCACTTGGGCAAATGCCACGAACTGGGCCTAGAGACAGGTGAAATAGAAGAGGTATTCTCAATTGCACTGCTCATTGGGGGTTCTATAGTTATTCCCCACCTCCGCCGGGCCGTTGAATACTGGGACACCCTGCAAAGCCAAAGCAAAGCATGAAAAACGAACTGCCTGTTTCCGATTTAGAAAAACGCTGGCAAAAAGCCCTTGAGCAATTGGAAGGCATTATTGGCAAACGCCCGGCCGATCTCAACGGCGTGCTCTTTTTGATTGGGGTCCGCGAGCTGGGCCAGGGAGTACGCACCTTCACCAAAGAACAAAAGCAAGACCTGATGCATATCGCCATTTGCCGCGTTTTGAGCAAGGCCGGCGTGTATGAGCTGGAAGGCCACGACCAGGACGGCTGGCCTCACTGGCGCCTGGTCAAAAACCTGCCCCACCTCGATTTGCTGAGCCAGGAGGAACTGCTCAAATCCTATGTCCTGGAGTATTTTGAAGATGAAGCCATTTTTATTTGAAAAGAGCAAAAGTGCTGAATGCCTCGCGAGATGAGACCCCTGAATCCAGGGTGCTGCTCGTCTTGGTGCTTCAAATTGCATAAGCTCGGCCCGGGTTTTCAAAACCTAAACGAGTAGGCGGGGGCAGGGCTTTCAGGCTGTAAATTTGTAAGCCTGTGGGTTTTTGTGTTTTATTAAAAAAACAAGCCGTAGTCCAAGCTATTTTTTGCCGTTTCAATGACTAGGTATTTTCCTGTCTTTGCGTGCGTGTCTGTGGGTCAGTTGCTTGAATATTTGCACTTATAAAAATCATCAACATTCAGGCAAGCGGATGTATGCGAAAAGGAAAAATCTACCTCGCTTTCTCAAAAATCAGGAGAGAAGTCTAAAAAACCACGGGCACATTTTTTCATCAAAAATGTATTTTGGAGAAGGTTTTGAGAAAGTAAAACTTAATTCCCTTGCCGGCCGGACATACTTTTTAATTAATCCAGCCTTGTTACCCTTGGATATTTTTTCAGAGACTTCAACAGTGCAAGACTCACTTTCTGCCTTCAAAATCCTATCTTTCAAGGGCTTATCTTGGCCGGGTTTTATCTTGGGTAAAGGCAGGCATAGCCCTGGCACGCCAAGGCTTTTTTTAAAGCGGTGCGAGGCAAACAAGGCTTGAGAAAATATCGAGAAGTGGCATCAGAGACAGCACCGGGAACACGATTTTGCGCAAAGTAAGAAAAAGGTTATATTAACAACTTTTTAACGCAAATTCAGTAAATAATCTTAAAATATTGTGTGCTGTTCACAAGTCTCAAAAATTCATAGTCCATGACCGAACTTTGGCAAGCCGCATTTGCTCCCTCAAGTATTTTTTACACCATATTACTGATGGTAGTAGGCTTGTATTGGATAACCGTCTTTATTGGCCTGCTTGACCTCAGTTCTTTCCATTTTGAAATCGATGCCCATGCTGACTTGGATGCGCATGCTGGCCTGGATGCCCACACCGACCTGGATGCCCACGCCGATTCGGGGCAGGAAGTAAATGCCAATGGCAATCCGATTTTATCTCTTTTGGGCTTCTTCAATTTGGGCAAGGTGCCTTTTATGGTTTTTTTTAGTTTCCTGGTGCTCTTTATGTGGATTGGGTCTATTTTGGGCAATCATTACCTTCGGGCCGAAATCCCGGCCTTTGCCTGGGCTTGGATTTTGCCCAATCTGCTCATCAGTCTTTCCCTGACCAAAGCCGTAACCAGTCCTTTGCGAGGTGTTTTTAAGGATGAAGAAAACGAATTTAAGAATAACCAGGATGTAATTGGCAAAGTAGGAACGGCCATGCTGCCTTTTGATGACGAAACGATGGGCCAGGTCAGCATTCCTTCCCGGCAGGGCGCTCCCTTGCTCATCCGGGCCAAGGCTACGGAGGGCAAACAAATCCTGAAAGGATTTTCGGCCCTGGTAGTGCATTATGACGAAGAAAAGCAATATTTTTTGGTGGAGCCTTATCTGGCCTAAGCCAAATTTATCAAAAGCAATATATCGTTCAATTTATCAAAGTCTGTCCACCATTTAAAAATTACTTTTTCCATGGGATTACTTGAAAACACCCTTGTCTTAGGAGCCATTATTGCGGCCATTTTCATTTTTGGCACTTTAATCCTTTTTTCGCGCTGGTACAAAAAAGCCACACAGGGCCAGGCCCTTATCCGTACCGGGGTAGGGGGTCTAAAGGTGAGTTTCAACGGGATGTTGGTCGTTCCGGTCTTGCACCGTCTGGAGGTAATGGACATCTCCCTCAAAAGCTTCACCCTCGAGCGGATGGAAAAAGAAGGCTTGATTTGCAAAGACAATATGCGGGCCGATATTAAAGTAACCTTTTTCATCAAGGTCAATCAGAAGGAAGAAGCCGTCAAAACGGTGGCCCAAAGCATTGGCACGGCCCGGGCATCTGACCGCGAGCTGCTTATTCAGTTGTTTGATGCCAAATTTTCCGAAGCCCTCAAGACGGTCGGTAAGCGCTTCGATTTTGAAGAGTTGTATAGTGAGCGGAATAAGTTTAAAAGTGCTATGCTCGAGGAAATTGGCGAAGAACTCAATGGCTACTTTTTGGAAGGAGCCGCTATTGACTATCTCGAGCAAACCAAAATTCAGCACCTGAACCCCGAAAACATCCTGGACTCGCAGGGGATTCGGAAAATCACCGAACTGACTGCCGAGCAGCATAAAAAAACCAACCAACTCCAGCGCGATGAAGAAAAGGAAATTACCCGACAAAATGTAGAAGCAAAAGAAACGGTGCTGGACCTGGAACGCCAACTAGCCGACAAAGAAGCCAATCAGCGCAAGGATGTGTCTTCTATCAAGGCCCGCACCCAATCTGAAATTGAAAAATAGAGCAGGAAGAGCGCCTCAAGGCCGAAAATGCCCGCATCATCACCGAAGAAGAACTGGGCAAGGCCGAAGAACGCAAAGAAAAAGAAATCATCATCCTGCGCAAAGAAAAAGAAGCCATTGAGGCCCGCAAAACCGAGGAAGTAGAAAAGAACGCCAGATTGCGGCTACTGACCGCGAAAAGGCCGTAGAACTGGCCCAGATTGAAAAACCAAACATGTGGAGCAAGACCGCCGCGACATCCAGAAAACCATCAAAGAACGCATTGAACTGGAACGCGAAACCGTCATAGAACAGGAAAAAATCAAAGATACCCAGGCTTTTGCCAATGCCGAAAGGCTCAAAAAGGTGGCCATCCTGGCCGCTGAACAAAGAGCCGAGGAAGACCTTGTCAAGGAAATCAAAGCCGCTGAGGCCCATAAGAAATCTGCCGAGCTCCGGGCCGAGCAAAACAAGCTGGAGGCCATCGTTGAGCGCGAAGTGGTGGATAAAAAAGCCGAAGCCAAGAAAATTATGGCCGATGCCGATGCCGAGGAAGCCGCAGCCCTGGGTCTTTCCGAAGCCCGCGTGATGGAGGCCAAAGCCGAAGCCCTCCGCAAACAAGGTGAGGCCGAAGCCAGCATCATCAAACAAAAAGCCCTGGCCGAAGCCGATGGCATCCAGGCCACCAAAGCCGCCGAAAACGCCGCCTATGAAGAAAAAGGCAAGATTGATGTTCGGGTGCTGGAAGAAAAAGGCCTGGCCGAAGCCAACGTGATTGGCATTAAAGCCGATTCCACCAAAAAGCAAGGCCTGGCCGAGGCCGAAGTGCTCGAAAAGAAAGGTCTCGTGGAAGCCGATGTGATGGAGAAAAAAGCCTTTGCCGAAGCCAAGAAAATAGAAGCCAAGGCCGAAGCTATGAAAAAACTGGACGGCGTGGGCAAGGAACACGAAGAATTCAAACTCAAGCTCGAGCAGGAAACCCAACTCTCCCTGGCCAAAATCAATATTCAGAAAGACATTGCCGCGGTTCAGGCCCAGGCCATGGCCGAAGCCCTCAAAGCCTCCAAAATCAACATCGTGGGCGGCGAAACCATGTTTTACGAAAATATCATGAATGCCATCACCCGGGGGCGGGCTTTTGACAGCCTCATTGACAGCAGCGAGGCCCTCACCGGCTTGAAAGATGCCGTGCTCAATGGGCAAAACGGCGAGGGCCAGCACAACCTCATAGAAAGACTGAAGGGCTTTGTAAGCCAGTTTGGGCTTTCGGCCAGCGACCTGAAAAACCTGAGCCTCTCGGCCCTGCTCATGCGGATGCTCTCTATGAGCCCGGATGAAGAAACCAAAGGCGTACTCAATGGGCTGCTCCATACGGCCAAAAATGCTGGTCTGCTGGACAAGAAAGCAAGCACCCTGCTGTCCTGATAAGCACAGGCCCGGCGGTGGTTTGTATTCAAAGAGGCTTCCGCCTGTTTTTTTCGTTCATATTTTCTCAATATTTCCTCTCTTTTCCTACCTGAACAAACAGGCGCAAAGGCAAACAATACCATGGCAACGGCAAACCCGGAGATAGAATTGGAAGAAAAAACCGAAGGCGTAACCCTGGAAGGGGGCACTTACGAAATCATTCGCAAGCGTCTCGAAACCCAGGCCGAAACCCTGCGATTACGCCTGCATAAACTCAATGAAGCCCGCAAAGAGGTGTTTGGGGCCATCGAGTCCAAACTCATCGCCACCAACCGCATCGCTACCGAAAACAATTGCTCCCCCCAGGACATGGTGGCCCTGGGCCCGCTTTTCATTTTTGGCTATAATGTGCAGGTGCGCCTCAAAAGCATTGAGCTGGCCGATGTATTCAGTGTTTTTCGCTATGATAGCCAAGATCATTCTTTTCATACAGCGCCACTGGATTTGATTGCCCACGAAAAGTTTGTGCAGGATTTCCTGGAAATGTATAAATTTTATAAAGATACGGTCTTTCTGAAATTTGCCGTTCTGGGGCCGCACCTTTATATGGTCTTCCAGGTGGGCAAAAGATTGAGGACATTAAGGTTTTTAAATGGACCATTGTTGGCAAAAACTGGAATATATCAATAACCGCAGTGAATACGAGTTTAAATATCCCGAACAACACGCCTTTGGCTGGCAACGCGCCCGCCGGGAAGCCTACCGCGAAGGCCGCCACCCGCATATCTCTATTCAGGACCGGGTTTTTGTAGAAGCTATCGGGGGCGACCTCACCATCAAAGTAGAAGACAATACAGAAAGTGGGGAGGGCATTTACTCCGAACCCGTAGAACGAAAACAGGGACTCGACGACGGGGAGTATTACTTTGCCGACCTGGGTAATCTCATCATTCTCAAAATCCGACCTTATCAGGAGCAAAATTTTCGCTATTTTGTGTTTAATGAGAAGCTCCATCAGGCTGTCCGGATTGATAAAATTGGCGAGGCCTGTATTTTGCTGCCCGACCAGCAGGGCTTGATATTTTCCAATGGCTATTATCTCCAATCGGGCGAGCTAAAAGTGTTTAGCAACCTGGTTGAGAATCTTAAATTTGAAAAACACATTCAGGCACCCAATGGTGAAGACCATTTGTTTGTGTTTTTCAATGAAATAGAAGGCATTTATGTCTTATTGCCCTATAATCTCATCGAGCAAAAGGTAGAAAACCCCATCGTTTGCAATGGTTTTTCCCTTTTTGAGGGCGGCGAAATGGCCTATTTTCGGGCGCAATTAGAACCTACTAAAACTCACGCCATTCAGATTTGGCAGACCCCCTATGTGGGGGGCCGACTATGTGCCTCCGACAGAAAAAGATAACTTTTTGTTTAAAATTGGCAATAAAGACATTGTGCGGGGAATGGCCGCGCTCACCGAAATCCTGAATCTTATTGCCAAGCCTGATGTGTATGCCGCCCTCTACCTTGACCTGGTCAAGATGAGCACTGCCGCCCTCGATGGCTTTTACTGGCTCAACCACGGCGAAGCTTTTCAAGTGAATGAACCTTTGCTCGACATCCGGCAATCGGCCAGCGCCGCCATCGAAGAATTTGAAAAAGTAACCCGGGTCAGGAAAAACACCACGGCCCAAATAGAAGCAACTCAAAAGAAAATAGAAACCCTCCAGGAACAAATCAAAAGGTCTAATTTTGATAAAATTGACCAGTTTGTCCAAACCCTGGCCGCCCTCCGGGAATTAAGGGGCGAAGTCATCGCCCTCAAAGACCTTCGCTATACCAACCTGCCCCAAATTGCAAGCTTTGAGCAACTTCTGGCCGAGAAAACCCAAAATATTTCGCAAGACACCGTTCGGTTTTTACTTAAAGACACGGCACTTGATTTTTACCGTAAGCAAGTAAGCCAACACGAAGCGGCCATCGAGAAAGGGGCAAAAGTAGCCGAACTTAACCAGGCGGAGGCAGCCATTACCCAGACCGGACAATCGCTGGATTTGCTCATTGACATTGTCAGCAATCTCAAAATAGAAGATACCACCCAAACCACCCAAATCATTGACCGGGTTTCGGCCATCTATACCACCCTCAACCAAGCCAAAGCCCAGGCCCGCCAAAAGAAAAAATCGCTCCGCAGTGGCGAAGCTCAGGCAGAGTTCAACGCTCAAATCAAACTCATCGGCCAGGGAGTTATTAATTACCTGGATATTGCCGATACGCCCGAAAAAGCCGATGAGTTTTTAACCAAATTGCTGGTGCAATTAGAAGAGCTGGAAGGAAAATTCTCTGATTTTGATGAATTCATCGGGCAACTGGCCGAAAAACGGGAAGAAATTTATAATGCCTTCGAGAGCAAAAAGCTCAACCTGATTGAGGCCCGTAACAAACGCACCAATGCCCTCCTGCAAGCCGCCGACCGTATCCTGAAAGGCATTCGGGGGCGGGTAGCCACCTTCACCACTATCAACGAAATCAATGGCTATTTTGCCGGAGATTTGATGATTGAAAAAATTCGCGACCTGGTGCAAAAACTGCTAGGCCTGGGCGATAGTGTGAAGGCCGACGAAATCCAGAGCCGCCTTAAAAGCCTGCGCGAAGATACGGTGCGCCAGCTCAAAGACAAGCAGGAAATGTTTGTGGGAGGCGATAATGTTATCAAATTTGGCAAACATCATTTTTCGGTCAATACCCAAAACCTGGATTTGACCACCATTCTCCGCAATGGAAAACTATACTATCACTTGACAGGGACCAATTTTTTTCAGGAAATCGAGGACCCCGCTTTAAACGAAACGGCTTCGGTTTGGGAGCAGGAAGTAGTATCCGAAAATCAGCAAGTCTATCGGGCCGAATACCTGGCATATCGCATCTACCAGTTTTTATCCGCGCCCTTGCTCAAAAATGGCGCAAAGGCGGTTCCGGAAAACCTTTCGCCGCTTAAGTTGGAAGAGGCCGCGAGCCTTCCCGAAGACCAGCTTGCGGCCTGGGTGCAACAATTTATGGCTTCCCGCTATGCCGAAGCCTACACCAAAGGGGTGCATGATATAGATGCGGCCAAGATATTACAGGGCCTGGCCCGGCTCAACCAAAGTATCGATCTTCTGCGCTACCCTACCACCGCCCGCGCCTGCGCGGCCTATTACTGGAAGGCTTATCTGCCTCAGTTTCCCGACAAGCACCGCATTCTTCAAAATCAGCTTCAGGGCATTGGCCTCATTCGGCGGGTACTTCCCGGATAGCAAAGACTACCAGACCGAAATTGGGGAGCTCATAAAAGCCATCGGAGGTTTTATTGAAGAAACCCATCTCTTCCCGATAGAAATTGCCTCCCTGGCTGGGGAGTATCTCTTTTATGAAAGGACCCGGAGCGAATCATTTATCATCAGCCCGGAAGCAGCCCAGATTTACGAAGCTTTTCAAAAATACCTCCACCAAAGCAAGCAACAAAGGGTTTTCGAGCAATCGCTCCACAACCTGCGCGAAGTGCACCAGGAACAATTTGAGCTCTTGCGCATTTGGGTAGAGGCTTTTGTGAAGCAGGCCAATATGGGCGAAAAGCTGGAATTTGTGGAAGAATACCTGGATGAGGCCGCCTCCCTGCTTTTCATCAAAGCTTTGATAACAAGCAAATTGTGCGGGCTCCCATTGCTGCTGAAATCAAAGACCTGGCCGGCACGCATGCTGTCATTCAAGAAAAGTGCTATCTCCTGCACTACAACGATTTTATGCTCAAACTCAATGGCTTTGCCCGGCAGGTAGTGCCTTTATTTGAAAAATATACGGCCCGCAAAAAAGCTTTGCTAGAGGCTTTTCGGGAACAATTGCGCCTGGAAGAGTTTCGGCCCCGCGTATTGTCTTCTTTTGTCCGCAATCGCCTTATCAATGAAGTCTATCTGCCATTGATTGGTAACAACCTGGCCAAGCAAATTGGGGTGGTGGGCGAAAACAAACGCACCGATCTTATGGGTATGCTCTTGCTCATTTCTCCCCCTGGCTATGGCAAGACAACCCTGATGGAATACATTTCCAGCCGCCTGGGCATTATTTTTATGAAAATCAACGGCCCGGCCATTGGCCACCAGGTTACTTCCCTTGACCCCGCCGAAGCGCCCAATGCCAGTGCCCGCGAGGAGGTGAAAAAGCTCAACCTGGCCTTCGAGATGGGCGACAATGTCATGATTTACCTCGACGACATCCAGCATTGTCATCCTGAACTGCTGCAAAAATTCATTTCGCTTTGCGATGGCCAGCGCAAGATTGAAGGGGTCTATGAAGGCAAACCCAAAACCTATGACCTGCGCGGGCGTAAGGTCTGCGTAGTGATGGCCGGCAACCCCTATACCGAAAGCGGGGATAAGTTTCAAATCCCGGATATGCTGGCCAACCGCGCCGATACCTATAACCTGGGCGACATCATTGGCAATAGCGAAGCCGCTTTTAAATTAAGCTATATCGAGAACTGCCTTACTGCCAACCCAGTGCTGAATAAACTGGCCGCCCGAAGCCAAAAGGACGTGTATGCCCTCGTGCGCCTGGCCGAAACCGATAACCGCGAGGGACTGGAACTGGAAGGTAATTACTCGGGCGAGGAAATCAATGAAATTGTGGCAGTATTGAAAAAGCTGCTTATCGTGCGCAACTACGTTTTGCGCAATAACATTGAGTACATTCGCTCCGCCGCCCAAAGTGATGAGTTTCGAACCGAACCGCCTTTCAAACTGCAAGGCTCTTACCGGGATATGAACAAGATTGCCGAAAAGATAGTCCCCATCATGAATGAGGAGGAACTGCTCACGGTCATCTTATCGCATTATGAAAACGAAGCCCAAACCCTGACCACCGGGGCGGAAGCCAATCTGCTCAAGTTTAAAGAAATGCACCAATTGCTCCGCCCCGAAGAAACCCAACGCTGGGAAAATATCAAAACTACGTTTCGGAAAAACAACCAGTTTAGGGGATTGGGCACCGGAGAGCATATGGGTCAGGTATTGGTACAACTGGCCAATTTTTCGGAGGGACTTTTTGCCATTCGAGAAGAGCTACAGAAAGGGATGCAAAGCAGCCTCCAAAAAGACTCATAAATCGGCTGCACTGGATGGAGCATCAATACACTTTCCGCTAACGTTTGGCAGCAAACCAAAGGGCGAATCTTTTACTACAAACTTCAATTGTAAAACTACTGTTTACTTTGCCACAAAACTGTATTTGGAACACGAAACCCTGCCTTTTGAGTAGGGACTGTTATGCCTTCACCTTTTTTTTATAGCTTGTCTTATTGCAATTTTAATTTTTTTTTATGTGTTGGTTTATTCTGTCTTCATAAAACGGCTAACTATATTGTCGGCCCTCAAAAAGTAAAGCCCTGTTGGCAAGTCTGAGATATTGATTTGGTTTGTTGCTTGGCTACTCTGTTTTACCAATTGTCCTATCGAATTATATATTTGAAAGTCTTTTTTGCAATCAACATTAATTACACTATTAGCAGGATTTGGAAAAATAGTTACTTTTTCATCCCAATTAGTATCAGAAAAACCCGTTGTAATTGTTCCTGAACATTTGCTGTATTTTCTAAGGAATTTCCAAAACTCATTAGTAGCAGAAGCATGCCATGTATGTGAATTTCCCACCACATTCATAATTATTGTTTCTGTACTGTCTTGACAATTAAGGTATCTCTCTCGGATAATTTGGTCTCCATTACTGTTAATGGTATCAACCGTTGGCATCGTATCACACCCATTGTGACGAGACCAAAAGTAGTTTCCATTTGGGTCTGTAATGGCTCTATCAGTAAGATTTACTTCGTTAGTTCCTCGATAATACATGTAAGGAATTCTTTTTGAAGGCACACAATTTAATGTAGCTTCTTGTGACGGTGGATTAGTGCCAGGTATTGTGGACCCATTACACCCTCCATGGTCGCAAAAGCCATCTTTGCCATATTTCCAAGAACCGCTGAGGGGAGCGACTGCGGCGAATCTATTTGTAAAATCACACATCATTCTCCAAGCCATCCAAGAACCATTTGAAAAACCGGAAATGTAAATCCTACAAGTATCAATAGAGTAGTTTGCTATCATCATATCTAACATTGCATTTAAAAAACCGACATCATCAGCAGTACTGCCTGTAGATAAGTTATAGGCATTCCAGCTAAAATTTGTGCCTCCTTGCTGATTAGAAGTCCCATTCGGATAGACGGTAATAAAATTTGCAGTATCTCCTATTAATTGCCATTTAGCCGCATTCATGTGATTGTCGGCATTGCTAAAACTTGGATGTAATGAAATAACCAAGGGAATCTTTTGCGTTCCGTTGTATGATGGTGGTAGGAAAAACTTGTATGTCCTTTGTTTACCACTCCATAAAATTGAGTCGGTAATTTGTGCGCTTAGTGCGCTGGTCAATAGACCAGATATACAAATTATGAATACTATTCTTTTCATTGGTCTTTTGATTAATTGATTGTTTTTTTTGTTTGATGGTTAGAATTAGAAAAGGTTTAATTTAAAGGTCAATTTTTCTGTTCGTGTCGTCTCTGAGGTTGATGCATAAAGGGAAAGTCTTGGCGAAGTTGGAGAAAAATAGTGGGCTAATAGTTTAGTTTTGCATACTGATTCAGTAATCATTCCATTGGTTATCAATGGTTTAAAACTGAAAATTAATACAAGTAATTAAACTGGCAAAACACTAGCACAAAAGCCCAAAAGGTTACTACTCAGGTAGGTTGATTACAAATTTAAAGACTGATTTTGAGATACTTATGTAAGTCCGTGAGATAGATATTATTGAAACAAAAATAATACGTTCTTTGCAACCCACTGATTGTCAGATAACTAAAAACAACTAAAAGAAGCGAATGACTTTAT
>JAAUUB010000031.1 GCA_012031215.1 Microscillaceae bacterium | reverse complement strand
ATACTGGCATAGACGGTGGCCAGCCCCGGCGGTGCCGTCCAGGCTGAGGCGAAGTTCGGCACACTCATTAAAGTACCGTAAGGCTTCCTCATAGTTGCTCCGGGCTTCTTCTACTTCACCCAGCCGCAGGTAGCCATAGGCAATGCCTTGCCGGTCGTTCAATTCTTCAAAAATCCTGATGGCTTTCTGTATATATTTTTCGGCATTGTCGTGGTCTCTTTGGTAGTTGTAGATTTCGCCCATATTATTGAAAGCATAGGCGGTTTGTTCCTGGTTTTTTAATCTTTCGGCCACTTTCAAACACTCAAACAAGTAGCTCATAGCCCGGTCATAGTTGCCCAATTTGCGGTGTACTACTCCGGCAAAATTCAGCGATACCACCAGGCCGGCCTCATAGCGAATGGAGCGGGCAAGTTCTATGGATTCATTGATGTATTTCAGGGATTTGGGCAGGTCGCTGTTGCGATATTCCCAGCCGAGTTTGTTCAGAATTTCTACCCGGTGGGTATCGCGGGCGTGGGATAAGCGACTCTCAAGTAGGGCAAGCGACTTGTCCTGGCCTTGAGTTTTTGGCAGCAAAAACCCGTATCCCAAGATGAGCCATAAAAGTAAGAGCCGGAAAGTCAACGTCATTGTGTGGTTAGTGCTAAGATTATCACTCCGAAACAGTGCAAAAATTGTGAAAAAAATTTGTTTAAAACGAAATGCCTGTGCCCAACTTGCCCAAATGACGGTCTCTTCCGGTTTTTTACAAAAATTTTTTTGAGGCACAGTATTTCATAATCCTTTTTAGGAAGTTAGTCCTAGCCTGGGGAGTAAATTCGGCGGTATTTGTGGAGCCAGGGTTTTTGTGTATTTTTGTGAGCGTTCAAAATTCACTTCACGCATTTCCTCTGGGCCTTTTTTATGATGCAAAGAAAATCTGGCGATTTGATCTTTCTTCAATTCTCTCATTTTCAGCAATTTCCTGAACTAGTTCATTTTGTTTCTACCCGGCAGGGCGGGCTCAGCGAGCCTCCCTATGCCCAATTGAATTGGCTTTGGAAGTGGCGATATGCCCGATAGGGTTCGCCAAAACCGGGCGCGAATGAGCCAGGCCTTAGGCACCGAGCCAGGCCAATGGGTCTATGCCCGGCAGGTGCACCAGGACCGGGTTGCGGTGGTGCAAGCCGAAGACCGCCATTGCCGGTGGCAGAATCTCGAAGATGCCTATCCAGATTCGGATGCCTTGCTCAGCCAGATTTCTGGTTTGGGCGTGGTAGTTTTGGGGGCCGATTGTGTGCCAATATTGCTGTATGCCCCCCGGGCGAATGCCGTGGCGGCCGTGCACGCTGGCTGGCGGGGCACCGTAGCCCAGGTATTGACCCGCACCTCGAGAAATTGCAAACCGAAGCGGGCGTGCAAGCTCAAGACCTCTGGGCGGGCATAGGCCCCTGCATCCGGCAAGAAGTCTATGAGGTAGGCCCGGAAGTAGAAGCCTTGGCCAGGGCACAAAATCCAGCCTTTGCCCCATTTTTTCACCAAAACCCCCAAACGGGTAAGTCGCACTTTGACCTGGTGGCCGCCAATGTCTATCTCTTACAAGCCGCAGGTGTGCCAGCCCAGCAGATAGAAGTGATGCCCTATTGCACCTACCAAAACCCGGAGATGTTCTTCTCGGCCCGGCGCGAAGGGGCACAAAGCGGGCGGCTGGGGGCGGGGATTATGTGGAAGGCCGTTAATTTTTGAAACAGAAAAGAGACTTCTGCTTGGCCATAGGCGTTTTTGTATTTGCTGTCAAATCCGTAAATTTACTCGGTTAATCCCCTTTACTATGGGCCAAGAAAGCGAAAGCCATCCTTCAAATGTTTATTTAGCC
Source organism: Microscillaceae bacterium (assembly GCA_012031215.1). GTDB lineage: Bacteria > Bacteroidota > Bacteroidia > Cytophagales > Microscillaceae > JAAUUB01. The sequence continues at coordinate 27,859 of JAAUUB010000031.1, read as the reverse complement.
ATTCCGGCGATACTCGGTATTGGGTTTATGCTGCACATTGCCCAGTCCTTCATGGTGCCTTTTGTAGTGGCGGTCTTATTGGCCATTTTGTTTGCCCCTTTTCAAGTCTTTTTGCGCCGGAAGGGTGTTCCCAGTGTGTTGGGCAGTCTGATTATTTTTGTCATTATTTTTAGTGTTTTTACTATTCTGGGCTTTTGCTTGTATGGCTCTATCCGCTCGGTACTGGCCAACAGCAATAAATATGCGGAGAAGTTCAATTTTATCCTGGTGCAAATTGCCGATTTTGCTAAAACTCGGCTGGATTATGACCTTGAAAAACACATTTGGAACAGTGAAAACGGGCAAATCCTGACCTTCATCTCTCCCGAATCGGTATTTGAGACCATCGAGGCCAGCCTGGGTTCTTTTGTAGGCTTTTTTTCCAATTTGCTCACCATGTTGCTGTTTTTGATGTTTATGCTGCTAAGCCGCGAGACACTGAAGCGTAAAATTTACGAATTCCTCAACTCACAAAGGGTAGAAGACCAGGCCGGACGGCTCATGCTCAACTCCATCGTAGAGCAAATCCAGGATTATCTCTGGCTCAAATCGCTTATCAGCATCAGTACAGGCTTCTCCGTTTGGCTGGCGGCCATCATATTGGGGCTGGATTTTGCCATTGTTTGGGGTTTTCTGGCTTTTTTGCTCAATTTCATTCCTTCCATTGGTCCTATTTTGGCGGCGATTCCCCCTATATTGCTGGCCGTCTTTCAGTATTTTGACTATCTCGGCTGGGCTTTGCTTATTGCCATCGTGATGGTGCTGATTCAGTTTATTTCCGGCAATATCGTCGAGCCAAAGCTGATGGGCGACCGGCTTAATCTGAATATTTTGGTGGTGCTGCTTTGTCTGTTTGTGTGGGGAATGATTTGGGGCTTTGTGGGCATGATTTTATCCGTTCCTCTGACGGCCAGTTTAAACATCATTTTCAACAATTCACGTCGCTACCGCCATATCAGCATTTTATTGAGTAACTAAACCTGCCTTTCGTTTCCAAATCGAGGCAGGCTCCTTGTTTATATACCTGGCCCAGGGCAAAAGCGTGGCTTTTATCCTGGGCTTTTTTAGGCATTGCCTAATGAAAAAATGCAATTAGTTATAAAATAGTTTAAATTTTTTGTATTATAATTTGCTTGATTTAAAAAATAATTTCACCTTCGGGGCCAGAATCACCAATTATAATTTCTTGTTTTTGGGTTTTTTGGATTAATGCTTAGATTTGGCTTTTGCTTCTAAGTAAAAATAGTTTTATTGATTGTATTTTGTATATCCTTCATTAGGAATGAAAAACCGCGCTCTTCTACAAGAAAAATCGGCCTGTGGGGTAGGATTTATTGCCAGCCGCCAGTCAGAACGCAGCCACGAGCTGGTGCAAAAGGCCCTCTTTGCCCTGCAATGCGAAGAACACCGGGGGGCCTGTGCCGCCGACCAACGCTCCAGTGATGGTGCCGGGCTGATGACCGATATTCCCTTTCAACTATTGGGCTATCCGCCACGCAAGGTAGCCGTGGCGATGTTGTTAGCCCCTACCCAGCCAGAACTGCGCCGGGCCGTATTGGAAATATTTGCCCAGACCTTTGCCTTCATGGACCTGGAAATCCTGAAATACCGCGAAGTACCCGTAAATCCGGCCGTGCTGGGGGCTGAGGCGCGCCAAAGAATGCCTTATATTGTGCAGGCTTTTATCCAGCGGCCGGCCCACTGCCGTACCGATGGCTCTTTTGATAAATTACTCTATATTGCCAAGCAATATACCCGTACCAAGCTCAAAAAGCAGCACCTGCCCGAGCTTTTTTTTGCTCCCTTTCTACCAATACCATCGTCTATAAAGCCCTGACCCGGGCCCAAGACCTGGCCCCTTTTTATCTTGATTTGCAAAACCCGGAGTATAAAAGCCGCTTTGCACTTTTTCATCGCCGCTTCAGCACCAATACCGCCAGTACCTGGGACCGCGCCCAGCCTTTTCGCATCATCGGCCATAATGGGGAGTTTAATACCATCACGGGCAATCGCTCCTGGGCCATTTCCCGGGAGATGGCCCTGGGCTTGTATGCAGGGGAACTGCTCACCGAGAGTGGGGTGAGCGATTCGGGCAGCCTCAACGAAATGGTAGAAGCGATGCTTTATCGAAGCAGTATTCCTTACATAGATGAAGTTTTAGCCATTTTGATGCCCCCGGCCAGTATAGAAAATGCCTATTACAAGTTTTGGAGCCGGGCTATGGAACCCTGGGACGGTCCCGCTCTCATCACCTACTCGGATGGAGAAAATATTGGTGCCCGCCTGGACCGTAACGGCTTTAGGCCTTGCCGCTGGGCGATGACCGAAAGCCACTTTTATCTGTCTTCCGAAGCTGGCTCTTTTGCCCTTGATGAGCGGGAAATACTCTCAAAAGGGGCCTTAAAAGCGGGTTCCGGGGTCAGGATGAGCCTCAAGTCAGGCAATGTCTATTTTGTGGACCCCAGCCGCTCGCAAAATAATTTTGATGCTCACTTTGATGCCCGTACCTATCCCTTGCCCAGCCTGCCCCGCAAAACCGAGGGGCCTCAGCATCTGCATAAAAAATTCCTTTTTCAATATACCCAGGAAGACCTGGACAAAGTCCTGATTCCGATGATGGCTACGGGCAAAGAAGCCATCGGGTCTATGGGCGACACGGCCCGCCTGGCCATTTTTTCAAAAGAGCCGCGTTCCCTGTTTGATTACTTTTGCCATAACTTTGCCCAGGTAACCAATCCGCCCCTGGATTACCTCCGGGAAAAAAACGTAACGGACTTGCGCACCTACCTCGGTCGCAAGCCCAATATCTTTGCCAAAAAAGACCTGCTTCCTTCGCCTCCGGGCTATGAATTGCCCAGTCCTATCCTCAGCCTGGGCCAAATGGAGGCACTCTTCAATATGGTCGCCCCCCCTCTGCCCACCGACCGGATTCGGGTGCAGGCCTTCGAGATGACTTATCCGCGTGATTTTGGCACAGTGGGCTTCAAAACGCAATTGGAAGCGCTGGGCAAAAGTGTCAAAAAAGCGGTCGATGCCGGGGTAAGCATCATTATCCTCACCGACCAAAACGCCCGTTATGACCATCCTCCCCTGCCCAGTTTGCTGGCTGTGGGGGCCGTTGTTTCGTATATGCGGGAGCACGGACAAAGGCTTAAATTTTCGGTAGTCGTCCATTCAGGCGAAATCCGCACGACGCATCAAATTGCCGCAACCATAGGGATGGGGGCAACCGCCGTTTGTCCTTACCTGGCCCTGGAAATGGCGCATTTTCTGCCGGATAAGGCCCTCGATGCGCTTCGGCCCGAGACAAAAGAGCAAAATTTGCTAAAAGCCTACGAAGGAGGCCTGCTCAAGATTATGTCCAAAATGGGCATCTCCGTGGTCCGAAGTTATCAAAGCGCAAGGCTCTACACCAGCATTGGCCTATCCGAAGCCTTGATAACACAATACTTCAAAGGGGTAACGGTCAAACTGCCCGGCATTGGGCTAGAAGAAATCGTGCGCGATTTGCAAATACAAATCGAAAGAGCCAGGCATGCCGAAGAAGCAGATAAGTTGCTGAATGCCTACCTTTTCAAGGAGCATGCCCGGGGACTATTGGGCGAGAAACACTCTATGACGGCTACCCGCGCCAAATTGATTCACCAACTGGTGCGCGAAAAAGGGCTTTCTCTTGACCAGCCGGCCCTTTATGAGGCCTACCTAAAAGCCGGATATGAAGATGAGCCAGTGGCCGTTCGCCATTTGTTTCAACTCAAAAAGGCCGAACCCACCTTAGACGATTCCCTGGTGCAAGACCGGGCGGAGATTTTAAAAAAATTTGGCTCCGGGGCTATGTCCTTTGGGGCCATCAGTGCCGAAGCCCAGCGGGATATTTTTTGGGCGATGCACGAAATAGGCGGGCGTAGCAATAGCGGCGAAGGAGGCGAAAACCCCTATTATTTCTCAGAAGGCATCACGGCCTATTCCAAACAAGTGGCTTCGGGCCGTTTTGGGGTCAATGCCCTCTACCTGGTCTCGGGTGAGGAAATCCAGATTAAGATTGCCCAGGGAGCCAAGCCCGGCGAAGGGGGCCAACTGATGGGGGTAAAAGTAGATGCGCACATTGCCAAGGCCCGCCATGCTTTCGAAAATGTTGATTTGATTTCGCCCCCACCTTTGCACGACATTTATAGCATCGAGGACCTCAAACAGCTCATCTATGAACTTAAGCAACTCAAGCCCGGGGTGCCTGTCAATGTAAAGCTGGTAGCGGGCGCGGGCATTGGCACCATCGCCTGTGGGGTGGCCAAAGCCGGGGCCGATGTCATTCATATTTCGGGGGGGTGAGGGGGGCACGGGGGCAGCCGCGCTTTCTTCTATGAAGCATGCCGGGCTTCCCTGGGAGTTTGGGCTGGCCGAAGTGCACGAAGCCCTGCTGGATAATCAGCTTCGGCATTTGGTACGCTTGCGCACCGACGGCGGCCTCCATTCGGGGCGGGAAATCCTGATTGCGTCCATCCTGGGGGCGGAGGAGTTTGATTTTGGCAAGTTACTGCTCATTGCCCAGGGCTGCATCATGGCCCGGATATGCGAAAAAAACACCTGCCCAACGGGCATTGCTACCCACGACCCCCGTTTCAAGGCCAAATACAAGGGCACAAAAGACCACATTATCAAAATGATGCACTATCTGGCCGAGGATGTACGCACCCAGTTGGGTGAAGTGGGGGTCAGTCGGCTGGAAGACCTCATTGGCCGGCGGGAGTTACTGATGCCGCACCAGGCTCATCTGGGGCTGATTCAGGCTAAAAAGCTCGATTTGAGTTTTGCGCTCGGGGCCAATTATCGCTATGAACCCGTGGCGCAAACCCATAATTTCTTTAATGAAGACACCAGCCCCCTCAATGCGCAAATACTGAAAGATACGACCTCCACTCGAAAGCAACAAGGCCAGATTTCCCTGCATTATCCCATTCAGGCCACCGACCGGGCTGTGCCAGCTACACTTTGTGGGGCCATTGCCCAGGCCGAACACGCCAGCTTTGCCCGGCAGTTTCAAGAAAAGACCGCAAAAGTGGCTCCGGAAATGCCTCCTTTTCAGGGGCATATCGAACTGACTTTTACGGGCAGTGCTGGTCAAAGCTTTGGGGCTTATCTGGTGAGCCAGGTTACCCTGCGGCTATTGGGAGAAGCCAATGACTCGGTGGGCAAGACCATGTCGGGTGGGCGTCTTGTCATTACGCCTCATCCCGAGGCGCGCTTCAAGGCCGAAGAAAACGTGATAGTGGGCAATGTGGCTCTGTATGGAGCCACTGGAGGGATAGCGTACATCAATGGCCTGGCGGCTGACCGCTTTGCCGTGCGCAATTCGGGCGCGGTGGCGGTGGTGGAAGGAGCAGGGCTGCACGCCTGCGAATACATGACCCGGGGAAAAGTCCTGATTTTGGGCGAAACTTCTGAAAATGTGGGCAGCGGTATGACGGGGGGCGAAGTGATTTTGATGGGAAAGAAAGAGGAAAAAGTAGCCCTCGTAAATCAGGAATACCTTGTCCACATACCCCTTTTACCCAGTGAACTAGAAGACCTCAAAGCCCTAATAGAAGATTATCAGCAGGAAACCCAAAGTGCCCGGGCCCTGGAAATGTTGAAAGACTGGGATACAAAAAAGGAACTCCTGCAACGGTTTCTCCCTCACGGGCAAGCACAAAAACGGCAAAAAACGGAAAATACTGGATACTGAGAAAGTTTGAGAAGCGGATGAAAAAGCGCACTGAGTGGCGCAAATAAGAAGCTTGGCATCATAATAAACGCCGGAAGGATTTTTCTCCTTTCCGGCGTTTTTTGCAAACCAACACGCTTACAATTTTCCCAAAAGCTCTTCCTTTTTGGCTTTAAACTCTTCTTCGGAGATGGCCCCGGTTTTTTTGAGTTGTACCAATTTGTCCAGCTTTTCAAATATTTCGCCTTTGCTGGGGGTTTTGTCTTTTTTTGTAGGTCAGAGGCATATTCCTGGCCTTTTTTAAATTCCTCTTCGTAGGCCTGGCGGCCCTTGCTCAGGTCGAAATCAAAGAAAGAGCCTCCTCCCTCGAAGTGGTTGATAAAAACCTGCCCCATGGCGTAGGTAGAAGCCCCGGAAAGCACCGCCATAGAAACGCCCCCCAGCAGACTGCCGATGCCGGGAATGGATTTGACAAAACTGGCCCCTATCTTGGCCAGGGTGCTTCCAGCGATGGCCGAGATGAGGTGTTTGCCCGAGCTTTCGTTATAATCTACCCCATACACCCGCGAGAGTTGCTTGAGCAAATCAAGTTGTACCATTGTTACGGCGGCCAGGTCTAAAATGGGCAGAGGAACCGCCCCGGCTCCCATTGACCACATCACGTGGCTTTGGATAATTTCATTGGCCTGTTCAGTTTTTGTGCTCATGGTTTTTGTTTTTTAAATTGAGATTGCTGAAAATGTGAATTGGTAAATACGAGGATTTTTGGCCCAAGGCAAGCCCGGTTATTCATAGAAATTTAAACTTCTTGCGCGATGATATTGTCAACAGATTCATTTTTTCACAAACAAAACGCTGGCACTTCTCAAACCTTTCCCTTATTTTCTTTATCGGCATCCTTTTGCAATATTACCCAAAAGCCCCGGCGAATACAAACTGGCCCCTGAGGCAGGCTTATTTGGGTGCGGGGCTGGTCTTTTGCTCGGTTGCGGGCAGGCTGGGGCCAGCTTTAGGCTTGGGCTGGGCAATAAAAGGAAAAGCTGCCAGCACAAAAGCCAGCACCGACACCACCAAGCCATACATAAAAATAGTATAAGCATAACGCAGGAGGCGGTATTTTCGGCCCAAAACCCGGCCCAAGAAATAAATATCCCGGATGAGGCTTCCGTAAAGATATTCAGCATCATACATCAGGGCGCGCATCCCCCATTCATAATCATTCAAATCCATCTGGTGAAAATTACCAAAAAAAAGGAGGTTCACCTTTCGAGCCTCCACATCTTCTTTGCTAAACTTTCCCGAAGATACCACGGGGCGGGTGGAGAGAATGGCCAGCACTATCGTGATGATGCAGGTAAGCAACAAAATAAAAGTAGGCGGAATGAGGTGGGGGTTGGTATCCAGTTTTTGAATCAGGATAGAAATAATCACCGAAACAATAATGGTATTGATAGAAATCAGAATGTTGGCCTTATTGTCGGCCATGGCACTCAGGTCGAGGTGGTTTTTGGAAGTAGTCCTGAACACCGTTTCTACGCCCCGACCCGCTTTGGGGACAATTTTGGTATTTTCAGCGTCATAATCGGAATTTTGAGGCGGGGTTTTATTTTCTTTTTTATGTAGTTTTTTGAGCTTTTTCTGGACTTTCAGTATATTTTCTTGCTTCATGGGTTCCAGGTATTGCTGCCCATAGCGGGTAAAATAGGCATGTTTTTGCATAAATTGCAGGTTGGCTTCCAGCCAGGCCGTATCGGTCATAGGCTGTCCTTCTACGGCTTCCCACTCCCGGCGCAAGGGCAGGCAAATTTCAAAAAAATCCTCGTCGGCCAGGTGGGCCAGGTCAGCATCACACAAGACCTGCGCCATCAGGCTTTGAGGGCTTTGAGGGATTTTGGTGGACAAAATGGCCGCTTCTACGGCCTGGATATGGGCCTCAGGGCTTTGAATCGCTTCCAATTGCTGGCGCGCAATTTCCCGGCCTATTTCCTCGTGGCTTTGGCGGGTGTGTAGGTAGCCGATGTCGTGGAGCCAGGCCGATACATGCAGCAAATAACGTTCTTCCTCGCTCAGGTTTTCTTGGGCAGCAATTTGCTGGGCGGCTTTCACAACATAGCGTGTATGGTGCAGATTATGATAATGCAGGCTGGGAGGAAGATGATGCAGAAGTGCATCCGTAACAAAATCCTCGATAGCTTGAGATACATCCAGACCACTTGCCATACAATTTGCTTTGGTAATTGCTTAATATTTACAAATCTAATTAAATGTTTCACAAAAAACCGCGAGGGACGAGGCCAAGCCTGAATAATTCAATTTTAGCTCCAAGCTGGGCCCAATAAACGGGGCTGACATTTAGTCAAGGCTTAATCTTGGCAAGTAAAGGCCAAAGGAAGCGAGGATTTTTTTGAATCCAAACCTAAGGTCTCTCATTTGGATTTTAGGATAATCTACTTACTTTTGAGTACTATTTGAGACACACCGCTCTTGTCTTACACCTCAGGAAAAGCCCGAAAAGCTTTTAAGTGCCTGGTAAGATGAGACTTGACCGCTAATTTCAAGAATTAACGCGCTTGTCCTGCTAAATCCAGCCCATTACCAAGCCAAGATGAAAGAAGATTTGGAAGCAAGAAGTGAGGAAAAGGCGCAAAGCCCCGAATGGATAATCGGCATTGGGGCATCCGCCGGAGGCTTGGAAGCCCTGACCGAGTTTCTTTCGGCGCTGCCCCCCAGACTGGATAAGGCGGCCTTTATTGTGGCCCAGCACCTAAGTCCTCATTATAAGAGTATGCTGGTGCAGCTCTTACAGCGTGAAACCACCCTGCTGGTAAGCGAAGCCCGCCACCAGTTGCCCTTGATGGCCAACTGCATTTATGTTACGCCGCCGGATTGTGAAATTTCTCTCCAAGACGGGGTTATTCAAATTGGCCGTCCCTCTTCGGCGACGGGCCCCAAGCCTTCGGTCAACATCTTGTTTACATCCCTGGCCCAGGCTTTTGGTTTGCAAAGCATCGGCGTAGTCCTCTCAGGCACAGGTTCGGACGGGGCCGTAGGCATTAGGGCCATTCATGAGGCAGGCGGTATTACGATGGCCCAAGACCCGGTTCATGCCCGTTATGAGGGCATGCCGCAGTCGGCTCGTCTTACTCAGGTTGTGCAATATACTGATACGCCCGCTAACCTGGCCAAGTTGGTTGTGCAAATTGTTCAAGACCAAAACTTTACAAGGCCAGCCGAGCCAATCGAATCTCCCCCCGGGGCACTTTTGCAATTGCTGGGCCTCCTGACCCAGCGAAAAGGCACCGATTTCTCGAATTATAAATCAGCCACTTTTAGTCGTCGGCTTGAAAAGCGGATGCGGGCATTGGGCCAAGCCCAGCTTGATGACTACCTCGAGTGGGTGCGGCAAAATCCTGAAGAACTGGATGCCCTTTTCAATACCCTGCTCATAGGCGTTACCCGTTTTTTTCGCGACCCCTCTGCCTTTGAGACACTCAAAAAAGCATTGGGCGAATGGCTGCGGCAAAAAAAAGAAAATGAATGCCTGCGGGTGTGGGTTCCGGGCTGTGCCACAGGCGAAGAAGCGTATTCCATCGCTATTTTGGTAAATGAAATAAAGCCCAACCAGGCACTGCAAATTTTTGCCACCGACATAGACGAAGCGGCCATCGCCAAGGCCCGTCTGGGCCTTTATTCAGCGGAGGCCCTCGAGTTTGTACCGCCGCCCATGCGTGAATCGTATTTTCTCAAAAAAGACGAGCAGTGGGAGATTATAAAATCTATACGGGCCACGGTGCTGTTCTCTAAGCACGATGTTATCCAAAACCCGCCTTTTCTGCGCCTGGATTTGATTAGCTGCCGCAATCTCCTGATTTATTTCAACAGCCGCCTGCAGCAGCAAGTTTTTCCTGTTTTTCATTATGCCTTGAAAAGCAATGGTTTACTCCTGCTGGGCGGTTCCGAATCAGTGGGCACATTCAGCCATTTGTTGCCACAGTGGATAAACGAAACAAGCTCTTTCGTAAAAAAAACAGCCCCTCGCTACACAATCCCGATTTTTCATTTTTTAAACCCGTCCGTCCCCAGAGCCTGGAGGCCCAAAAGTCCCGCTCCCGCAATACCCTGCGCGAAACCATCAAAGAAGAGCTTTATGAAAGTATTGAAAACGGCTACCTTCTAGTTAATGAAAATGCCGAGGTAATGGAAATAAGAGGGGAGGCCCGCGATTTTCTCGTCTTTCCAGAAGGCCACCTGGATGTGCGGCTCTACCGACTGATAATGCCCGAATGGCAAACAACGCTGAGAAGCCTGCTCACCCGGGCCTTTCAAAGTGGTAAAAAACAGAAAAGCCGGATGCGCCGCCTGATGATACAAAACCAGCCCGCGCTGGTATGGATGAAGGTCTTGCCTTTTCGCCTGGAAAACTCCGAAGATTGGCTGGCCCTGATTTTGTTTGAACACCTTGAACCCGAAGAACTCCTGCGCCACAGCTTGCCATCTGAGCAGCTTACACAAATCTCCGCCGAAGCCCCCGAATTGCGTATCCTGGAACTGGAGCACGAATTGGAAGCCACCAAAGAGCATCTTCAGACCTATGTTGAAGAAATTGAAACAGCCAATGAAGAACTGCAGTTACTCAATGAAGAACTGCAATCTACCAACGAAGAACTCCAATCTACCAACGAAGAACTTGAAACCAGTAATGAGGAGCTTCAGGCTTCTAATGAAGAATTGCAAATCGCGTATGGAGAAATCAAATCGGTCAATGAATCTTTAGAGAAAAAAGACCAAGTCATAGAAGAAATTAATGCCAATTTTAAAGCCATCTTTGACAATACCCAGCAGGCTTTTCTTTTGCTTGATTTGGATTACTGCCTACTCACTTTTAACCTTCGCGCTTCGCAACTGCTCCACACCGAATTGAAAACCGGGCAATCCATTTTCAATCATTTGCCAAGCGAAATACTGACCTCCTTCAAAGAAAGCTTTGAGAAAGCACAGCAGTTAGTAATAACAGAAGGTGTTTTCTCGCTTCATTCCTCTCCTGATAGGGCGAGCCGGGTCTTACATTTTACTTTTACTCCCATTCTGGATATTGACAAAAAAGCGAGAGCCATTTCAGTTGGGCTTCTCGATACCTCGGTTGAACACCAATATCGCCAGGAATTGATTGCCAGTCGGAAACTCATTCATTCGGTTTTCAATGCCGTAGAAGTAGGGGTTTGTGTTACGGATGAGAACGGAAGGTTTGTGCAGGTCAATCCGGCCTACTGCCGGTTGTATGGCTACCAAGAGGCCGAACTGCTGGGCCAGCATTTTACACTGTTGATGGTGCCCGAGGGACGGCTTCAAGTCAGCGAATTGCATGATGTTTTTTTAGAAACAGGAGTCGAAATTCCCGGCGAGTGGCAGGTCGTCCGAAAAGACGGCTCCATTATGGAGGTGCACGTGTCTTCACAATTGCTCGTGCAAGAAGATGGCCGCCGCTTTAAAGTAAGCTCGGTGCGCGACATAACCGAAACCAAGCGCTACAATAATTTACTGAGGCAAACCCAGGAATCGGCTCAGATAGGGGGCTGGGAGCTGGACCTGCTCACAGGCGAAAAACCGATGGACCAAAAGAGATTTATGATATTTATGAAGTGCCATCGGATTTTGGCATCAGCCCCGAAATGGGCCTTAGTTTCTATCCATCGGCCTTTCGTGAAATTTTGGAAAGGGCTTTGCAAGAAGCCATTGAGAAAGGAGAGCCTTTTGACCTGGACCTGGAATTCATTTCGGCGCAAAATAACTTCAAATATGTCCGGGCTACCTGCAAACCCATTCGCTTCGGCAACCGCACGATAAAGCTCTATGGAACACTGCAAGACATTACCTTGCGTCGCCAACAGCAAGCAGAACTACAAAAACTGACCACCATCGTGGCCAAGTCAACAGCGGTGTTTTGATTACCAACCCCCAAGGGCTTACGGAATGGTGCAATGAAGGCCTTGAAAAACTTACGGGCTACAAGGCCCAGGAATTCATTGGCCGAAAGCCGGGCCTTGTCTTGCAAGGCCCCAAAACCGACCCAAAAACAAAAGCCTGCATTCAAGCCAAACTCAAAACCCAGGAGCCCTTCCAGGAGGAAATTCTCAATTATCATAAAGAGGGCTTTGTTTACTGGGTGTTGCTGGACATTACCCCCATTTTAGACGCACAAGGCGAGCTAACCCACTACATCGGTATTCAAACCGATATTACAGAAAGAAAAAAATACGAGAATGCTCTTCAACTGGCGCTGGCCAAAGAAAAAGTGCTCAACCGACAGCTCATTCAAAAGGAGCAAGAACTGGCCACCAGCGAAGAAGGACTCAGGGCCAGCCTAGAGCAGCTTCGCCACCGCGAAGAAGCCCTGGAAATGCTCGTGCGGCAAGCCCCGGTGGGCATCCAGATAATGAATGCCGAGGGCTATATCCTCTCTGTAAATGCTGCCTGGAAAAAATGCTTTGGAGTAGGAAAAAGCGACCTGAGCCAATACAACCTTTTTCAAGATTCCCAATTGCTGGGCCTCACCCTCGGAAATCCCCTGCCCCAATTATTGGAAGGGCAGGGCCTTGAAATCACCGATTACGAATATGATGCCCGCCTGGCATTTGGAGAAGGGCATAAAATATGGATTACATCACTCATCTATCCTTTGATTGATTCCTACGGGCAGGTAAAGAGCCTCATCATGCTGCACCAGGATTTAAGCGAGCGAAAACGCACCGAACGCCAGCTTTTTGAAAGCACTCAACTCACCCAGAGCATTTTCCAGCATAGTGCGGCTATGATTTACGCCAAAAATCGCGAAGGCCAATACACGAAAGTAAATCGCCAAACCGCCGATTTTTTTGGAACAACCATTGCCAAAATGATGGGCAAAACCGCCCACGAGTTGATGCAGGCCGAAGAGGCCCGGCGCTGCCGGGAGCGCGAAGCCTCGCTCTTGGATGAACCCCGTATTGTCAATTTTCAGATGGATTTGCAAAATCTGCAAGGGCAAAACCGCATCTTTCAGGCCACCGAATTTCCGCTCTTTGATGAAATGGGGCACGTGAACGGCTTGGCTGGCATTGCTTTTGACATGACCGACCAAATAGAGAAAGACCGCCTCTATCGCTTGCTGGCCGAAAACACCCAGGATGTTATTGTATATTATGACCAGGACCTAAAAATGCGCTTCGCCAGTCCTTCTATCACATTGCTCACGGGTTTTACGGTGGAGGAAGCCATGCAAATGGAAAACTTTGCCGTGGCCCACCCCGACGACCGCCCCGAACTGCTCCAAAATCTCCAAAAATGGCTTGAAGACCGGGTGCGCTATTCAAAATATAGCTATCGGATGGTTCACAAGGACGGAACGGTCTTCTGGGTAGAAAGCGTAACACGACGCAATTTTGACGAACAAGGCCGCCTACAGGAAATCATTGTCAACCTGCGCTCCATACAAGAACAAATGCTGGCCCGGCAAGAACTTAAAGCCAGCGAGCTAAAATACCGCTGTCTGGTAGAGCAATCCCGGGACATTATCGCCATGGTAAACACCCAAAACCTGATGACTTTCATCAGCCCGGCTTTTCAAAAAATTTTGGGCCACGACCCTGCCCGCCTCAATGAGCCTGGGTTTATGGAAAAAATTATCCATCCGGATGACCTGGCCCGGTTTCGCGATTTTTGGGAATTTTATTTTCAACATCAATATTTTGACGAAGAGCGCCTTCTGCAAATGCGCTGGCTCAATGCCGAAGGGGAAGAAATATTTTTGGAAAATAGCTTCGTGAATTTGCGCGATGAAAAAGGGCAGGTAATTGGCTTTCAAACCTTAGGGCGGGATATTACGGCCCGCCGCCGGGCAGAAGAAAGGCTCCGCCGTAGCGAAGCCAGCCTTAAATCAATTTTTGACGCGGCGGCGGAATCCTTTTTTCTCATCGACCAAGATTTTCGAATTTTACAGTTCAATCGGGCTGCTCAAGAAATTGTTAAAACCAATTTTGGCCTTGAACCTAAAATTGGAGATAATATTTATGATTATGGCGACCCCAACACTTTTGAAGACTTTCGGCGCAAAGTGGCTCGGGCCTGGCAAGGAGACAAGGTGTTTTCGGAGCGTGAAATCAGCGTGAACGGACGAAAGTACTGGTTTGAAGTCCAGTATCTTCCCGCTTATGAGGAAAATGGCGAAATTATGGGGGTCGCTTTTGTGTCGCTCGACATCACCCAGCGCAAACAAGATGAAATGACCCTGCTTTTAAGCCGCGAAAATCTCTCTATCAACCAAAAAATAGCCCGGCTGGGCAGTTGGTCTTTTCAAACGGACAACCGCTTGATATGCCTCCGCACCGAAATGCTGGTGCTCTTGGGCTATACCGAGGAGCCCAATGATTTGTATTTGCCTCTGGCCGAATATTTGCAATTGCACGTAGAAGAAGCAGACCAGTCGCTCTTTCTTCATTATTTTGCAGGGCCTCCCTTTGTAGATGCCGATGGCAAAACCCGTATTCAGGTCGAATTTGCCTACAAAGCCAAAACCCGGCAAGGAGATTTGAGGGATTTTTACGTAATTGCCCATTATTTAGCGTATGAAAAGAGCATCATTGGGGTAACCCAGGACATCACCGAGCGCAAACGCAACGAAGCGGAAAGAGAAAAAATGCTGTATGACCTCAAACGTTTTGCCTTCATGACTTCGCACAATTTGCGCCGCCCCCTGGCCAATATCTTAGGACTCGTGTATATTTTTAAAGAAAATGAACCCGAAGATCCTTTAACCAAACAGTGATTGATAAAATCCAACGCTCTGCCCAAGAGTTGGATGCCATTGTGTATGAAATGAACCAAATTTTGGAAGAAAATAACCTTTTAGACGCTCAACCGGATGAATAACTACGTATTGCTCGTGGATGATGACCCCATCAACAATCTCATCATCCGCAAAGAAATTGAAAAACAAGCACCGACGACCGAAGTAAAAACCTTTCAATCAGGTTTGGCCGCCCTGGAATTTTTGAAAACCGCCGCGGTATTGCCTGGTCTCATCTTATTGGATATTAATATGCCGGATTTTAGCGGCTGGGAATTTCTGAAAAATTATTCGGCCCAGCCCAATCCGGCCTCTGTATTTATGATTACTTCTTCCCTGATTCGCAAAGACCGCGAAAAAGCCCGCGACTTTACTGTTGTCAAGGATTACCTCATAAAACCTTTGTCTTTTGAGGATGTGCAAAAAATCATCCGGGCTATTATCTGATTTTTTTGCTTTTTTGCGAACCCGTGCCACCCGAGTGGCCTTTTGCAAGTGTGGCCTTGCCATTTGCTTGGAATAATCTGTTCTGGTTTTAAATTTGACCATCCATGTCCAAGATTTACCTAGAAGGTGCTTTCTTTAAAGATGAAGCCGGAAGGAGATTAATGCTTCGCGGGGTAAACCTGAGCGGCAGTGCCAAATATCCGCCCGGCCAACCTAGCCACCGGGCCACGGGGCTTTATGGGCGTAAGTTCTCGTATGTGAATCGTCCCCTTTCTTTACAGGAAGCCCCCCAACATTTTGCCCGGCTCAAATCCTGGGGTTTTACCCTGCTCCGATTTTTGGTTCCCTGGGAAGCCCTCGAGCCTCAGCAACCGGGTGAATATGACCTGGCCTACCTCGAGTATCTCCAGAATCTGCTCAGCATGGCGGGCGAATATGGTCTTCAAATCGTCATCGACCCGCACCAGGATGTATGGAGCCGTTTTTCGGGTGGCGATGGGGCTCCCCGATGGACTTTTGAAAAGGTAGGGCTGAACGTGGAAAAGTTTGCTGCGGTGGAGGCAGCCGTCCTGCACCATACCGAAGGAGGTGCGTATGAAGAGATGATTTGGCCCACCAACTACACCAAATTTGCGGCGGCCACTATGTTCACACTGTTTTTTGGCGGAAATCACTTTGCCCCTCACGTGCAAATAGAAGGGCAAAGTGCCCAGGATTATTTACAAAGCTGTTATTTGGCCGCTTACCGCACCCTGGCCCAGCACTTGCAAAGCCTGCCCAACGTCATTGGCTTTGAAACCATGAACGAACCTTCTTCTGGCTGGATTGGCTGGCCCGACTTGGCCAACAATGCCCATATTTACCGCCGGGGCAAATCGCCTTCGCCTTTTGAAAGCATGGCCCTGGCCTCGGGCAATCCACTTCTCATCGAAGAATGGAAACTCAGTGCGCGCGGGCCTCGCCTTAAAAAGCGGGTGGAGGGCAATCCCCGTGGGGTCAAGATTTGGCTCAATGGCTTTCGGTGCTTCTGGAAAGAGGCCGGAATTTGGGAAATTCACGCTGACGGCCAGCCCCGCCTTTTGCAGCCCCACTATTTTGCCCAATACCAGGGCCAGTCCATACACTTTGAAAAGGATTTTCTTTGGCCATTTATTCAAAGATATGCCCAAACCATTCGTGAAGTCTTGCCCCAGGCCATGATTTGGGCGGGTTTTCCTCCTGCCGCATCCAATTTGCCCTTGATCGGCGAGCCCCCAATGGCCGACTTCGTGCACGCCGCTCACTGGTATGATGCGGCCACCTTGATTCGGAAAAAGTTTTCCCGCTTTTGGAGTTGGGACAAAGACCAGGGCAAGATAGTTTGGGGGAGAAAAAAGGTGCGCCGGATGTTTGCCGAACAAATTGGCAAGATTATAAAAGACACAGAAACCTCGATGGGAAAAGTGCCCGTCTTGATTGGGGAAGTAGGCGTGCCCTTTGATATGCATGGCAAGAAAGCCTACCGTACCGGCAATTTTAGCCGGATAGAAATGGCCCTCGATGCCAGCCTCCAAGCCCTCGAAGCCCACCACCTGAGCTATACCCTCTGGAACTACACCCCCGACAATAGCAATGAGTACGGCGAAGGCTGGAACGGCGAAGATTTATCTATTTTTAGCCCTGACCAACAGACCGACCCCAGCAACCTTCTCTCCGGAGCCCGGGCCTGGCGGGCCTGGCTGAGGCCCTACCCAATGTGTACGGCGGGGACACCGCTTCGGCTGCTCTTCCATTACCAAAAGCCCTGGTTTGAGTATGAATTTGAACACCAGGAAGGCGTGAACGGCCCAAGCCTAATATTTGCGCCCAAAGCCATTTTTCCTACCGGCATTAAAGTTGAAATCAGTGATGGCAATTATGAAATGATCGAGGAAGCGCAAATCTTGGTGTATTATCACTCTATTGACCGCTATCGTCATATCATTCGTTTGAGCAAGCCATGATAATTTCCCAAGCCCAAACCCTGGCCCTGATTGCCCAATATGTTCCCGGCTCGGCAGAAGAAGAGGTTTTCCAAAAGCAAATGCTGGATTTGGTGAAGCTGGCCCCGGATTTTGCCAGCCGCCATCGCCCCGAAGCCCACCTGACCGCCTCGGCCTGGGTCGTCAACGTGGCCCGAACGGCCTGTCTCCTGCTACATCACCAAAAGCTGGACCGCTGGCTGCAGCCCGGGGGCCACATAGAGCCGCAAGACCCTAGCCTGGCCGAAGCTGCCCGCCGGGAAGTAAGCGAAGAAACCGGGCTCCAAGCACTAAATTTGTTGTTTGGAGGACAGATTGTAGATTTGGATATCCACCTTATTCCCGCATCGGGAAAAATGGCCGCCCATTGGCATTATGACCTTCGCTTTGCCTTCGAGGCCCGAAACCCGCAGGACTTGGTGCAAAATCAGGAGAGCAAAGCCCTGGGCTGGTTTCGCGCTGAGGAAGTCTTTATGCTTGCCCCAGGGGAAGCTTCTATGACCAGAATGGTACAAAAAATGCTGATTTAAAAATCAGGCTTGGCTTTTTCATTAGTTTGAAGCTGATTTGCGTTATTAAAACAATTAACTTAATTTAATAAAGTGATGCGTAAAAATTTGCTTTTATTTGTCTTGTTTGCCTTTCTGGCCTCTTGCTCCGGGGCACGCCCTTTGGCCAACACCTGGGTGCCGCCCAAACACAAGCCAATGGACATGACCAGGCCCCTTAAACGCAAACGATAAGTTGATGCTATCCGGGCGTAAACTGCTATTCATGGGGCTTTGCCTGGTGATGCTGGGAGGGAGCTTACAAAGCTGCCAGGACAATATGCCCAAGCGGCGCAAACCCCACAAAATCCAGAAGCGGGGAAAAATACCTTGCCCCCTGAAAGATTGCTAACCTGCCTTTGTGCAGGTTTTTTTTGGCGCATTTTTGCCCATTTTTGCACCGGTAAAACGCACCATTATCGGCCTCCAGGGAAGGTTTTTGCATGAATCAAAAATTATCATTGCCATTGATGGCTACGCAGGCTGCGGAAAAGCACTACGGCCAAGATTGTTGCCGAAAAACTCAACTATATTTATATCGATACTGGCGCGATGTATCGTGCCGTAACCCTGTATTTTATTCAGGAAGGCATTGACCGAGACCAGCCCGAATCTGTGACCCAGGCACTCTCTCGGCTTCATATCAGTTTTCGCTACAATCCTCAAACCCACCAAAGCGAAACTTGCCTTAATGGGCATAATGTAGAGAAAGAAATCCGCAAAATGTATGTTTCGGAACAGGTGAGTGAGGTGAGCAAAATACCCGCAGTAAGGCGGGCACTGGTGGCCCAGCAGCAGGCCCTGGGGCAGGGCAAGGGGGTTGTAATGGACGGGCGCGACATCGGCACCCAGGTTTTTCCGCAGGCCGAACTCAAGATTTTTATGCAGGCCGACATAGAAGTGAGAGCCAAACGCCGCCAGGCCGAGCTTTTTCAAAAAGGAGAAACCATCTCCCTGGAAGAAATTATGGAAAACCTCAAAGCCCGCGACCGCATTGACACCACCCGCACCGAAGGGCCGCTCCGGGCCGCCGATGATGCCATCCCCCTCGACTCGAGCCAGATTTCCATTGAGCAACAAACCCAGTATGTGCTTCAACTGGCTCAGGTAAAAATAGAACAACTAAATCGATGCTAAGCGGCTGAGGTCGCCATTGTGTACTTGCTATTAAGTTTTGGTTAAGGTAATTTTTTAACAAAACTCTTCTCCGGGCTTCGGTTAATTTTGGGAAAAATACTTGTTTGTCTTACCTGAAATCTCGCCGATGATGAAAATTTTACCTTTTTTACTGCTTAGTCTGCTCAGCTTATGTGGGGCATTGGCCCAAGAACCAGGCAGTATCCGGGTAGAGCCTCTTGAAGGCCCCACCCCCTGGTCAAGCTTGAAGCTCAATAATGACCCTAACCGCTTTCAGTTTGCCATTGTTACGGACCGCACGGGCGGACATCGTCCCGGTATTTTTGAAGATGGGGTGCGCAAACTCAACCTCCTCCAGCCGGAGTTTGTGATGAGTGTTGGCGACTTGATTGAAGGCTATACCGAGGACCTGGCCGAACTCGACCGCCAATGGACAGAGTTTAATGGTTTTATTAAAGCTTTGCAAATGCCATTTTTCTATGTGCCCGGCAATCACGACCTCACCAATGCGGTAATGGAAAAAAATGGCAATCGCTCTTTGGACCTACCTATTACCATTTTGTGTATCGGGATGTGTTATTCCTTTGCCTCAATAGCGAAGACAACCTGCGCGGTGCTGGCCGGGGCACCATTGGCGATACCCAATACGAATACATCAAAAAAGTACTTGCCGCCAATCCTTCGGTCAAATGGACCTTGCTCTTTATGCACCAGCCTCTTTGGATACAGGAAGATACCCAACGCTGGCAAGAAGTAGAGGCCCTGCTGGCCAACCGGAAGCATACCGTTTTTGTGGGCCATATTCACCGTTATATTAAGTTTGAGCGCAACAATGGTAAGTATTTTACCCTTGCCACCACGGGGGGCGGCACTCGCCTGCGCGGCCCCCAGTTGGGTGAGTTTGACCACGTGGTCTGGGTAACAATGACCGAAGAGGGGCCGCTGCTGGCCAATCTCATGCTGGAAGGCATTTGGGATGAAAATGTAAGCACCCAGGCCATGTCCGAATTTGCCCGCCCGCTGGCCGACGGCTTCCCGATGATGCTAGACCCCATCCTGATAAGCGAAGAAGATTACCAGGGAAGCACGGCTATGGTCAAAATTACCAATGATAGCGACGGGCTCATGGAAGTAGCCCTTGAATTTGCTGCCCACCCTCAGTTCTACACCGATGTCGTACGAAAAAGCCTGAGCATCCAGCCCAATTCGGTGGAGATGCTGCCCATAAAAATTCAAAGCTTTGCGCCGGTACGGCTTTCTGATGCCGAGCCATTGGTTTTAAAAGCCCAAATCACGTATAAAAAAGAGGCTTTCCCCGATATTCAGTTGCAAAAAATGTATCAAATCCGCCCCGAACCCCGCCGAATGTTATACCCTGCCGATAAAAAAATCAAAGTGGATGGCGATTTGAAAGATTGGGGCACACTGGCCTACCTCAGCACCGAGCAGGCTCACCTGGTGGCCAATCCCTTTGCG
Source organism: Microscillaceae bacterium (assembly GCA_012031215.1). Lineage (GTDB taxonomy): Bacteria > Bacteroidota > Bacteroidia > Cytophagales > Microscillaceae > JAAUUB01. The sequence continues at coordinate 7,690 of JAAUUB010000031.1, read as the reverse complement.
CATCAGGGCAACCAAGATGCTTCTTTCCGTTTTGATGTTCGTTATGATGAAGAATTTTTATACTTTGCCATTAAGGTACAAGATGATGAAATCTTAACCGATGCCAACCGCTGGGGCGACGACCAGGACGGCATCACCCTCATCGTGAATGCCCGCCCCGAAAAGCAAAGTGCCAATACTACCGGAGGCTGGAACGAAAGCCTCTACCTCATTCAAAACCCCGCCGATAAAATGGTCAGTCAGTTCTTTAGGCCCGGACGCTTACCCGAAGGGGTAGGGGGGGTAACCAGGCGCACACCCGAAGGCTATCAGTCGGAGTTTAAAATACCCATTGCCTATTTACAAAAAATATATGGCAGCCCCGATTGGCAGTCGGTACGGCTCAATGTCCGGGTAAGTGATTGGGACCAGCAATTTCAGCACGAGACGCAATTGTACTGGCAACCCGACTGGGGAAGCCCCGAAAATTATATTGGCTCGGGCCTGTTTACCAAGGCCGAAAATCAGCCCGAAAAGAAATAAGATTTTTGGCAAAGCTCTTTGAAGGCAAGGGTGTTATTTTCCACCCTTGCTTTTTTTTTGAAAAAGACAGGCCGGGCATCTTTCTTAAGCTTTTTGTACGGCCCCGTCTAAAATCCGCCCTTAGGCTGCAATAGTTTTGGACCTAAACAGAGGAAGCCTCGCTTCATCAGGAAGGTATAAACAAATCTTAAAACAGTATGAGGACACCATCATTTCATCGCTTTTGGCTCAAAATTACGGCCTTCGTAGTGGGGTCTTTTGGCCCGGTATTCTTTTTGGGCACTATGGAAGCTACTTCCGAACCCGCCCGCTTTACCCTGGATTTCTTAAGCTGGCCTATTGACGGAGCGACTACCTACGCCTCGGCGGATACCCGTTTTTTGTCGGCACTTACCGGCGGTTTTCTCTTGGGCTGGGGAGTTATGATTTGGGGCCTGGCGGTGTGGGTCTATGACCAGGCTCCGGAGGCCGTTCGCCGCACGGTGCTTCTGGGCATTTTGTCCTGGTTTGTGTTGGATAGTTGCGGGTCTTTTGCCTCGGGCAATGTTTCCAATGTCTTTTTCAATGTCCTTGTATTGTTAGTGGCCGTAGGCCCGCTCTGGTGGCCGGCAAAGGCATAAAAATCAAAATTATTCCCGAAAAAATGACAGGCAAGCCATTGCTTTATGGGCGAAGAAAAGCAATTGTGGGTCCGGGCAGAAAAATGACAAATTTATCCTTTGCCAAATCCGTTATCCAAGCATAGATTTGTCTGGCCCTGGTTTTAACAAATGGCTTGCCTTTGAACTGCCTACCTTTTTTTCGTGGCCCATTGGGGGTGCTTTTTCTGATGAGCTTGCTGGGCTTCCCTTTGGCAAAAGCCCAGTCCGGAGGGGAGCGCTGTCTTTGGGTATCAACACAGGCGGATTCAATACAACTGGACACTTTGAGCCTGGTTCCGGGCAGTTTGCGCATTGCCTCACCTGCACCCAAAGCGCTGGTGGTGCATTACGACTGGAATCGTAATCTTGTCTATTTTCAGGGGGCCTCCCGGCCCGATTCGGTTTTGCTATGTTATCGGCTACTGCCCTTCCGCCTGGACGAGCGGCGGTTTAACCGCGACCCGGCTCAATATGATTCACTGGGCCTCTACACCGATGAGCTGTTTGCTTTTCCTACGCCTTTTGTGGCCGAAAAAGAACAGGTGTTCGACCTGGGGGAAATCCAGAAAAGTGGCAGTCTTACGCGGGGCATTTCCATTGGCAATCGGCAGAATGCCTTTGTCAACTCGGCCCTTAATCTACAGCTGGAAGGAAAGCTAAGCGAAGAGATAAGCCTGCTGGCCAATATCTCGGACCAGGACGTACCCTTTCAGCCCGAAGGTAATACCTTGCAATTGCAGGAATTTGACCGGGTTTTTATCCAATTGAGCCACCGCCTTGGGCGGCTCACGGCGGGCGATGTAGTCTTGCAGCATCGGGAGCAATATTTTCTACGCTATTATAAAAATGTGCAGGGCCTTTGGCTGGAAGGCAATTATCAAACCCGCCCGGGCAATCAGGCCCGGACATCGGTGGGCTTGGCTCTTTCCAAGGGCAAGTTTGCATCAGTTAATATCCCGCCACTGGAAGGCGTACAAGGCCCCTATCGACTCACGGGCCCTAATGGCGAAAGGTTTATCATTGTCTTGGCCAATTCCGAAAAGGTCTTTATCGATGGACGAGAACTCACACGGGGCTTCAACTACGATTATGTCATTGACTATAACCAGGCCGAAATCACTTTTAATCCTCATATTATCATCACTGAATTTACCCGGATTCGGGTAGATTTTGAATATTCGGAGCAAAATTATAACCGCGCCATTCTGGCCTTCAACCACGCCCAAAACCTGGGCAAATGGCATCTTTTTGCCAATTTTTACCAGGCCACCGACAATGACCGCCGGCCAGTGCTGGCCTTATCTGATGCTGACAAAGAGGCCCTCCGGCAGGCTGGCGACGGGCTGGGACTCATTAACGGAGTAGATTCTGTTGGCTTTCGGAACGAAGAGGTCTTGTATGCCCGGCGCGATACCCTCGGGCCAAACACGGGGCAACTTTATGAAGCGGTTTGGGTCTATAGTACCGACCCTGATGAAGCCCTGTATCGGGTGAGCTTTACAGAACTGGGCCCTAATCAAGGCGATTATGTTCGGGTAAATACCACTGTGAACGGGCAAATCTACGAATGGCGCGAGCCAGTTGATGGCCTGCCACAAGGCAATTTTGCCCCCTTGCGCATTGTGCCCCTGCCCACCCGGCAGCAACTCCTCACCGCCGGACTGGAATATCAGTTGTCGGCGAAAGAAAAAATCTATGCCGAAATAGCCCTTTCTGCCTTTGACCAAAATCGCTTTTCAGACCAGGGGAAGGCGGATGATGCTGGCCAGGCTTTCAAGATAGGCTATACCCAACCAGGAAAGCCTGGGGTCAAAAAACTGGCAATGGTGGGCCATACAGACCTGGAATTTAACAGCCTTAATTTTCGCCCAATTGACCGCTTCCGAAGCATCGAGTACGACCGCGATTGGAGCATCCTGCCCGGCGATACCTTGCGCCAGGCCGACAAAATCCTGAACCTGGAAGGGGCCTCCGGCAAGACCTTCGCAATCTGGCGCAATATCGTTTTAGTTTCCGGGACCGGGGCCTACAGGCCAATGGCTGGCAACAAGACCTGCGCCTCAGCAAGGAATGGGGGCCTTTTTGGGTAAACTATGCGATGTTTTTGCTCCGCAGCCGCCAGCAAGACAGCCTGAGAGCCGATTGGCAAAGGTTTAGTGCCGAAATCGCCTATCGCCAGACTTGGGGCACCTGGGGCTACCAATATCAGCAAGATAAAAATCGGGTGCAGGTTTCCGGGCTTGATTCGGTACTGACCTCGGCCATGCATTTCGACCAGCACCAGCTTTATTTCCAAAGCCCGGACAGCAGTGCCTGGCGTGTTAGGGCCGATTTTACCTGGCGGCAAGACAATCGGCCCCAGGAGGGGCAGCTCCGGCCCGGGCTGCTTTCCCAAACAGCCAATCTGCAAGTGCGCAATGCCCCTCACCCCACGCAACAACTGGCCCTGACCCTGAGCTACCGCCGTCTAAATGAGCAACAAAACCAAAGCCTGGCCGAGCCACGCAATAATTTGATGGGGCGGCTGGATTGGAATGTGCAGTTTTGGCAACGCCACGTGCGCTCAGAGTTGAGCTTTGCCACCCTGACCGGACGCGAGCTAAGGCGCGAATTTGTTTTTTTGCAAGTGGCCACAGGCGATGGCACACATACCTGGCGCGATGAGAATGAGGACAATATCCCTGACCTCAATGAATTTTATCTGGCCATCAACCCCGACGAACGCCAATACATTAAAGTCTTTACGCCTACCGATGTTTATATAGAGGCTTTCATTCACACGTTTAATTACCGCCTCAATTGGATGGCTCCTCGCAACTGGCGGCAGCAGAAAGGAATCAAGCTTTTTTTAAGCCGTTTTTCACAGGTTTTTTCCTGGAACATCAACCAGCGCTTTACGGATAATCTTTTTTGGAGCCGCTTATTGCCTTTTCGGTCCCTGGCTGAGGGCTTTGTGTTGTCGCGCCAGGAGGCTTTGCGCAGTGCCTTGTTTTTTAATCGCAATCAGCCAGCCGGAGGAGGAGAGCTAAACCTGGCCCAAAACCGCCAGAAACAGTTGCTTACAAATGGCTTTGAAGACCGGAATGATTTACTCATCAGCCTGCTGCTGCGCAAAAACCTGGGCAAGCAATGGAACCTGAGTGGTCAAACGGCCTACCAATCGCTCTTGAACGAATCAGATGTACTGCTAAGCCGTAATTTTGAGATAATAGCGTATCGCTTACAAGCCGAACTGGCCTACCAGCCCAATCCTCAGTTCCGGCTCACGGGCATTTACCTTTGGAACTATAAGCAGAGCCAATCTTTGGCTGGCGAAGTGGCCAGGGCCCATGAGCTACGCTTGGAAATGCGCTGGAACAAAGCGGGCAAGCGCAATCTCTTGGCGCAAGTGCGCTGGGTTAATATTGATTTTGCTGGCACCCTTAATACCCCACTTAGCTACGAATTGCTTGAAGCCCTTAATCCGGGACAAAACTGGACCTGGAGCCTCAATTGGCAACAAAGGCTGGTCAATGGCCTGCAACTCATCCTCAACTACGATGGCCGTCGGCCTCCCGGCCAGGAAACGATTCACGTAGGAAGAGTGCAACTGACTGCTTTTTTTTAGCATAGACCTCCCTGTAAAAGGCCCAAAATGCCTGAAAAGGGCTGGAGTCTGCGGCTGCTCAGGCCTTGTCCCAGGGGATTTGTTTCTGGAGTTGATCCAGCAGGCGGCTCATGGGATAGCCTTCGGCTTCTGCCGAAAAATTGAGTAAGACCCGATGGCGCAAAACGGGGGCCGTGAGGGCACTCAGGTCTTCGGGTATAATGGCCAAGCGGCCTTGCAAAAAAGCCCTTGCCTTGGCCGTGAGCAACAGGGCTTGCCCGGCGCGAGGCCCGGCACCCCAACTCACCCATTTTTTTACAAAATCAGGGGCTTCAGGATTTTGTGGACGTGTAGCCCTTACCAGCCGGTTTACTTGCCGAATAAGGGCTTCACTGACTACTACTTCGCGCACCAGGGTTTGCAAACGCAAAATATCCGCTCCTTGCATCACGGCCTCAATCTGGGCCGAGGCGGAGCCCGTGGTTTGGGTCAAGACGGCCAGCTCTTCGGCTTCGCTGGGGTAGTCAATTTGTATGTAGAGCAGAAAACGGTCGAGCTGCGCTTCGGGCAGGGGGAAAGTGCCCGATTGCTCGATAGGGTTTTGGGTGGCCAGCAAAAAAAGGGGCGGGGCAGGAGGTGGGTTTCGCCGCCATAACTCACCGAAAACTCCTGCATTGCCTCTAAAAGAGCCGCCTGGGTTTTTGGAGGAGTACGGTTGATTTCGTCCGCCAGCACAATGTTGGCAAAAAGCGGCCCAGGACTAAACTGAAACTGTCGGTGGCCAGTTTGGGGGTCTTCGGCCAGGATTTGTGTGCCCGTAATATCGCTGGGCATCAAATCAGGGGTGAACTGAATCCGGCGAAAAGGAAGAGCAATGGCTTCGGCCAGGGAGCGCACCATCAGGGTTTTGGCCAGGCCGGGCGCTCCTTCAAGCAAAGAGTGGCCCCCGGCGAGCAAAGAGATGAGCAACTGGTCCAGGGCGGCTTCCTGACCCACAATCTTCTTATGAATTTCTTTTCGCAGGGAATGTAGTTTTTCTTGCAGGTGCGTAATTTCCTGCGCCAGGTCTGCGGGCATATTTTTTAATGATTGAGCACAAAAAAGCCGGACGTAGCCGGCAAGCATCGATGGGCGAAATTATGGCTATTTTTTAAAAAAAATACATACCAGAAAAGGTTTTTTTTTGATTCGGCGCACTTCATCTAAAACTTATCTATGTAAAAAATCTTTTGCTCCGCATCGAGACGAATCTCTGTGCCAAGAAGCAGGTTTTTCCAATCGGCTTCTTCGGTTTTGAAGTAATAGCGCAGGCTGAAACGAACCCGGGTAATTTGACTTTCTTCCTCCTGGCTTACCTCGAGACTTTCCCAGTCTATTTCGTGTCTTTCCCCCACATATTTTTTCCAATAAATCAGGTAAGCAGCCCTAATATCGGGAACCAAGCGGCGATTTTCGTTTCCGAAATAATTTTCCACTGTTTCGCGGTAAAAGGGGCGAATATTATCAAAATCGTGGCTTTCAACGGCGGCATAAAATTGCTCGATATGGGTACGAATTTCGGAAAGCTCGTCTTGGTTCGGGGCCTCTTGCCCCCAGTTTTCCCACTGCCAGGGGCGAAAAGCGGCCACCTCGAAAGGATTGAGCACCACCACTACACCCACCAGGGCAAGGCATAGAAATACGGCCGCGGCCCAAAGCCAGCCATTTTGGCGCCGCCCCGGTCTCGTGGCAGCCCCCCCTTCGGCCTTAGAAAAGGAAGGCGAAGGAAGCGCCGGGGTTTTTGCAAGGCCGGGCTTTGCTTTGGCAAAGCGGTCTGGCCCAGCAAAGCGGCCTTAAATTCATCACAGGAAGCAAATCTATCCTCCGGGTTTTTGGCCGTAGCCCGGTCTATCAGGGCTTGCATTCTTGATGAAACGCCCGGATAAAACTCCTGCAAGCGGGGGAGGGGAAAATTGACTATTTGGTGATAAACTTCATATTCGGTAGCCGTGGCCTCATCATAAGGGCAGCGGCCCGTGAGCATCTGAAAAAGCGTAACCCCCAGCGAATAAATATCACTGCGTTGGTCAAGCATCCCCCCTTTTACTTGTTCGGGGCTCATGTAGAGCACCGTTCCCATGCGGGAGCCGGTTTTGGTTAGGTTTTTAGTGCTGCCATCCAGCAATTTGGCAATGCCAAAATCAAGTATTTTGACTTCCTGCCCGTCGGCACTGATGATAAGATTGGAAGGTTTAATATCACGATGCACCACCCCTTGCTGGTGGGCATAAGCAAAGCCTTCCAAAATCTTTGTAAACAAAGCCAGGGCCCGGGCCTCGGGAATAGGGCCGGAAACTTCCTGTATGTATCGGTCCAAGGGATAGCCTTCTACAAACTCCATAATCAGAAAAAGCCCTTGAGGGGTTTCCAGATAGTCATAAAGGCTCACAATGTTGGGGTGGCGGAGGTGAGCCATGGTGGCGGCTTCATTCTTAAAACGCTCTCGAATCATGGCATTGCTGACCAGATTGGGGTGGAGGGCTTTGATGGCGGCCGGACGGTCGAGCTGGGTGTGTTGCGCCTTGAAAACACTTCCCATACCTCCTTCGCCGATTTTGGCCGTGATGCGATAGTTCAGGATTTGTTGTCCCAACATAAAAGGTATCAGATTTGGATATAATCGCAATATTACGCAAAAAACCCCCATAATTGGTGAAGTGCTGGCCCTTGAATCGTTCTTTCTGCCTAGAAAAAGAATTTTAGAGAAAAAGCTTGGGAAAAATTGTTTAGCCAGAAAAAATCCTTAATATTAGACTATTAAATCTGGAAATATTTTTTCGGCAACGTTTATTTATCAGGGAAGGGGCCCTCAACTCTCAAGGCTCTATTTTATAGCAATACAAAATGAAAGAGAACACTTTTATTATCTGGCAAAAAACACAAAAACCCTTAAATGGATGTT
>JAAUUB010000237.1 GCA_012031215.1 Microscillaceae bacterium | reverse complement strand
GTGTATTCCAAAGCCTTGGTTTTAGAATAACCGGGGTTTTTGTAAAAAGGCAATTTTGCAAATATCCGGGTGGTGTTTTGGGGAAGCTGGCAAAAATATTGTTGATTCTGCTTGTAAACCTTTATTTTTGGTAGCGTATAAATGGCAGGAAAAGGCCCAGACCTCAACCCAAATCACAAATCTTATGGAAAGTAAAGCCCTGAGTGCCCGCGAAAAAGCCCGGCGCTTGAATCTCGAGACCAATACCTATGGCTCCTTTGCCGAAATAGGCGCGGGACAGGAAGTGGCCGCCGTTTTTTTCAAAGCCGGGGGGGCTTCCAATACCATTGCCAAGACCATGTCGGCCTATGATATGACCTTCAGCAATGCCATTTATGGGGTAGAAGAGAGCGGCCGTTATGTGGTGCAATCGCGCCTGATGAAGATGTTGGACAAGGAATATCGCCTCCTGGAGCAAAGACTGGGCATCAAAATGGGCTTTGAGCGTTGTTTTTTTGCCTTTGCCAATACCGTAACCACGATTAACTACCAAAAAACCAATCAGGGTCACGGCTGGATTGGGGTTCGGTTTCAGCTCCACCCGCAGTCGCCTCCCAATGACCTCATCGTGCACGTCAAGATGCAAGACAGCGATGCCATCAATCAGCAACACGCCCTCGGAACGATAGGGGTCAGTATGATTTATGCCTGCTATTTTCATTACCAGGACCCCGAACAGATGATTATCTCTTTGATGGACAATCTCTCCCGCGACCGGATAGAGGTGGATATGTTCAAACTGGCCGGGCCAGATTTTGAGCATATTGACAATCGTCTTTTGAGCCTGCAACTGGTCAAAAACGGACTGACCCACGCAGCCATTTTCGGGCCGGATGGGCACGTGATTCCGCCCGCCGATTTGCTCTACAAAAAAAATATTCTGGCCTTGCGAGGCCGTTTTCGCCCCCTTACCCATGTCAACCTGGACATGCTCAAGCGGGGTTATGACCTTTTTAGCCAGGAAGAAGATGTGCGCAAAGACCGCATCGAAATACTGACGGAACTTACCCTCAATGACCTTCGGCAAGGCAGCGAAGACCAGGAAATTGACTATAAAGATTTCTTAGACCGGGTAGATATTCTCAGCTCATTGGGTTGTACGGTCATGATTTCCGACTATCAGGAATATTACCGCCTGGTAACTTATTTTTCGGAGTTTACCAAAGAAAAAATCGGCATTGTGCTGGGCATTTATGCCCTGGAAATGATTTTTGATGAAAAGTATTATGAAACTCTCCGGGGAGGCATCCTCGAATCTTTCAGCACGCTTTTTAGCCGCAACGTGAAATTATATGTCTATCCGGCCCACCACCGCAGCAAATCCGGCGAGCTCTATACCTGTCGAAATTTTGAACTGCCCGAAAACCTGGTGGACCTCTATCAGTATCTCCTGGCCAATGACAAGATTGAAAATATCCGCAATTTTGAAGCCGAAGGCCTCCATATTATCTCTGACCAGGTCTTGCAACAAATCCGCAACGGACAGGCAGGCTGGGAGACTTGTGTGCCCGACGGCGTTGCCAAAGCCATCAAGGAAAGGCTGCTCTTTGGCTATGACCCCGAAAAGGTACAAAAATCTTTGAGCGAAACCGAACGCCCCCGATTGCTGCAAGAAACCTGGGAAAGTTTGAAAGCCAGTAATTAATTTCCATGAAAAACAATATTCTAGGCATTATACCCGCCCGTTACGATTCGCAGCGTCTGCACGGCAAGGTGCTCATCGACATTGGCGGGCAATCTATGCTGCAAAGGGTATATAATCAAGCCTGCCGGGCCACCCGCCTGGACAAGGTGCTGGTGGCCACTGACCACGAAGGCGTTTTTGAACATGTCAAAAGCTTTGGCGGAGAAGCCATCATGACCAGCCCGGCCCATAACAGCGGCACAGACCGCTGTGCCGAAGTAGCCCGGCAATGGGGCGAAAGCTATCCGGTAGTCATCAATATTCAGGGCGATGAGCCTTTTATCAATCCCCAACAGATAGACCAGGTAGCCGCGCTATTTGACCAGGCCGATACCCAAATAGCCACCCTGGCCAAAAAAATAGAGACCCTCGAGGAGCTACAAGAAGAGAAAGAAGCCAAAATTGTCCTCAATCACCAGCAAGAAGTGCTGTATATGAGCCGTAGCCCCATTCCCTATTTGCGAAAAGCCCCCCGGGCCGACTGGCTTCAGCACCATACCTTTTACAAACACATTGGCATTTATGGCTTTCGGGCCGAAGTGTTGGCGGCCATTCCCCACCTGCCCCCCTCTGCGCTGGAAGCCGCCGAAGGCCTGGAGCAATTGCGCTGGCTGGGGCATTATCGTCTCAAGGTGGGCTTCACCGAGTTTGAAACCTTTGCCATTGACACCGAAGCCGACCTGGCCCAGGTGGATAAATATTTGCCCAAGCCCTGACCCTGTGCTTGTCCAGTGCCGCCTGGACAGCCCAGGCCCTTTGAGAAGGGTCTAGCCTGGTAGAATACAATACATTTGCCCCACGCTGCCCCGATTTTGCAATACAATTTTTGCCCGCAAGAGGAAGTCTTGCCCGACGGCTGGCTGTATTGGTCTTTGATTGTCTGTACAAAGGCTGATTCTTGATGCATTACACACCGGGAATTGAGACAATCTCCTGAGGTTTTGGCCGGGCCCAAGATTTTCTGCATTATCTTTGGGGCAATTTTAGCACATGAAGGCCCTCGAATCTTATTCACGCATCTTGATAACAGGCGGCACCGGCTCTTTTGGCCGCCGATTTGTCAAAAAACTCCTGCACGAAAATCTTTTTTCGGGGCAAATCCTGATTTTCTCCCGGGATGAATACAAGCAATACCGAATGCGGCAGTATTTTCCGGCGGAGCGTTTTCCTCAATTACGGTTTGTGTTGGGCGATGTGCGCGACCGCGATAAGCTGATGGAGGTGTTTGCCGAGGGGGATTTGCTCATCCACGCCGCCGCCCTAAAGCAGGTAGATACTGCCGAGGCCAATCCAATGGAATTTATCAAAACCAATGTGCTGGGCAGCGAAAATGTGATTCGGGCCGCACTGGCCCAGAAAGTCCGCAAGGTCATTGCCCTTTCTTCCGACAAGGCCGTCAACCCGGTGAGCTTGTATGGAGGTTCCAAATTATGCGCCGACAAACTGTTTCTGGCGGCTACCGAAGCACAAACCGCCCGACGCACAATTTTCTCGGTGGTGCGCTATGGCAATGTTTTAGGCTCAAGAGGCTCGGTGGTTCCTTTATTTTTAGAAAAAGTACAATTAGGCGAACAATTGCCTTTAACCCATCCGCAAATGACCCGTTTCAGTGTGCCGGTGGGGGTGGAGTCCGCGCTCTTGCTCCGGGCGATTGCCGAAGGGCAGGGGGGCGAGGTTTTTGTGCCCAAAGTGCCTTCATACCGCATCACCGACCTGGCCCGGGCCATTGCCCCGGATTTGCCCACCAAGATTATTGGCCTGAGACCCGGCGAAAAACTTCATGAAGAATTGATTTCGGCGGAAGACCGCGCCCGGGCCCAGGAGTTTGCGCATCATTTTGTTGTCTATCCGCCGGCTGTTTGCAAAGAAATGATTTCCGGCCCGCCCACACTCACCTTGCCCTCGGCCTACGTTTCTTCCCAAAATACCCATTGGCTTAGCCCGGCGCAGCTCAAAGCCCAGGTGCAGGCCTATACCGAGGCGGAGCCGATTTTTTGAGTTTCGGGGCAAATCTTGTACGTTTGCCAAATAATTGAAATTATGGCCGAAGAAAAATTTATCATTCCTCAAGAACATCACCTTGGCCAGGCCGCCCGCAACCAACATAAAGGGCACAGGTCTTTGGTCATCTGGTTTACGGGGCTTTCGGGTTCGGGCAAATCTACCCTGGCTAATTTGCTGGAGCAATGCCTCTTTGGCCAGGGATGCCATACCTATATCCTGGATGGCGACAATGTGCGGGCCGGGCTGAACGCCGACCTGGGCTTTGCTGAGGAAGACCGCCGCGAAAATATCCGGCGCATTGGCGAAGTAGCCCGACTGATGACGGATGCCGGCCTGATAGTGCTCACAGCTTTTATCTCGCCTTATCGTGAAGACCGTGCCCGCGTACGGGCCCTCTTTCCCGAAGGGCAATTTGTGGAAGTATTTGTGGATTGTCCCCTTGAAGTTTGTGAACAGCGCGACGTGAAAGGCCTGTACCAAAAGCCGGGCCGGCATTATCAAAAATTTTACGGGCATTGATGCCCCTTTTGAGGCACCAGCCCAGCCCGAAATACACCTGAAAAGTCATACCCAAAGCCTGGAAGCCTCCTTAGCCCAGTTGATGACGTATTTAAAGCCCGCCCTGGCCCTGGAGCAAAACACCTAAAACATTAATAATCAGGACAATAACAATATGATTGATTACCATATCAACCATCTCAAAGAACTGGAGTCTGAATCTATTTATGTGCTTCGCGAAGTAGCCGCCCAGTTTGAAAAGCCGGTGCTGCTTTTTTCGGGGGGCAAAGATTCTATCGTGATGACCCACCTGGCACGGAAGGCCTTTTATCCGGCCCGGATTCCTTTTCCTTTGCTCCATATTGACACGGGGCATAATTTTGCCGAAACCATTGCTTTTCGGGATGCATTGGTAGAAAAAATCGGGGCCAATCTTATCGTAGGCTCTGTGCAGGAGTCTATTGACAAAGGCCGCGTGGTGGAAGAAAAGGGCTACAATGCCAGCCGAAATGTTTTGCAGACGGTAACCTTGCTCGATACCCTGGAAGCGCACAAGTTTGATGCGGCCCTGGGCGGTGCCCGGCGCGACGAAGAAAAAGCCCGGGCCAAAGAGCGTTTTTTTTCGCACCGCGATGACTTTGGGCAGTGGGACCCCAAAAACCAACGCCCGGAGCTTTGGAACCTTTTCAATGGCAAAAAACACGTGGGCGAGCACTTTCGCGTTTTTCCTATCAGCAACTGGACCGAAATGGATGTCTGGCAGTATATTTTGTTGGAAAATATTGACTTGCCTTCCCTTTACTTCTCTCATCAGCGGCCCTGTTTTGTGCGCGATGGGGTCATCTTGGCCTATGCCGATTTTATGATGCTCAAGGAAGAAGAAAAAGTAGAAGAGATGACGGTACGCTTTCGCACGATTGGCGACATCACCTGCACGGGCGCGGTACACTCTTCGGCCACCCAATTGAGTGAAATCATTGAAGAGGTAGCCTCGGCCCGCACCACCGAAAGGGGCACCCGGGCCGATGATAAGCGCTCGGAAACCGCCATGGAAGACCGAAAAAAACAGGGCTATTTTTAAAGCTTCATTTTTATTTATTGCAAAACTAAATCTGCCTTTAGCAAAAAGGCGGCACGATACGAATGGAAAACTACCTTGACATGGAACTGCTTCGCTTCACCACAGCGGGCAGTGTAGATGATGGCAAAAGCACCCTGATTGGGCGCTTGCTGTACGACTCAAAAACGATTTTTGAAGACCAACTGGAGGCGGTGGAAAAAAGCAGCCGCCAAAAAGGCCTGGAACACGTGGATTTGTCCCTGCTCACCGATGGGCTCAAAGCCGAACGCGAACAGGGCATTACCATTGACGTGGCCTATCGCTATTTTGCTACGCCCAAACGCAAATTTATCATTGCCGACACTCCCGGCCACATCCAATATACCCGCAACATGGTTACGGGGGCCTCTACGGCCAATCTTGCCCTTATCCTGGTGGATGCCCGCAAAGGCATCCTGGAGCAAACCCGCCGCCATGCCTTCATTGCCTCCTTGCTCAAAATCCCCCACCTGATTTTGTGTGTCAATAAAATGGATTTAGTGGATTACCAAGCGGAGGTCTATGCACAAATCGTAACGGAGTTTAAGAAATTTGCCGCCAAGCTCGAGGTGCCGGATATTCATTTTGTGCCCATTTCGGCCCTCAAAGGCGACAATATTGTCAACCGTTCCCCACGGATGGAGTGGTTTGATGGCGCAACGCTGCTCTATCTGCTCGAGAACATCTACATCGGAAGTGATTATAACCACATTGACTGCCGCTTTCCGGTGCAGTACATTATCCGCCCCCACACCACCGAACATCATGATTATCGGGGCTATGCGGGCCGGATTGTCAGCGGAGTTTTCAAACCCGGCGATGAGGTAAGCGTACTGCCTTCTGGCTTTAGCTCCAAAATCAAAAGCATTGATACCCTGGATGGAAGCCTGGCCGAGGCCTTTGCTCCCATGTCGGTCAGTATTACCCTGGAAGATGATCTGGACATCAGCCGGGGGGATATGTTGGTGCGCTCGCGCAACCAACCCCGGGTAGAGCAAGACCTGGAAGTCATGCTTTGCTGGTTGCATCCCAAGCCCCCACAGCCCCGGGCCAAATATTATGTGATGCACACCAGCCGCGAAGCCCGGGCCATTATCAAAGAGGTAGTGTATAGGATGGACATCAACACCCTGCACCGCATCACCGACCAACTGGAAATCCAGATGAACGACATTGCCCGGGTAAGTTTGCGCACCACGCAGCCCCTTTTTGTAGATAGCTACCGGAAAAACCGATACACCGGAAGTCTTATTTTGGTGGATGAAGCAAGCAATGAAACCGTAGCCGCCGGGATGATTATTTAGCAAGAATGAAAAAAAATGTAAAGTTGGCACCAAAGGCACCAACTT
>JAAUUB010000236.1 GCA_012031215.1 Microscillaceae bacterium | reverse complement strand
CTACAAAAGTAGTAGTATACTATATTTTAAAATATAGGCAGGGCCTATAATGCTGCAATATTATAATAAATATTTAAAAAATACCAAAAATCACCCAATAATTCTTAGGCCCGGCTGGCCTGGGCCAAGATTGGTATTCAAAGAGGCTGAAATTGACTTTGACTTTGGTAAAGTATAATTTCAACTAAAAAATCTAACAAATTTTAGGTTGTTATGGTTTTGCTAACTAAGTTTGTAATCATTTTTTGTTTATTATTTTTTCATCATCCTAAAACAAATCGCAAGTATGAGAAAATTTTTCACCGCATTTATTTTGGGTTCTTTGTGGATGCTGACCAGCATCGCAGCACAGGCCCAGGGGGTGAGTGGTACCGTCAAGGATGCAAACGGTGAAGCCCTGATTGGGGTGAGCGTTACCGTTAAAGGCACCTTTATTGGCACCACCACAGATGTCAATGGGCGCTTCAGTCTGAAGCCCGACTTTGGCAGGGGCAATGTTGTTTTACTTTTTTCTTATGTGGGCTATAAGACCCAAGAGTTGGAAGTGAGCAGCGGACAATCCAACATTGAGCTGACCCTGGAGGAATCCACCCTGATGGCCGACGAGGTCATTGTGTCGGCTTCGCGGGTGGAAGAAAGAGTGCTGGAAACCCCCGTAACAGTTGAATCTATTGGCATCAAGCAATTGGAGACCCAGCCTTCTTCAGAGATTTTCTCGAGCCTGGGCCGTTTCAAGGGCGTGGACGTGAACCAATCCAGCTTTTTGATTACTGTGCTTAGCACAAGGGGCTTCAACTCGGCCAAGTCGGAGCGCATCATCCAGATTGCCGATGGGATTGACTACCAATCGCCTTCGCTCAACCTCTATGCGGGCAATATTGGCGGGATTCCCGAACTGGATATTGAATCGGTAGATATTATTTACGGGGCCAACTCGGCCCTCTATGGTGCCAATGCCTTTAACGGGGTAGTGGTTACCAACTCTAAGGACCCCTTCAAATATCCGGGCCTTACGGTTTCGCTGCGCGGCGGCGAGCGCTCGCTGCTAGACGGCCAACTGCGTTTTGCGGCCAAAATCGGCAATCGCTTTGCGGTAAAAATTCTGGCTTCTTACATTACGGCCAATGATTTTATCGGCGAGGATGATACTCCCAGAAGTCAGTTAATTGTAACTAACAATAATCCTTTTGGTGATGGACGTAATTGGGATGCCATTCACCGGCACGGAGAGTTATCCCTTGCCGCCAACATAAATGCTGGCACAGTAATCGGCCTAAATCCAATGGGGCAACCTATTACGCTTGGAAGCTTAGGATTTTCAGGAACGCTTTACACCAGGTTTTTCTGAACTTGACCTGGTGGGTGGAAGTGATTATCAAGGCTCCAATCTGCGCCTGGGAGGTTCTTTGCACTACCTTATCACGGATAAAATCCAGGCCAGTGTGGGCTATCGTATTGGCCAGGGTTCCGGGCTTTACCAAAGCTCGAACCGTTACGCCTGGGAAAAACTGGAGTTTAATTATGCGCATGCCGAAGTTAAAAGTGAAAACTGGTTTGTACGTTGGTATCGCAATGAAGACAGACCCGGAGATACCTATGATTTGAGTTTCTTAGGAACTTCTATGCAATTTAAACCTTATGAAGCCCCGGAAGGCAGCACTAATCCTTTTGCAACAGGAACGTTATATAGCTCTGCATACGCTCAAACTTGGTTAGGAAACTTCGTTGCAGCTCGTCAGGCAGGACAAGATGTCAATCAAGCTTATCTGACCGCCCAGACTGCTGCGGCAAACATCTTACCAAGAGCAGGTGAAGCCCGTTTTGACCGTGCCCGAGAGTTGGGACTGGCAGATACGGGAGCTTTTAACCCACGATTTAACAATAATTCCTGGTTCAATGATTTCAGTGCCCAGTACAAATTGCCCATTGAACAAGTGAACATCATTGTTGGGGGTAATTTCCGGGATTTTACCCTGACTTCGGACGGAACCCTGTTTAGCGATGGCGATGGCAGTCCGCTCAATGCCGATGGTTCTACCCGGGCTGTGCGCAACGAAATCAAAAACAATCAATGGGGAGTATATACTCAAATCTCCAAAGCTTTTGTAGAAGAACGCCTGAAGTTTTCTTTTGCCGCCCGCGTGGATGGTTTCAGAAACTTTGATGCCCGCTTCTCGCCCCGAGCCTCCGTGGTGTATTCAGCCGGGGCTGACCGCCAGCATAATTTCCGGGCCAGCTATGCCATTGCCTATCGCCAGCCTACAATGGTGGATCAGTACATCTTCCTCGATATCGGCCCTGTGATTTTGTTAGGCAACATTGGGGAAAATCAGCGGGGAGGATTTGAAGCAATCCGAGCCACCGATGGCCAATCTGTATTCGTGAATCCACTTGACTTGGAACGAATGAATTCTTGGGAAGTAGGCTACAAAGGCATTTTGTTTGATGGCTTTTACGTGGATGCAAGTTACTATCGCAGCACTTACACAGATTT
The DNA here is from genome assembly GCA_012031215.1 of Microscillaceae bacterium. Lineage (GTDB taxonomy): Bacteria > Bacteroidota > Bacteroidia > Cytophagales > Microscillaceae > JAAUUB01. The sequence continues at coordinate 4,180 of JAAUUB010000236.1, read as the reverse complement.
TATAGGTTCAAACCGCTTTATTGCGAGAGAGTCAGGATTAACCCCTGATCCATCAGAAAGGGATCCAAATTCACCAAATTTTGACCCAGTTTCACCAGATCGCACCCGACTGATTCAGGTATGGCTCAATGCCGACCAAGAAGTAACGACCCAAGGCTTCCAAATCGGAATCGAGTACTACATCACTAAGTCTTTCAACATTGCGACCAACTACACCTGGTCTTGGATTGAAGACCTGCCTGCCGACTTCATTGCCGGGTTCAACACCCCCGAGCATAAGTTTAATTTTGGTATCAATGGCGAGCCCTACAAAAACCTGAATTACAACCTGAATGTACGCTGGCAAACCGACTACGAATATTTTATGCCTTTTGACCAAGGCAATATCGAGTCTTTTGCCACCCTGGATGCCCAGATTACCTACAAAGTGCCTAAGATTTACACCAGCTTCCGACTGGGAGGAACTAACCTTCTGGATGCCGAAGCCATCCAGGTATATGGTTCAGCCCCCATTGGCCGTATTGTATATTTAGGGGCTACTTTTGACATGAACATCTTCAAGCAATAAGCAGAAAAGGTGCTCTTCTTCCAAAAGTGAGGCTTCAAATGAGGCCTCATTTTTTTTCTTTTGAATTCCTTCCCATTCAGGACCCTGCCCCCAGCTTCTATTGCCGCCTTTTTGAAAAATAATTTTTGAAAATTTTCAGGTATTTTTTTGCGAATCTCGAAAGTGCCGCTATATTTGCAGTCCCATTCAAACACCTCGTTGCAAAATGGGACAAACAAGGCAAGAATTTAAAAAAATAAGGACTCTTAGCTCAGCTGGTTCAGAGCACCTGCCTTACAAGCAGGGGGTCGCAGGTTCGAATCCTGCAGGGTCCACTCCTCTCTTAAGCCCGTTGAAATGCAGATTTTGACGGGTTGTTTTTTGCCAGCTTTTTGTAGCTTAGCTGCGCCAAAATCATAAAAACAAGACCAGCGCATTTTTATATTTAGCAAAGCCCTGAGAAACTTCCCCGATAAAGGTTTTTTCAATTTTGCCAGAAAAAATCCCTTGATTCAAATTGAAAAAAATGCTGAGGCTTAGCGTTTCTTCATACCCACGGAGAAAAATTCCTCGAGAAATAAATACCAAGATAATTGCCCACTGATTCATTGGAAATGAAAGCCAGGGATTAGGGGAAGTATTTGAGGCATTTACCCTCAAACCACAACCGCCGGGTTTTTTATGCATCCGTAGCTAGAGAGGGTTTTTTGGCCGATGAAAGAATCACAAAATCCTGTAGGAAGGCGAGATACTTCTATTTTTTGAGCACTTTGGGTAGCGCAAATAGGTCTGCTGGGTAAGATTCATACTTCACTTCTTGCAAAGTCAGCACAAGCCCCATATAGGCATAGGGGTTTTTGACCATGGCCGCAAGCGGAAAATGATAAAAAGGCATATCTATCTGCACCGGAAAACCAGGTATCCCTTCCACAAAAATCGGAATATCGTCGGCCATATCCGGCCATTCTTTGGGGAAATTGACAAAAAAAGGCTGCCGCGCGGAGTACCAGGCATACTGGGTCAAGAGCAAGCCCTCGGCATTATGGCGGGTGATTTTATACTTCTGGCACGGAAAACCCGCCACTTCTTCCTGAATAGGTACTTTCTCAACGGTATAATCGGGGGCAGGGTGCCTCATCGGATGCACACTAGCCTGGGGCACTAGTTTGTTTTCGTAGTTAAAAAGGTATATCAGTTGCTTGCTTGCATCAAACAAGATTTCCTTGCGCAAACCAATGCCTTCGCGCACCGTGCTCACCAGCGTATAGGGAGGCTGAAATTGTAAAATATATTGCTTTACCTCAAAATTGGCGGTCATCTCAAGGTTTTTTAATTCCCCGGGATTGTCTTTTCGCTGGGCCATTTTTACCTTATAGACTACTTTGCCCTTAAAAAGAGTGCTTTGGGCAAACGAAGTTAGGCTAACCACCAACAGTAATAGCAGCAGTAGTTATCAAAAAAAGGGAAATTTTTCCATATCTGATAATTTGAAACAGGTTGATGACTTGAGAAGGGGTTTCTATAAGTTTAGAAGTACAAGCGACTATTTGCATTCTTAATATACTGTTTTTGCAATTGATTTACGGTTTAAAAATAAATTTTCCACAGATTTTCCACAGATTTTTAACTATTCTAATGTTAAACATAACTAAATCAATAAACTATATCATTTCCTTGCCAATCGTCGGCTCTTTTTTGCCCAATAAGATGCCTTCCGGGTTATTTTTTTACTTTGACCTACAATAACCGGGCGGGGGAATAGTTTAAGAAAGACCTTCATTCCAAATTTTTTTAAAAATGAGGAAATAAATCGTGTATTTAGTCGCATGCAAGATTAATCGGAAAATTCAAACATTTCGGAAAGGTTTTTCGTAAAGATTTTGCAGGGGAATGTTAAACTATCATTAAAAAATTTATGACTAGCCATTATCAAATTGAGCAGGTAAATTATGACCTCATCAGCCAGGCCACTAACCTGAATGGAAAACAAAAGAGCAAGCTTTTTGGCTACACCAATCGTTATGTAGCCGTGCGGCCTGTGGAAAACGGGTACGAAATTTTGATGAATACCCTTGGCGGGCGCGATGAATGTGTGCGGGCCTTAAAAAACCTGGAAAAAGCGCTGGTGCCTATGTTCTAAGTAAAGGGAAATAGCCCAGAAGGAATTGTTTATTAATGATTTTGAGTTTACCTTCATAAAGGCTTTCTGTTTTGCAGAAGGCTTTTTTTATTATCACCCTTTAAAACCAAGAAAATGAGGTCATCAGTCCTGCTCGTGATTTGGATATTGGCCGGGGGGCCGGGAATAATTTCCCTTCCGGCCCAAGCCCTGGATTCACTTTTTTTTAAAAAGGCCCAACAAAGGTTTGCCGAGGGTCAGTATTTTCGGGTGTTGGATGTTCTGGACAGCCTCTTGCAAAAAAAACCCGATTTTGCTCCGGCTTATTTTCTCAAAGGCCTGACCGAATACCGCCTCAAAAACGTAAATGCGGCCCTGGTAAATTTTGACTTGGCCATTGCTTATAAGCCTGATTATCTTGAGGCCTATTATAACCGGGGGCTCCTGGAAGCCGGAACCCAGCAATATGACAAAGCCATCGAGAATTTTGATAAATTATTGGGAATCAATCCTGAAATTGGACCAGCGTATTTGCAGCGGGCATTGGCACACCTGGCCCAGGGACAGGATCAAGCGGCCCGAAATGACTTCCGAGAAACCTTACGCCGTCTGCCCAATTCGCCCGAAGCCCATTTTCATCTGGCCCGCCTGGAACGCGAAGGGGGCGACTCCCTCCAGGCTGCCCGTCATCTCCAGACTTTATTCCAGCTCCAGCCCCAGCATGAAGCAGGCTTGCTCTTGGCCGCAGAATGGCTGTTGGAGGCCGGCCGTTATGCCGAACTAGAGGCCACCTGCACTACTTTATTGGCACTCAATCCTTATCAATGGAAAGCCAGGTTGGGGCGGGGCATTGCAGCTTTTTATACCCAAAAATGGTCGGAAGCAGAGGCCGATTTGAACCAGGTGATTGCCAAAGAAAAGGAAAATGCCCAGGCTTGGTGGTATCGAGGACGGCTCAAACAAGCCCTGGGCGACCTGGCCGGAGCCTGCGCCGATTGGAAAATGGCTCAAAGCCTGGGCTATTTGGAAGCTCCGGCGTTTCTGCAGCAATTTTGCCCGTAATAAAGGCCCTAAATTACATTAATAAACGGCCAGCGGAGCCTCATTGAGCGGGGCAGGCTGGCTAAATATCCCGCTGTCGATGATTTGATGCACCTTTTGAATAACCTCAAAAAAGACCTGCAATTTATCGTCCGATACCGTATCCTGCACTGCTTTGTTGAAGCGCCGCACGGTCTGACGGGAAACCTCCCGGGCAACTTTTCCTTTTTCGGTCAGAAAAATGCGAAAAAAACGCCGGTCGTGCGCATCTTGTACCTTCACGATAAAGCCCTCTTTTTCCATATTGCGCAGGGTGCGGGTAATGCTACGGGCTTCAAGGCCCAACAAAGGGGCTATTTTAGTGGCAGGAGTGCCTTTTCCAGGTCAATGTTGAGCAAAATGTAGCCTACCGAGACGGTAAGGTTAAATTTAGCCGCTTCGGCATTATACATCCGGGCGATGGCGTGCCAGGC
>JAAUUB010000030.1 GCA_012031215.1 Microscillaceae bacterium | reverse complement strand
TGCTGGCCAGTATTGCGCTAGAGCATCTGGTGCTGGAAACCGATGCGCCCTATTTGGCTCCTACGCCCCACCGGGGCAAGCGCAACGAAAGCGCTTATTTGTTGCTGGTGGCGCAAAAGCTGGCCGAAGTGAAGCAGGTACCCCTGCCGACCGTGGCGGAGATTACCAGTGCTACTGCCAGCCGGTTGTTTGGCGGTGCAGGGTAGCGTAGCCGCGCCCAGACAAGTTTTTAGAAAAAAAGCAAGTGCACTGCTTTCTGGCAGGACTTGCTTTTTTTATATTTTCTCAGGGACTACTTCTGTACCAACACCCGATAGCCCCCGGGTGGCAGGTCAAGAGAAGCCTCAGGCGTAATTTTGAGGGTTTGTGCCCCAAAATAATCCTGGTACTCGCCTGCTGCTTTTTCATCCTGAATCTGGGTTTTTTGGGCTTTCTTGGAAAAATTAAAAACAGCCAGCACTTTTTTGCCCTCTTTCTCTCGCACAAAGCTGAATACCTCGGCGGGCTGGGTGTTTTTGGTCAAATGCATTTCGCCGCCAAATGCGCCATTCCAAAGGGCCGGATGTTCTTTTTTGAGCTTAAAAAGCTTTTTATACAAATCCCCAATGGGGTGCTCCTGCCATTTGACCTCATCTTTTTCAAAAAATTTCAATTGGCGGTCCAGCCCTGCCTCCTGCCCGGTGTAGATAAGGGGCATGCCTTTGGCTGTGCCCGTGAGCACAATGCAAGCCTCCAGATAGGCCCCAAACTGGCTAAACATTGTGCCATCCCAGGAGTTTTTGTCGTGGTTATCCACAAAGCGCATCCGATAGGCCGAGGCCGGGTATTCGGCCAGGTCTTTTTGAAAATATTTCCGAACCGAGTCGGCATTGTTTTTTCCCTTGTGAAGCTGGTGCATAAGGTCATAAAAAGACCAGGCATAAGTCATATCAAAAGCCTTTTCGTGCAAATCGGTCGCTTCCCACTCAGCCAGCATAAACACCGGCTTAATGGCATCGAGGGCGGGCCGTACTTCATTCCAAAAATCGGTGGGAACCTTGCCCGCCACATCGCAGCGGTAGCCATCAATATCTGCCTCTTTGACCCAAAATTGCAGGGCTTCTTTCATATATTGGCGCAGGCCAGGCTGGCTGTAATCCAGTTGAATCACATCGGTCCAATCGGTTCCTTTGGGCGGCGTAAATTCTCCTTTTTCATTTTTGGCAAACCAGTCGGGGTGTTCGGCGGCAATAGGATTATCCCAGGCCGTATGGTTGGGAACCCAATCCACAATCACATACATTCCCAACTTATGGGCTTCTTTGACCAGGTTTTTAAAATCGTCCATGGTGCCAAACTCCGGATTTACGGCCTTATAATCCTTCACGGCATAATAACTGCCCAATTTGCCCTTGCGGTTTTTTTCACCTATGGGGTTGATGGGCATTAGCCAGAGAATATCTGCGCCCAGTGCTTTGAGGCGGGGCAAATGGGTCTGAAAAGCCTTAAAAGTGCCTTCGGGTGTGTATTGGCGAATATTGACCTCGTAAATACTGAGATTTTTACTCCACTCGGGGTGCTTCAGGCCTTGGGCAGGCGCGGTTTCCTTCTGGGTAGCATCTTGCTTGGCCGTGTTTTCATCTTGGGCGGTGGGTTTAGACTGGCATTGCCAAAGCAAAAGCACTATGAACAAGCCAAAAGTCCAGGCGAAACGTGTTTTCATTGGATTGGGAATAAGGTTTGAAATGATTTTTTTTCATTCTTCACCCAAATGTACCAAATCAGCTAAGAAAAAAGCAAATCCTGGAAAATTGCAATCGTTTGCGTTTTCAAAAAAAATCAACTTAAACAAAAACCCTGGCTTTTCTCAGGAATAATAGCGGATGGGATTGGTAGAGTGGGCCGTACACAAGACGGGCAAGCCGGGGAAGCTTTTCTGTAGATATTCTTGCAGCAATTCGGAAGTGAAGCGCTCACTCTCATAATGGCCAATGTCGGCAATCATCAGCTGGCCATCCGCTTCAAAGAACTCGTGGTAGCGAAAATCGGCACTCACAAAGGCCTGTGCGCCCTGGGCAATGGCCAACTGGGTCAGGAAACTGCCTGCGCCGCCACAAACCGCCACTTTTTCTATGCGCTTGCCCGTAAAAGCTGTGTGCCGAATGACCGCCAGGCTCATTTTTTCTTTCAGATACGCCAAAACGCTGCCTCTTCCAGGGCCTGGGGCAAAGTGCCAATGGCCCCGCTTCCTACTTCGGGGTTTTCATTCTCTAGGCGATGCAGGTAATAGGCCACTTCTTCGTAGGGATGCGCCTGGCGCAGGGCCTGGATAATCGATTTTTCTAAAATGGCCGGAAAGATGACTTCTACCCGGTCTTCACTGACTTCTTCGGGCTGGTGGGCCTGCCCCAAAAAAGGATTTGCGTGTTCGGAAGGAGTAAAACGCCCCTGCCCTTTCACCCGAAACGAGCAATCTCTGTATTCGCCAATCTGTCCGGCTCCGGCTTCGCCCAGGGCTTGTAAAACAGCCTCCGTATAGGCTTCGGGAACAAAAGTGGTGAGTTTGGAGAGGGTGTGCGGGCGTAGTTGAAGTGGGCGTAGGGCCTGCAAAGCCAGTTTCTCGGCAATTTTAGAATTTACGCCCCCTTGCCGCACATTGTCCAGGTTGGTATGCAAGGCATATAAGGCGATGTCGTTTTTGAGGGCTTGCATCACCACCCGCTCGGTATAGTGCTGGCCGGTGAGTTTTTTCAATCCTTTAAAGATAATCGGGTGATGGCTGAGCACCACATTGCAATTTTTTTGGCGGGCTTCTTCGAGCACTGGTTCTAAGGCATCCAGGGCCAGGAGCACCCCTTTCACCTCCAAGGCAGGCGAACCCACCAGCAATCCGGCATTGTCATAGTCCTCCTGATAGGCCAGGGGAGCCAGTTTCTGTAAGGCTTGGGAAAGGTGGGCCAGCGTTATCATTGCCAAAAAAGCTAAGGTAGAGACTTTGGAAATAATTTGGTTTCCTCTGCCAGAAATAAGAAAATGCTTATTCGGAAAAAAGATTTGGCCATGGGCTTATATCAACCAAATTTTCCCCGGATATAGTTGGTGGTTCTTTCCGAAACAGGATTCTCGAACAAGGTTTGGGTATTGGCAAATTCTTCTATCTGCCCCAGGAAGAAGAAAGCCGTTTTGTCGCTCACCCGCCGGGCTTGCTGCATATTGTGGGTAACAATCACGATGGTAAAGTTTTCTTTCAAGGCCAGCACCAGGTCTTCGATCTGAGCCGAGGAAATCGGGTCTAGGGCCGAGGTAGGTTCATCCATCAAAATCACATCCGGCTCTACGGCTATGGTGCGGGCAATGCAAAGCCTTTGCTGTTGACCGCCCGAAAGCCCCAGGGCATTTTTTTTGAGATTGTCTTTCACTTCGTCCCAGAGGGCGGCCTGCTGAAGGGAACGCTCTACGGTTTCGTGAATCTTTTTTTTGTTGTGTTCCCCGTTCACCCTTAGTCCGTAGGCCACATTCTCGAAAATAGATTTCGGAAAGGGTGTAGGCTTCTGAAAGACCATACCTACTTTTTTGCGCAGGTCGTTGACATCCCAGGTTTTGTCGTAGATATTGCGGTTTTCAATCAAAATCTCCCCCTCTACCCGGGCCCCCTCAATGAGGTCATTCATCCGGTTGAGGGTACGTAAGTAAGTAGATTTGCCACAGCCCGAAGGGCCAATGAGTGCCGTGACGGTATTGGCCTGGATTTCCAGGTTGATATTCTGCAAGGCCTTAAACTGGCCATAATAGAAATTGAGGTCGCGAGTGAGAATTTTGAGCATACAATCAGGGCTTTTTGAGGTTCAGGCGGCGTTTTTACATAATTGGCCGCCAGATTGAGCAACAACACAATCACAAGTAAAAACCAGGGCAGTACCATCGGCAGCAGGGCGACTGGCCTCAATGTCTGTGCCACTGGTTGCAATCACATATAAATGATAAGGCAAGGCCATTACTTCATCAAACACACTCTGCGGCAGACGGGGCAGATAATAAGCCGCCACCGTAAAGAGGATGGCCGCCGTTTCGCCTGCAATTCGGCCTATTGACAAAATCAGGCCCGTAATGATGCTGGGCAAGGCCATCGGCAAAATCACCCGGCGGATTGTTTGCCATTTGGTAGCCCCCATTGCATAGCTGGCCAGGCGATACTCCGGCTTGATAAATTTAAGCGATTCTTCGGTGGTACGTATCACGATGGGCAATACCAGGATGCCTAAGGTGAGACAACCCGAAATAATGCTGACCCCAAAGCCGATTCCATTGACAAAAAAAGCCATGCCAAACAAGCCAAACACAATGGAGGGCACTCCGGCCAGGTTATTGGTCATCAGGCGCACAAACTTCTTGAACCAATTATCGCGGGCATATTCATTCATAAAAATCCCGGCAAAGATGCCCACCGGAAAAGCCAGCACCGCGCTGACCAGAATCAAGACCAGGGTCCCTACGATGGCGGGGAAAATTCCTCCCTTGGTCATTCCCTCACGAGGGATATCGGTCAAAAAATGCCAGCTCATGATGCCCAGGCCGTGATAGGCCACATAAAAGACAATGCCAATGGAGATAATACTTACCAGGGCCGTAATGGCGGCAAATATCCCAAATACGATATTTTGGTTCGTTTTTTTTGACATATTTCTCTTTGCTGAACGTAGTATTTTCAGGCCAGGCGAACCACAGACCGCGGGCGATTAGTTATTTTCGCTCACGCTTTGAGACCACCCATTCAGCCAATAAATTCATAAAAAAAGTAAATACAAACAGGATACAAGCCAGCATAAAAAGGGCCTTGTAGTGAATCCCTCCCTGGGGGGCCTCGCCAAGTTCGGCGGCTACAGTGGCCGTAATGGCCCTCACGGGCATTAGAAAAGAGTTGGGTATTTGGGCCGCATTGCCGGTTACCATCAGCACCGCCATCGTTTCGCCTACTGTGCGCCCCACTCCTAAAATCGCGGCCGAAACAATCCCTGATATGGCATAAGGCAAAACCACTTTGTAAATTGTTTGCCAGTGATTAGCGCCCAAGGCCAGACTGGCTTCTTTCAATTCACGGGGCACCGACTGAATGGCATCTATGCCAATGGTGATGATGGTGGGCAAGGCAATAATTCCCAACAGAATACTTCCGGCCAGGGCCGTTTCTCCTACGGCCAGGTTAAAAGTTTGCTGAATGATAGGCACAATCACCACCAGCCCAAAGAAGCCATAAATTACCGAAGGAATGCCTGCCAATAGCTCGATGAAGGGCATCACCAGGGCGCGCAGCGTGGGGCGGGCGATCTCGGCTAGATAAATGGCCGCAATCACCCCCATCGGAATGGCCAGTAGCAAAGCCCCTACGGAAATCCAAATTGTACCCAAGATGATGGATAATATGCCAAAACTATGAATGGGCTGAGAAGTGGGAAACCAGTCCTTTCCGCCCAAAAAATCACCTAGGCTAATATTGCTAAGCTTTAGCTTCGGAAATTTATCATCCACATAACGGCCCGGCATCGCCACCAGCAAAGCAGGATTGGCTTCAAAATAGGCCGTCATCATGGGTTTGAGATTCTCAAAATCTTGTCCGAGGGTTTTGGCTTCAAAGGTTTTCTCAATATTGGAAGGCAGAAATGGCTTAATCTTGCCGCCATCTTTCCAGCCCAGTGCGGCCCATTCGGAGATTTCCTTGTTGAATATTTTTTTAATAGAAGCCTCGTCTAAGGTTTTGAGCGGGTTTTGGGGATGGATGGCCAAGACATAGCCTTCTTCAAGAGGGGTGCTGGCAAACAATCCCAGTCCTTCTTTGAACAAGAAAAGAACAATCAGCAGCACCACTATGGTGGTGGTGGTGCCACTCAGATAAATAAAGCCTTCAATCAATTTTTCACCAATGCGGGTCCTGGCCATTGCGCTATTTATTTTACCGGCACATAACCGATTTCTTTAATAATATTTTGCCCCTTTTCTGAAAAAACAAAGTTTAAAAAAGGCGCGGCCCGGCCTTCGTAGATATCTGTGTAGTAATAATACAAAGGACGAGACACGGGGTAAATTTTTTTCTTGGCATTTTCAAAGGTTGGGGCTATGTAGTTTTTACCCTGGTCAAAAGACACCTCTAAACTTTTAACGGTATTATTGATATACGCCAGGCCAATATAGCCAATGGCTCCGGGTGTTTGTCGGGCCGATTGTATAATGGCCCCATTGGAGGTCATCGAGAGCACCGAAGCATCGTATTCACGGTTGCCCAACAGGGCTTCTTTGAAATATTCATAGGTTCCCGAACTAGTTTCGCGGGCATAGGCCACGATTTCCTGGTCGGCCCCGCCCAGTTCTTTCCAGTTTTTTACTTTGCCGGTGTAAATTTTTTCTATCTGCTCCCGGGTGATTTTGCTGACCGGATTGCCCGGATGTACAACAATGGCCAGGGCATCATAAGCCACAATGCGTTCGCGTAGGGTCTTATTAAGGTCTTTGAGCCGCAGTTTTTCGGCTACTTTTATTTCGCGTGAGGACATGGCGATGTGCGTTGTGCCATCAATGAGTGAGGCAATGCCTACCCCGCTGCCTCCGCCCGTAACAGTTATGGCTGCCTTGGGGCTGGTTTGCATATAAATCTCGGCCTCTTTTTGCGAAATAGGCAAAACTGAATCACTGCCCTTGATTTTGATAAAGTTTTCATTGCGATGACAGGCTGAGAGTCCTATGCCCATCCATAAAGCAAAAAATGAAAGCTTAAAAAATGCACGCTTGTTTGCACAATTTTATTCTGTTTCAGAATGTTTGGCCAAAATTTGAGAATAATCCCCAATTAGCCTTCAATCTTATGTAAAGAGTACGTTACGTTTTTGTTAAGTGGCTAAGAACGAATGGCTTCTACGGGATCCATCCGTGCAGCCATGTAGGCAGGCACCACTCCCGATACCAAGCCAATGACCGAAGAAACCAGCACGCCTACCAAAATATTTTTATAAGACAAAACCAAGTCAAAAAAACCAAAAGGTATCAGCGAAATGAGATAAACCAATAACAAGCCTACGCCTCCGCCAATTAAACTCAAAAAAATGGCCTCAAAAAGAAACTGAAACAAAATAAAATAATTTTTTGCTCCCAGCGACTTTTGGATACCAATTAAAGAGGTTCGCTCTTTGACCGACACAAACATGATATTGGCGATGCCAAAGCCCCCCACCAAGATTGAAAAAGAACCAATGACCGAGCCGGCCAGGCTCAGCACACTAAACAAGGCCCCGATGGCATTGGCGAAAGCTTCTGTGCGGTTAAGCGCAAAATCATCTTCTTCGCGGGGTTTTAGGCCTCGTTTGCTGCGAAGCAAGCCTTTCACCTCCCCTTCAATGGCACTATAGTCCACGTCTTCGGGGTAGGCTTTCAGGGCAATAGTAGGTTCAACAGCCTGGTTACCAATACGATACATTTTACCAAAGGCTCCAAAAGGAATAATCACCTGGGTGTCGCGGGGGCTAAATCCAAAAAGGTTCGTGCCTTCCTTTTTCATTGTTCCTACAATGGTAAAAGGGAGACCCCGGATTTTGACCGATTTGCCCAATGGGCTTTGATTATAAAAGAGGGCCTCCGCGATTTCGGCACCTATCACGGCCACATTTCGGCCGCTTTCGGTTTCGGAAGCCGTAAAAAATCGCCCCTGGTCAATTTCCAATTCCTGAATCAAGGGGTATTGCTGGGTAGTGCCCGTCAGAAAGACCGATTCAATGCGGCGATTTTGAAACCTGACGTTGTTTTGGCCCCTTTGCAAGAGAAGAGCCACCGCCTTAGCACTTTTGAGGTTCTTCTCCAAAAACCGAAACTCCTCCACCGTGTTGGCGGGCCGGGCCAGGTATTTCCACCAGGGATAATCCGAGGAGCCAAAACCCCAGGGAAATTTTTGGATATAAATGACATCATCGCCTATAAAAGCCATATCCGACCGAATCTTGCGCTCAAGAGAATCAACAATCGTGAAAACACCTACGATGGCAAAGATGCCAATAGAAACACCCAAGAGCGAAAGGGTTGTGCGCAAAAGATTAGAGCGCAAGGCTTGGGCGGCAAACAAAAGACTCTCCCCAATAAGTCTAAGCACACGAAAACTTCGCATAATACAAACTTGAAGCGTAAAATAGCAGTTTAGAAATAAACTTAGCGCATCAAAGATACCAATATTTCAAACAATTGTCTAAGTTTGCCATTTAATTCAAGCCAATTTAACGCTGGTAGCTGCAATATGAAACTTTCCGAATTCAGGTTCGACTTACCCGACAGCCTTATCGCCCTCTACCCTTCGCCCAATCGGGATGAATCCCGACTAATGGTAGTGCACCGCGACACGGGTCAGATTGAGCACCGGATTTTTAAGGACATTGTAGAATATTTTGGTGAGGGAGATGTGTTTGTGGTCAATGATACCAAAGTATTTCCAGCACGCCTCTACGGTAGCAAAGAAAAAACCGGTGCCAAGATTGAGGTCTTTCTGCTGCGCGAGCTCAATGCCGACCAGCACCTCTGGGATGTATTGGTGGACCCGGCTCGCAAAATCCGCGTTGGAAACAAACTTTTTTTTGGCAATGGCGAGCTGGTAGCCGAAGTGATTGACAATACCACCTCCCGCGGGCGTACTATCCGTTTTCTTTTTGACAAAGATGATAAAGATTCTTTTTACAAAATCATTGACCAGCTCGGCGAAACGCCTCTTCCCAAAAATATACACGCCCTACGCCAGACCGAACCCGAAGACCGGGAGCGTTTCCAAACGATTTTTGCCAAGCATATCGGGGCGGTGGCCGCTCCGGCGGCTGGTCTGCATTTTACCAAGCAATTGGTCAAAAGACTGGAAATAGAGGGGGTTACGATGGCCTACATCACCCTGCATATTGGCCTGGGCACTTTCAGAAGTGTAGATGTGGAAGACCTGACCAAGCACAAAGCCGATTCCGAAAACTTTAACGTGCCCGAAGTTACGGCCAATTTGGTCAACCAAGCCCTCGAAAACCGCAAAAGGGTTGTGGCCGTCGGGGCTACCACCGTAAAAGCCCTCGAATCCTCTGTTTCGGCCCAGGGCTGGCTCAAGCCCAACCAGGGCTGGACCGACCGTTTCATTTTTGCTCCCTATGAATTTAAAATCCTGAATGGGCTGATTACCAATTTTCATCTGCCCGAATCCACCCTTTTGATGACCACCTGCACTTTTGGTGGCTACGACCTCATCATGAATGCTTACGAAGTGGCCATTAAGGAAAAGTACCGCTTTTTTAGCTACGGCGATGCAATGCTGATTATTTAAAAAAAAGCATTAGTTTAGGCAGCACTAAGTATTTCTGATTGAATAGAAGGGCCTATGATTTTTGCCGCAATGAAAAAGTATGTTCTGATTGTAGCGGGTGGACAAGGCACTCGTATGGGAGCCAGCCTGCCCAAGCAATTTTTAGAAGTAGCGAAAGAACCTATTTTGATGCATACCTTGCGCCGCTTTTGGCAGTGGGACGAAAATGCGGAAATTATCCTGGTTTTGCCCGCCGCCCACCAGGATTACTGGCACACACTACAAGCAAAATATCAGTTTCAGATTCCCCACGTGGTAGTCAATGGTGGGGAAACCCGCACCGATTCCGTAAGGCAAGGACTGGCCTACATTCAGGAAGAAGAAAGCCTTGTGGCCATCCACGATGGGGTGCGGCCTTGCGTGGCTTTGTCCACCATTGCCGAAAGCTTTCAGGTAGCGGCCCAGAAAGGAAGTGCCATTACAGCCGTTCGGCTCAAAGATTCTATTCGGGAAATGTTGCCCAGCGGCCACACCGAAGCACGCGACCGTAGCCGTTATTTTTTGATGCAAACCCCCCAAACTTTTCAAACCAAGCTCATTAAGGCGGCTTATGCCCAGTTAAAATCAACGGCAATGACCGATGATGCTTCTGTGGCAGAGCATCACGGAATTGCCGTTCATCTCATCGAGGGAAGCTATCAAAATATCAAAGCCACCACGCCCGAAGACTTGTTTTTGCTCGAGTATCTTCTCCAAAGCAATAGCCCCTTTCGCTTATGAAGCCCAAGTGCGGCAACTTTCGGGCGGCAGAAACAGGTTTGCCGCCAGGATGCTTAGGCACTTGGGCCGAAGCGTTTAATACTCGTCTTCGTTAAAGAGAAAATCGTCTTTGGTTGGATAGTCCGGCCAAATTTCCTCAATACTTTCATAAGGTTGGCCGTCATCTTCCAGTTGTTGGAGATTTTCTTTGAGTTCTAGGGGTGCTCCTGAACGCTCGGCAAAGTCAATCAGTTCTTCTTTGGTAGCCGGCCAGGGGGCATCTTCCAGATAAGAGGCCAGTTCTAGTGTCCAATACATATTATTTCAGCAGTTTGATGAAAATTACGATTTGCAATTTTTGTTAGTTTCAAGGCAAGAAATTAATTTCTGTGCAAAAAGTTTCCGGGTTTATCAAAATTTCAGTTGCGTAGTTCTGTCAGTTGCTCTTCCAGTTCGCCTAGAATGATTTTTTTGACCTCAATTTTTCTTTTTTGAATGTTGTGCTTGTTTTGCAAGAGTTTTTTATTCTTAAGATTGTTCTTATTGATTTCTTTTTCCAATTCTGCTTCGTTGAGCAAAAGCTCTTCTTCGTCCCTTCGGATAAGTTCACGCATAAAACTAGTTTTGATACGCAATCGGTCTTCGAGGGGTTTACTTTCAAAGAGTGGGTACTTACGCTTGACCACGCGCATTAGGTAGCTTTCTTCAAAGATACGGTCACAGGAAATCCGAAATTGATTGGCGCATTCACGGTCCAGGTTTCTAAACACACTGGTGAGCTTTTTCCACTCCATGAGCAGTTCTTTGGCCCTTTCAGTATAGAGGTGGGCATCTTCGGCGGCTATTTTTACGGCTTCTTCGCTCAGTTCGCTTTCCAGCTTTTTCTTGATTTCTACCGAGGTGAGGTCCGGGTATTCGGGTTTAAGGGCTTTAAAATTTTTGTAGCGGGCAAAAAAGAAATCATTGGCCTGCCGGAAACGCTCCCAAAACATGATGGCTTTTTTGTGTGGTATCTTTCCCCCCTTTTTCCAAGCCTGTTGCAAATCACGAAAATCCTGAAAAGTTTTTTCAAAATTATCGGAGTTCTTGATATAGTCGGCCCGGTCTAAGATATTCTGGAAAAAGCGCAAATTATGCCTGGCCTGGCGGGTTTTGTCTTTGATGGCCTGCTTGCGGCGGATAAAAAACTCAGCATAGACTTCCTGAAATTTTTGTTCCAGTTGGTCTTGCTTTTCTTTGACGACGGCCCCGGTTTTAATCCACTTTTGCTTGGTTTCTTTAATGAGGTCCGCTGCGGCGGCCATATCTTCGGCATCAAGCAAGGCTTCGGCCTCCCGGATGAGCGCCTCCTTGATTTCGAGATTGCGGATACGGTTGACCGAAATCGTGGCCCGAAGGCGTTTCTCTAGCTCATCTAGCTGGGCAAAAAGCAGGACATAATCGCCTAATCCATCAAAATTGGCCAAATACTTGCGCATGTGCACCAATTTCATCAAATAAGAACCTTTGTTTTGTGCCTCCTCGATGAGCGTGGCCAGGGTGACAACTTTCTGACGGGCAATCTCAAAGCGGTCATCAAAATACTTGAGGGAGGCCTCTTCCGATTCTTTTACCATCCCAATCTGGCGGTCTTTAAAATCCAGAAAACCTTTCAGAAAAATTTTATCCTCCTGGATATAGCCGTATTTGTGGGTTCTTTGGGTTAGTTCCATATTTTTATCATTTTCGCTTTAGCTGAGTGCAGAATTTTGTTTCAAAATCCGTTTTTCCACAAGTTTAACGAATTCTTTTTGGAAAAGCTTCTAATTGGCTTTAAATTAATAAGTTTGTGAATATAAATTAAAGATTAAAAAATGAGCAACGAAACCGTGATTTTTTCTATGGCGGGGCTGAGTAAAATCTATCCCCCCAAAAAACAAGTGCTTAAAAATATATACCTCTCCTTTTTTTATGGAGCCAAAATCGGGGTAATCGGCCTGAATGGTTCCGGCAAGTCCTCTCTTTTGCGCATTATTGCGGGCAAAGATAAAGATTATCAAGGGGATGTGGTGTTTTCGCCGGGTTATTCGGTGGGTTTTTTAGAGCAAGAACCAGAAC
Organism: Microscillaceae bacterium; assembly: GCA_012031215.1. Classification (GTDB taxonomy): domain Bacteria; phylum Bacteroidota; class Bacteroidia; order Cytophagales; family Microscillaceae; genus JAAUUB01. Next base: position 17,715 of record JAAUUB010000030.1, on the reverse strand, counting down.
TGGATAAGGAAAAAACCGTGCGCCAGGTGGTGGAAGAAGGGGTGCAGGAAATTGTGGATTTGCTGCAAGAGTTTGAAGAAATCAATTTGCAATTTGCCGAACCGGACGCAGATTTTGACAAACTGCTGGCCCGCCAGGGACAAGTACAGGAAAAACTAGACCAGCATGATGCCTGGAATCTTGACCACCGCCTCGAGCGGGCCATGGATGCGCTCCGAACCCCTCCCGGTGATGCCCTTATTGGCCCGCTTTCTGGCGGAGAAAAGCGCCGGGTTGCGCTTTGCCGCCTCTTGCTTCAAAGCCCGGATATTTTGCTCTTAGACGAACCTACCAACCACCTGGATGCCGAATCGGTCAACTGGCTGGAACAGTTTTTACAACAATACAAAGGCACGGTCATCGCGGTTACCCACGACCGCTACTTCCTCGACAATGTGGCGGGCTGGATTCTGGAGCTTGACCGGGGCGAAGGTATTCCCTGGAAAGGCAATTATACCTCCTGGCTGGAGCAAAAACAAAAACGCCTGGCCGAAGAAGAAAAACAGGAATCTAAACGACAAAAAACCCTCCTCCGCGAACTGGAATGGGTGCGGATGGCTCCTAAGGCCCGCCAAGCCAAATCTAAAGCCCGACTGAGCGCTTATGAAAGGCTATTGAGTGAAGATGCAAAGCAGAAGGAAGAAAAGCTGGAGTTGTTTATCCCCCCCGGACCCCGCCTCGGCAGTAAGGTCATTGAAGTCAAAAACGTAAGCAAAGCATTTCAAGACCGCCTTTTGTTTGAAAACCTCAGCTTCAGCCTGCCTCCGGCGGGCATTGTGGGCATAATCGGGCCAAACGGGGCGGGGAAAACTACGCTTTTCCGACTCATTACCCAGCAAATCAAACCCGACCAGGGCTCTTTTGAAATCGGCGAAACCGTACAAATTGCGTACGTGGACCAAGAACACGACGACCTCAACCCTGAGCACACGGTTTATGAGGCCATTTCGGGGGGCAATGAAATCTTGTATGTGGGCGGGCGCGAAGTCAACGCCCGGGCCTATGTGAGCCGTTTCAATTTTAGCGGCACCGACCAACAGAAGAAGGTGGGCAGTCTTTCGGGGGGAGAGCGCAACCGGGTGCACCTAGCCATTGCCCTCAAACAGGGAGGCAACCTCATTTTGCTCGATGAGCCTACCAACGACCTGGATGTCAATACGCTGCGGGCTCTGGAAGAAGCCATTGAAAATTTTGCGGGCTGTGCGGTGGTTATCTCCCACGACCGCTGGTTCCTAGACCGGGTAGCCACGCATATCTTGGCCTTTGAGGGTGATTCTCAGGTGTATTGGTTTGAAGGCAATTTCTCGGATTATGAGGAAAACCGTCGCCAGCGTGTGGGTAATGAAGAACCCCACCGCATTAAGTTCAAGTCTATTCAATAAACAGCATGCACTTATCTTCTTTGCCAGAAAAAAATCTGTCCTGGGCCGTGGTGGGTGCTTCGGTGCCCGGGGCTTCTCACCTTCAGCAACAGTTGCCTTGCCAAGATGCGCATTTTTATGAGGTATTGCCTTCTGGCTGGGGAGTGGCCATTATCGCCGACGGGGCCGGCTCGGCAGAAAAAGCCCACCTCGGGGCACAGTTTCTGGCTCAGGAAACCGGGTTGGCCTTGCGCAAGTTGCTTCTCGAGCCTGCCTGGGTTTCCAATAAGACCCTGCCCGAGCAGGATACCTGGCAAGCCCTGGTAAAAGGCAGTCTTTTGCCCATCAAACAAAAACTTGATGCGCTGGCCCTACGCCTCGGCATAGCCCTCAAAGAATTATCGGCTACTCTGCTTGGGCTTATATTTGGCCCTTCGGGCTTGTTGGCCCTACACATTGGCGATGGCCGGTCGGCTTATCAGGATGCGCAGGGAAACTGGCACGCCCTCACCCGGCCCTGGAAAGGTGAATATGCCAATGAAACCGTTTTTTTTGCTTCCGATATCTGGTCAGAAGACCGACTAGACCAATACCTGAATACCCGGCGGGTAGAAGGCTCTATACAGGCTTTTGCATTACTTTCCGACGGGTGTGAGCGCCATTCTTTTGTGTGCAATGTTTGGCAGGAAGAAGAAAAACGCTTTGTTGACCCCAACACCCCTTTTCCTAATTTTTTCAACCCTTTGGTAGCCAACCTCCGACAGATGTACCAAAAGGGAACACAAGAAGCAGAAATGAAGGAAAAATGGGAGAAATTCTTGAAAGAAGGGCATCCCCGCCTTAAAACGGAGCCAGATGACAAGACCATGGTGTTGGGCGTTTTTATCCCCTCCCCAAAAGCCTTGCCGAATGACTAATTAAAAATTCACAAACACCAATCCCTCATCTTCCTCCTCCTCCTCGATGTCTTTGAGGTAGTTTCTCAGATGGGCTTTGTCCATTAGCAAATCCTGGGTGGTGTCTCGTATCTGGGCGATTTCTTTGGAAACTTTCACTTGCCGCTCGCGGAAATAGGAAGTCATAAAATTCGTATCGTGTTGGCAAGCCTTCACCAAGCGACTATGGGGGCTGTATGGGTTGGTCAGTTGCATCAACTCCCCTTCAAGTTCCTTTTTTTGGTCGAGCAGGATTTTGTTGTAATACTTGAGCTTTGCTTCGGGCAACTCGTGGATATTATCCTGGCTTATTTTGTCAAGGTATTGGATTTGCAGGCGCATCAGCTCGAAATAATCATCTTGATTATAAGCCTCAGTGATTTTTTTCATCACTTCGGTTTTCTCGAGGCGGCGTTTTTCGTTGGGTTCGCGGTCAGGGTGAAAAAACTTTACCAATTCAGTATAAAGAGACCGGGTGGTTTTGCTAAGTTGCCGGGCTTCTGCCTCTTTTTTGGCCTGTCTTTTTTCCTCGGCTTTGGATATTTTTCTTTTTCTTTGGGCGGCCTGTTGTTCCTTTGCCCAGCGGGCCTCATCTATTTTCTTTCGCACAAAATCTTTGATTTCTTCGGGATGCTCCAGGTCTTCAAAGCCCTCCAAGTCCAAACCAGTCATTCTTTCTAAAAGTGCTTTGAACATCTCTTTAGCCTCTTTTGCGTCGGCGGCAGCTTCTTCATCCGACATGACCTCAATTCCTCGCTCTTTTTCATAAAATTCGCGCAGGGCCACAAACTCTTGAAAGCCAAAATCATCAATGAGGTCATCTATTTCATTGAGAATCAGGTAAGAAATTTTACTTTTTTCGCGTTTGCGGAAAAATTTTAATGGGTAATATTGATGGAGGGCCCTGACAAATTCGGCCCGGGCCTGGGCCATTTCCTGTAAAAGCGGCCTTACCTTTTCTTGTTCAAGTTTGCCAATTTGTTGAATAATTGCTTTAGCTTCGGCGATTTCTTTTTTGAGCTGGTTGATTTTACGGATACGGCTGTTGAAGAGCATTGCACCTTTATCCAGCTTTTTTCCCTCAGAGGCTTTGATAATGGGCAGGGTGGATTTCATTTTTTTTGCCATATCATTTTATAAAAAAAAGCCCCTAAAAAGGGGCACTTGATTATAAATCCCGCATTTATAGGGTAAAACCCAGGAAACTCAAAAAACCGAATGACATCAAACCTACTAAAATGAAGGTAATGCCCAGGCCCCGCAAAGGTGCAGGCACATTGGAATATTTAAGCTTTTCGCGGATGGCCGCCAGCGAAACCACCGCTAGCAACCAGCCAATTCCAGAACCCAAGCCAAAAACAGTCGCTTCGGCCAGGCCATAAGGACGGCCCAGCATGAAAAGCGCACCACCCAGAATGGAGCAGTTTACCGCAATCAGGGGCAGAAAAATCCCCAAGGCTCCGTAGAGTGCGGGCGAAAACTTTTCAATGAGCATCTCGAGCAATTGCACAAAAGCCGAAATGACCGAGATGAAAATAATTAGCATAAGAAAACTAAGGTCGAGGGCGGCAAAATCGGGACCAATCCAAGCCAAGGCCCCTTTTTTGAGGGCGTAGTTATAGATAAGCCAGTTGAGAGGCACCGTTAGCGCCAACACAAAAGTAACCGCCACACCCAAACCTACGGCCGTTTTTACGTTTTTAGAAACCGCCAGAAAAGAACACATGCCCAAAAAATAGGCAAAAATCATGTTATCTACAAAAATAGAACGTATCCCAATATTAATTAAATCCATGTCGCGGCGTGTTTAGATAAGAAAAATGTAAATTAAGCTTCTTCCACGTATCCATTCAGAGAACGTTGCAGCCAGATAAGCAGCCCCAGCACAATAGAAGCACCGGCGGGCAGCAGCATCAAGCCATTGCCTTGATAGGCAAAACCAATGGCCTCAAATACCTTGATACCAAAAATAGAACCAGCCCCCAGCAATTCGCGGAAAAAGGCCACAATCAGAATGATGACCGCATAGCCTAGTGCATTGCCAAAAGCATCCAAGAATGAGGGCCAGGGCTTATTGCCCATGGCAAAGGCTTCTAGGCGGCCCATCACAATACAATTCGTTATGATCAAACCAATGAAAGCCCCCAGGTTTTTGGCCACATCATACACAAAAGCCAGCAGTATTTCATTGACAATGATTACAAAAGTGGCCACTACGGCCAATTGTACAACAATCCGGATGCTCCCCGGAATAGTGTGGCGAATCAGGGAGGTTACTACACTGGAGCAACACATCACAAAAATCACCGCAATCCCCATCACCAGGGCGGGTTTCATTTGGGCAGTGATGGCCAAAGCCGAACAGATACCCAATACCTGTACCGTGATGGGATTGTTTCCATCAAGGGGGTCCGTAACCAGTTTTCGGTTTTTCTTCGATAAAAGCGGTTCCTTTTCTTTTACTTCGGAAATTGTCGCGGTATTTTCTGCCATGAGGAAGTTGATTTCGATTTAATGTTCAAATATACAAAATTATTTCAAACTAACTTTACCGCCTTTCTGACCATTGATGAAAGGTAAATAAGCTTCAAAATATTCCGAGAGCATTTTGTTGAGTCCTTGTCCTGTAATGGTCGCTCCCGACATACCATCCACCTTGTGGGCATCTGCCGTATAGTCATTGCCTTCGCCTTTTTGCATTTGCACAACGGCCAGTTGTTCTTTGTCAAAAATCTTTTTACCAGTGAATCGGGTTTGAATATCCTTCTCCGCAATGCGGGCTCCCAAGCCGGGCGTTTCGCCCTTGTGCGCAAAAACTACCCCTTTGATATTGATAAAGTCCGCCTCAAGGGCTACCCAACCCCATATTGAATCCCAAAGCCCAAAACCCCACATCGGGAAGACATAATAGGCGGTCTTGCCGGGCTTTTTGGGGTCGGCCAGTTCATACACCGGAAGAATGCGCTCTTCCACGCTTTTGCGATATTCATCATCAATTTTTACTTGCTCAAAGGGTTTGTCCACCTTTTCGCCTTTGCTGTTCACTAAATAAGTGGATACCACTGTTTTTTGGTAAAGGGCTTCCAAATCACGGATAGAATAGCCAGAAATATCCATAACCGTACTCAGGATGTTTCGCTTGGTGTCAAAGGCTATATTGGCTTCCTTATAGGGTTTTAGCCCTTCCGAAGTGATGGCCAGCAAAGACCCACAAACAATGGTAAGCACAATCGTGTAAATCAGTACATAACTATTGGATTTCTTTGCCATAATGGTAAGGTTTAGGCGGTTTTCAGTTTAAGGCGTTTCAGGCGGCGGCGCTTGTTGGCATCCACCACAAAATAATCAATCGTAGGAGCCAGGACATTCATCAGCAAAACAGCCAGCATAATGCCTTCAGGGTAAGCCGGGTTAAAGACCCGGATGAGTACCGTAAGTGCCCCAATCAGGAAGCCATAATACCACTTACCCACTTCGGTTTGGGCGGCTGAAACGGGATCGGTAGCCATAAAAACAATGCCGAAGGCCAAGCCTCCCATCGCCAGATGATAATGTGCTGGCAAGGCCATAAAGGCATTGCCGCCGGGAATAGCATTGAACAAAAGCCCCATCAGATAAGCCCCCAAGAAGCCGCTTACAATGATTTTCCAGCTCCCTACTCCTGTCGCTATCAAAATCAAGGCACCCACCAAGCACATCAGGGTAGAAGTTTCGCCAATAGAACCCGGCACAAATCCGATAAAGAGGTTTTCAAAAGAAAAGAAAGAGCCTAGCGATGCCACGGCGTTGCTTGTGCCCTTATCGGCCACAATCCCCAGGGCGGTGGCCCCGGCATAGCCGTCCACAATTTTTTGCCCGCCCGTGTAAACCCATACGTCGGTCGCCCCGGCCATATTGCCCGGATAAGCAAAATAGAGGAAAGCCCGAGCCGTCATGGCCACGTTCAGAATATTCATTCCAGTTCCGCCAAATACTTCTTTGGCCACCACCACTGCAAATGCCGTAGCCACAGCCACTTGCCAAAGTGGAATAGTAGGAGGCATAATGAGCGGAATCAACATCCCGGACACGAGGTAGCCTTCGTTGACAGAATGCCCCCGGCGGATGGCAAAATAAAACTCAATCCCCAAACCCACGGCATAAGACACCACAATCACGGGCAGGGTAACCCAAAGGCCCACCACCAGCTTGTCCCAGAGGGCGGCTTCGGCCTGGCCCAGGGCCAAAAAGTGCTGGTGGCCTACATTCCAAATGCCAAACAGTAAGCAGGGAACCATCGCAATAATGACCGTCATCATCATGCGCTTCATATCTACGGCATCACGGATTTGGGCCCCTTTTGTAGGAGTAGTTTCCTTAGGCACAAAGGCAAAGGTCTCAAAGGCATCATAAGCCGGATGTAACTTCTCGAATCTTCCTCCCTTTTCAAAATTCGGTTTGATTTTGTCCAGGGCATTGCGTAAGAATTTCATATCGTTGCGTTAAGTTTTTATTTCAATCAACACAAATTTAAAAAGTCTGTGCAGGTAAAAAGTTTTACCGGGGCCGCCAAGTTTAGGACTCTAAAAGAGCCTCCAAGCCTTCGCGCAAGATGGCTTGCACGGGGGTTTTAGACACATCAATGAACTCGCACAAAGCCAGGTCTTCTTCCAGGACTTCGTATATCCCGAGGGCCTCCATTTCTTCAAAATCCCGCGAGAGGATGGCCTTCAGCAGGTGCATGGGCAAAATATCCATAGGCAACACCTGCTCAAAAACCCCGGTTTGGACAAAAGCCCGCTCTTCGCCGTGCATATTGGTATCGAGCACCCGCTCCTTCTTGGGCGCAAGGAAGGAAAGCAAGCCAATAGCCCGGTGAAAACTCAATTTTTTGGCACTCGGCAAAATCCAGCCCAAAAACTCGTGGTGGTCGCCTTCGGGCAAAACCGTGAGCAATCATTGTCAAAATATCCCAAAATCCCACTTTGCAAATCTACTTTGGTGCCCGTGAGCACATGCCCGACACCAGCCGGACGTGGTGCTGGCGCAAGTTGCCCTGGATTATCTTGGCCACCGGAATCCCTTCGCGCACCCGATAATAGGCGGGCTGGTTCACTTCTGAACCTACCAAGGCAATGGTTTTGACTGGTTCGTAGCGGCCTTCCAAAAGAAAATAACCAATCTGCTGAAGACCATAAGGGTTGATGGTCCAGACCCGCTCTCCCCGGTTGATAGGGGCAATATGGTGAATTTGCACCCCTACATTGCCGGCTGGGTGGGGACCCTTAACCTGATGCAGGTTGATGCCTTGCAAAGAAGCAAACAAAGAAGGATTGCCCGCCGCCACGCTCAAATGAACTGGGGCTTTGGTCAATGCCGATAGCGCATCGATGCCCGCCTGAAGATAACGCTCTTGCCCCTGAAACACGAACTCATAATCCGGGGCCAGCGGATGGCTATCAAAAGCCGAAATAAAAACCGCTTTGGGTAAATGCTCAGGATGAGGAACAAGGCCAAAAGGACGCTCCACAATTTTGGGCCATATACCGCTATTTAAAAGGCTATCGCGCAAAAGCTGTGCATCCAGCCTAGCAATCTCCGAAGGTGCATAACACGGGAAAGTTTCGTATTGCAAAGATTTATCTGCCAAAATTCTGATTTCAAGGGGAAATCGCTTGGGGCCCCGCTTGATTTCCACTACTTCTCCACTCACCGGGGCGCAAAATTGCACGCTTTCATTGCGCTTGTCCCGAAAAACAGGGGTACCCACCTTGACCGTATCCCCTTCATTGACCAGCAACTTGGGCCGGGTAATGCCTTTGAAATCCGTAGGTTTGAAAGAATAGACCTCGGAAGTGATTTCGCCTGCCAATTCGTTTTTTGCCTTACCGGCCAAATGAATATCAAAACCTTTTTTGAGCTTCAAGTTCATATCGTTGAGAAGGATCAATTTTTTTTACAAGTCAAAATTAGACCAAAATGGTGTAATCCAAAACCACAAACTCGGTTTTTTCTAAAAAAAATAGTAGTAATACTCCCAAAAAAAGAGCAAGTATTTGAAAAATTCAAATACTTGCCAAAATTATACAAAATATTTACAATCAAATACTTAGCCCGCGTAGCTATGCGCACGCCCTTCGGCCACAAACTGAGCAACCTGTTTCATTAACCACATAGGCGTTGAAGTAGCCCCGCAAATCCCTACCGAGCAATCGGGATGGAACCATTCTAACTGAATTTCTGCCTCATTTTCAATGAAATAGCTATTGGGATTCACTTCTAGGCAGGTTTGGTAGAGGGCTTTGCCATTCGAGCTTTTTTTGCCACTTACAAACAAAATCACATCGTGGGCCTCGGCAAACAAGCGCAACTGTGGCTCCCGATTCGAGACCTGCCGGCAAATACTGTCATTGGCTTCAAAAGCCGGATGTTCTACCCCATTTTGAGCCTCCAGGCGGGCTTCTATTAAAGATTTGATATGATAAAAACCCTGAGTGCTTTTGGTGGTTTGGCTAAAAAGGGTAACCGGGCGAGAAAAATCAATTTTATCCAAGTCTGCTTCGCTGCTGATTACAATGGCTTCCTGCTTGGTTTGGCCCGAAAGGCCAATTACTTCGGCGTGGCCTTCTTTTCCATAAATCACAATTTGGCCATTTAGGCGATGTGCCTGGTCATAGGCATTTTTGACCCGATTTTGCAGTTTGAGCACCACCGGGCAAGAAGCATCAATGAGCTCCAGATTGTTTTCTAAGGCAATCTGATAGGTTTCGGGCGGCTCGCCGTGGGCACGAATCAATATTCGCGCATTTTGCAAATGCTTCATGGCCTCGCGGTCGATGATGCGAAGGCCCTTCTCGTGGAGTCGCTTTACTTCCATATCGTTGTGGACTATGTCCCCCAAGCAATATAGGAAACCCTCTTCCGCCAGTTCGTCCTCGGCCATCTGAATGGCATACTCTACGCCAAAGCAATAGCCGGAATTTTTATCAATTGTTACTTTTATCATTTTAAAGCAAAATTACACCTTGAAATAAAATGGCAAATTGTCTTTTTAACAAAAAAATATGCATTACCTCTATGTTCAGCCGCAACTCGTCTTGCTTCAATTTGGCAAAAATACCAAAACAATGGCATTGAATTGACTGCTTTTAGCATTTAAACACGGGGAGACGCGGACTTTGTTTCAAACCTTCCTGAAAAAAATGAAATAATGCCCGAGGCTGACCTTTCCCACTACTGCGCTTTTGTGGCTATGGCTCGTTTTTTTTGGGGTGGGGGCAGATATTGGGCAAAAACCCGGTTTTCGGGTTGGGCATCGCTCAGATACAACCAGGTCAAAAATAGCCATTCCAGGGGTTTCATCAACAAATACAAGGCATTGGCCAGCCAGGGGTGTCGGCTCCACTTATCAACCGGAATACCCAGACGGTCATAAAAACGACGCAGAGGGCGGTGTAGCCGGGGGGCATACTCCTCAAGCCATTGCTCAAAGGCATTGGCAATGAGCAACTGCCGATTTACAGTAATCAAATGACCACGCCGCCAGCCAGGCCGAAGGGGCTTCACCAATTTTGGATGCCCGTGTGCCGCTACAGTACAGAGGTAATGCCCTTCCGGCGGCGGGCAAAAGGCAGGGTCAGAAAACGTAAACCCACAAGACTCGACAAAGGCCCGCAAGATGCCATCCGGCTTTTCGCAAAGAGTGAGCAAGGCTTGTTGTAGATAAGCAAAAGGCCAAACAAGCACAAAATACAAAAATGAACGGGTGGTGAAACGCCAGCGGGCCAGCGAATACCAAATCGTTTGTTGAAAAGCTTCCTGGTCTAATTTTTCCTGAAATTGGCAATGATTGGCATAAAGTGCCCGAAGAAATAAAATGGCATTGAACAAAGGTGCGGCCAGCTCAAAACCCATTACCGGATACATAAAACCCAGCATTACATAGCTGCCAAAATGCACCAGCATGGCTATATTGAGCAATAAGCCTAGCATCAGTCCCAAAGGAATCAAGACCGCCACCAAAGGAGCCTGCTGATGTTTAAACAACTGAGAAGCCCAATAGGCATTGAGGGCCACCACTATCATCAAGACCAGGCTGGGCAGATGGGCCTCTCCAAAAGGAAACTGGGGGGGGTAATCGTGCTGACGCCAGAAGCCTAGAAGCGGAGCCAGCAACATAAAAAAGACTTCCCCGGTCCGCAAAAGCAAGGCCGACCGGGCGGGCATTGGGGCTTCCGCTGCCCCGTATTGCCAGATAATTTTGAGCAAGTAGTAGCCATAGAGTAGAAAAAGCAGGGGGCTACCATAAAGCAACCCAATCCCAATGGGATTGTAAGAAAAAAGATCAAAACTCATTTGTTATTTTAAATAATTTTATTGAAATAATTTATAATTAATTAATAATCTTCCTTGCTTAGCTTACTATGCTTTTGAAACGATATTACCAAAAAAACTCACTTCAAAATGCGTTCCCTTGAAAAATTAACAAAACTATAAAGCCCGAAGCCGGGAAGATGTGCTTAAAATTTGGTCTCTTAGCCATCCCTAAATCTTTACATAAATAGTGCTCAAGATGAAAAATGTAGGTACACTGTTTTTTGTGCTGGCCCTGTTGTTTCAGCACGCTAAGGCCCAAAACCCCGTCGCAAATCCCTTTCCTTACGGGGTGGCTTCGGGCGACCCCCTTCCCGACCGGGTGATTATCTGGACCTGCCTGCGTCCCAGTACGAAAGCGGCCACAGCCCCGGGACGCTGGCAGATGGCTACCGATGCCGAAATGAAAAAAGTAGTCAAAAAAGGCAATTTTACTGCTCGCTTAGAAAATGATTTTACCATCAAAATTGATGTAGAAGGGCTGAAAGCGGGCCAGACCTATTACTATCAATTCGAGTCGGAAGGCCAAAAATCGCTTATCGGACGTACCAAAACCACCCCTACGGGCAATATCGACAATGTGCGGCTGGCTGTGGTATCGTGTAGCAATTACCAGGCTGGCTATTTCAATGCCTATGGCCGAATTGCTGACCGCGATGACCTCAATGCTGTAATCCATCTGGGCGATTATATATATGAGTATGCGGATGGCGGTTATGGTGATTCTACCCTGGTGGCCAGCAAAGCCCGCGCCCTGCAACCCGCCACCGAACTCCTGACCCTGAGTGATTACCGCGCCCGCTATGCCACCTATCGCCTGGACCCTGACTTGCAGCGTTGCCATCAGATGCATCCTTTCATCACGGTTTGGGATGACCACGAGAGCGCCAATAATGCCTACACCGACGGGGCCGAAAACCACAACGAAAAGGGCAAAGACGAAGGCGACTGGAATGCCCGCCAGGCCGCCGCACGCAAGGCCTATGCCGAGTGGTTACCAATCCGGGGCGAAGCCGACCGTATTTATCGCAAATTTACTTTTGGAAATCTGGCCGAAGTGATTATGCTCGATACCCGCCTGGAAGGCCGCCAAAAGCAAATAGAAGACATCACCGATCCCGAACTTTACAATCCTGAGCGTACCCTACTGGGCAAAGTTCAAAAAGCATGGTTGCTAGAATCATTGAAAAGCGCAAAGGCCCAATGGAAGGTTTTGGGCAACCAGGTCATGTTTGCCGAGTACAATGTGGGTTGGGCCGCCGCCGCCCTGCCCGACTTCAGCCCCGAAAAACTGGAAAGTCTTTTCTTGGATATCTGGGACGGCTATCCAGCCGAGCGGGCGCAGCTTATTGAATATTTAAAAAATGAAAAAATCAATGATGTGGTCATTGTAACCGGAGATGTACATTGTGCTTTTGCCTATGATGTGGCGCTAAGGCCTTCGGTTTTTAGCCAAAAAGGACAATTGCCGGACTATGACCCGGTTACGGGGCAAGGCTCGGTAGCCGTAGAATTTGTAACCCCCAGCATTTCGGCTTCTAATTTTGATGAAAATGTGGGTAAACAAAGGGCCCAGTTATTTGCCTACCAAATGAACAAACCCCTGCCTGCCGCTCCACCCCAAAATGTGAACCCCAATCCACACATGAAATTTGTGGATTTGATTCGGCATGGTTATTTTGTACTTGACCTTCGCCCGGAAAAAGCGCAGGCCGATTGGTTTTTCGTGGAAGATATTTTGAAAAAAACAAACCAGGAAAGCTTTGCCGAGGGGTGGTTTACCCGCAAAGGAGAAAACCGCTTGCAAAAAGCAGCAAGCCCGGTTCAGCCTTAGCCTGTCTTAATGGTTTTGTTGTAGAAATTTATCCCTTGTTCATTAGGCCAACATTATCTGCCCCCGAACCATTTTTGCAGCAGGTTCGGGGGCTTTTGGGCTGGGCAAGAACAATTGAAAAGTAGTCCCCTCGCCTACCTGGGAGTTAACTTTAATCTGCCCCCCCAATTTTTCAACACTTTGCTTCACCAGGTGCAGTCCTAATCCTGAACCTTGGGCTTTTTCGTGGGCGCGATAAAACATCTCGAAGATACGACTTTGGTGCTCAGGCGCAATGCCCAGGCCATTGTCTCGCACCTCAATCACAATCCCCCCGGGGGCTTTATACGCCCGGATTTCCACAAATGGGGAAGCTTTGCTAAAATCCGCATAACGGATGGCATTGCCCAGCAGATTGTTTAGAATAACCCGCAGGTGGGTAATATCGGTATATATTTTGCCCGCCTCAGCAGAGACACGTTGCTGCAAAAGGATATTTTTTTCTTTGGCCACAAATTTTTGCTGTTGTTGTACTTCTTCCACCACCTCGGTCAAATTAATCTCCTTCATCTGAACGGGAGCTTTTGAGCTCGGGCATAATCCAGAATATCCCGAATAAACTCATCCTGGCGATGCAGGCTTCGCTCCATCAAATTGAGATAATCGTGAATTTGGGTAGGGCTGGTTTCGTCGCGGGCCACATAAATAAGGCTCAGTGCCGAATTGATCGGGGCTCGCAGGTCATGGCTTACCCGGTGAGCAAACTGGTCTAGTTCTTCATTAACAATTGCCAGCTCACGGTTCAGGGCTTCTACTTTTTGTCTTTCAAAATTGATTTTTCGGAAATGATACCCGGCTCCCAAAGCTATGAGGGCCATTATCATCAATAAACCACTCAGTATTAAAATATTGCGGTAAAGGTTTGACTTTTCCAATTGATGTTGGACGGCCTGTATTTTCTTTTTTGTTTTCTAAAAGTTTTATCTTTTGAGCCGCCAGCGTTTTTTGCTGGCGCAGGAGAGTGTCCTTTGCGATGACCGTGAACCGTAACTTTGCCAGTTGGGCTTCCAATTGGTTTTGCGCTCGGTCAAAAAGGATTTGAATTGTTTCAAAGTCTATACCCGCTTCGCTTAGTTTTTGCTCAAGCTGAGCAATGTAGCGCCTTAACAACTGTTTTTGACTGGTGCTCAGAGAGGCCAGATTTCGCTGAATGTTTTGCTGCGTGATTTTTTCCACCGCCCGTGAGGAAGCTGAGAAACCGGGCTGGGAATGGAGGGCAGAGACCGAGAGTTCAGGCTTTTTTTTCAGGTCTTTTTCTAAAAAAAACTGGCTCAGTTCGGTATAAAGTGCCTGATAGGCCCGAATCGCTACTTTGGCGTGTCGCTTTTGGCGGTAGTTTTCACCTGAGATGAGGGTATAAACAGGACTGACATTGTTCAGGAAAAATAAATATAAATCTTCCCGAGGAAAGGTCTGTTGCGCATAGCTGGCAAAATAGATTTGAAATGCCTTGCGGTGGTACTGCGCGGCTTTGTCGGGGCGTTGGCGGTGCAAGCCATACAAATTGCCCAGCAGGGTAAACAACCCTGCCTGTTCCAAATTAGGAACCGCCACCGAAAGTTGTTTTTCTGCGGCCAGGGCAAAGCGAAAACTGGCCTCAGGAGAAGAAATCTGTAATTTTTTTGCTTCTTGAAGATTGGCCGCAAAATCAGCGCGAATTTGTGCAAAACTGGAAGAATGCCATAGGAATAAAAAAATGGTTACACATAAACGAAATGTGATATTTTCATGCATACAAGTAGCGATAGTTTAGCGGTATTTTTTATGCTAACCAATTGCATACTTTATGCCTCAATAGATTAGGTGCTCATTTACAAGCACTTACAAATTTTATTTTTTCAGGTGCTTTCCCAATTCAGGAAAAACGCGGGTTTAGAAGGGCAAGTCCGCATCGGTAGCATTGCTCATAAACTCATCCGGGAAGGGGTCTTGAGCAGGGGCCATTCCTTCGGAGGCAGGGTCTTGAGCACCTACTTTTTCAATTCGCCAAGCCTTAAGGTCGGTGTACCAGCGTTCGTTATACTCCCGCGATTCTACATCAAAAGATACCTTGAGCTGCTCACCTTCCCGCACTTCACGCAGCATATCAATTTTATCTCCCCAGAGCGAAAGCAGATTTTTTTGGGATATTGATCCATCGTCTCAATCACAAAATCTTGTTTGCGCCAGTTATTACCCGCTTTGCTTGTCCCGCCTACTTCGGGTAAAGATTTTACCAGTTTGCCATTTACTTCCAATGCCATATTTTCCATTGTTTATATTTGAAAATTCAAAATTAAAAAATCCTTCCCAAAAAATACGTCCGGTTTCCTTGAAAATGCGGGCCACTCAGGTCTCTCAGCTTTTAGTAAGCGATTTTCCAAAGGTAATTTTAAGAGAATTTTGCGCCCCCAGTTGATGTTTGAAATACCACAAACCTTCATTGAGCTGGCCCTGCTCAGTAGAAATACCTAAATCTAGCTGGGTATGGCCCTGCGCTTGGCCGAACTCATACATGCCGCCATTAAGCAAAATGCTGGGACTATAAGATAGAAATTTTTCTTCGTCTGCCGGATAAAAATGATATAAAATCTGGGCATTGATGCGAATGAGCACCCCCATGGCCGCCCGTTCAGCATGTGAAGAAAGGACCTCGAAGACCAGGAAATCTTGGGGAAAGGTATGGGCCAATTTTTCTAAGGCTTCCGAAGAGAGGCTGATGGGGTATCCCTGCCGCTGACGGGCACGGGCCACAAAGGTGTGCACTGCGGCCCAATCAGGTTCTGATAACTGAAGGCAAGCAAAACCTGCTTCTCTTAACTTCCGGTATTTTCGACGGGCGGTGCTATGAAGTCCGGCCTCAAAGGCTTCGGCCCGGATAGGGATGTGCTGATTTAATTCTACAATCTTCTGCTGATAGCCAGCTTGTTGCATCACAAAATACCAAAGTGGGGCCTCCATCGGGGCATAGCTACCTGGATAAAATCGCCAGGTCAAGGTCTTAAGTCCTTCCTTTTGAAGGAAGTCTTCTATAACCCGTAAAAAAAGAGGTAATTTTTCTAGGGGTGGAGTACCACACATTTCCAAACCGCCAAATGAAGCTCGAAGGGGGCTAAATCCCTGCGTGCCTTCGGCAAAACGGCCCCAAAAGCCCTTATTTGCTTTCGAGGAAGATAATACAAATAGAACTGATACGGGGGCAAGTCCGCTTGCTGGCAAAGATGGGTGCTTTGATTGAAAAGAAATTTGGCCCGAAACCCTACCTCGTCCGGCATTTTACCGGTTTTATTCACAAGCACCTGGTAGTGCGCGTCGAGGGTTTCAATAAGCCACATGGTGCTTCAGGCCTGTGAAGAGGAGATTTCCTTTTCCAATTTTTTGCTAGCTTCCCAGTATTCATCCATTTCGGCCAGACTCATCTCTTGCAGGCTTCGGCCTGCTTGCCGGGCCTGGGCTTCTAAGTAGGCAAAACGGCGGCTAAACTTCTGGTTGGTACGCTCCAGGGCGGTTTCGGGATTGATATTTTTGAAACGGGCATAATTGATGAGGGCAAAGAGTAAATCACCAAATTCCTGCTCGGCCCGGTCTGGGTCGCCCCCGGGGCGGTTTTCGGCTTCAAACTCGGCCAGTTCTTCTTTCACCTTTTCCCATACTTGCTCAGGTTGCTCCCAATCAAAGCCAACGCCCCGCACTTTTTCCTGCATCCGGTAGGCTTTGAGCAAGGCCGGCAGGGAATTGGGCACCCCACTCAGCACGGAGCGATTTCCTTCTTGCAATTTGATTTGCTCCCAATTTTTTTTGACTGCCTCTTCATCTTCGGCCTGCACATCGCCGTAGATGTGAGGATGCCGCCGGATAAGCTTATCACAAATCTGGTGAAAAACCTGGGCCAGGTCAAAAGCCCCGGTTTCGGAGGCGATACGGGCATAAAAAACCAGGTGCAGGGCCAAATCGCCCAATTCTTTGCTCACCTCCAGCATGTCGTTTTCCAGAATGGCATCCGAGAGCTCGTACGTCTCTTCAATGGTTAGGTGGCGCAGGCTTTGAATGGTTTGCTTTTTGTCCCAGGGGCATTTTTCGCGTAGCTCATCCATGATAGTCAGCAGGCGCGCAAAAGCCTCGAGTGATTTTTGGTGGGCGTTCATGGTCCGGCATTTATTTTGAAAATCGTGAAACAAAGATAGGCGAATTTTTTAGATAATTTTGGCCAATCTCTTGGCTTCCACCCTGCTGCCCAAGCCCCTGTAAAATATTAATTAAATATTTGACCCTTTCGTTGATTAACTAACCGTTTAGTTTTACATTTGAAACAAATTGTAGAAAGCAAAACCCTTAATAAAAACATAAGATGGACAAACTAGAAGAGCTTACCCGTGCCGAAGAGCAAATTATGCAGGTGCTTTGGAAGCTTAAAAGTGCTTTTGTAAAAGATGTGGTCAAGGAACTGCCCCTTAACCCCAAAACCAATGAGCCATATGCTTACAATACAGTTTCTACCATTGTTCGCATCCTGGAAGACAAAGGCTTTGTAGGGCATAAAGCCCATGGGCGCACCTACGAATATTTTCCTTTGATTGAAAAGCAGCTCTACAGCAATTTTTATCTTAAAAGCTTTGTGGGGCGATATTTTGGGGGTTCTTTCGAAAAGATGGTTTCTTTTTTTGTGCGCCAGAACAATGTCGGGCTTGAGGACTTTGAAGAGCTTATGAAAGTGGTGGGGCAAGACCTGCAAGAGACCGAGCCAGGTAATATTACTTCTAATGCTCAGTAAGCCTTTTTTTCTCGATGACTGCTTACCTTATCGAGGCCAGTCTTGCCCTGGCCGTTTTTTACTTGTTTTATTTTTTGGCTTTGCGTGAAGACTCCTTTCACCTCCGCAATCGCCTCTACCTGCTTTTGTCCTCTGTTTTTGCCCTGGGTCTGCCTTTTCTGCAAGTGCCGGTGCCGGGTGGGAAGGTGCAGGATTTGGCACCACTCAACCTCACGGGCCTGGTGGTAGCTGTAGAACAGTGGCCGGCCCCTGCTTTTTTATCTTCTGAGGTTTTGAGAGTGCTGGGATGGCTGTATCTGGTCGGGGTTTTGTTTTTGCTGGGCCGCTTGCTGTGGCGGCTGGGGAGTCTGGCCCATTACATTCGTTCTTTTAAAAAACGCCCAAGCCAGGCTATTGCCTGGTGCA
>JAAUUB010000029.1 GCA_012031215.1 Microscillaceae bacterium | reverse complement strand
GGATGGAACAAATTTTTGCGTATTCGATCTTCTTTTTTTTGGAAATTGGAATTCGGATGCAATTTAGGAAATAATCGGCGAACGTCTGGAAATCCCCAGTGGATCTCTTGAAAAAGCCTGTAATTTCTCAGTGCAGGGCTATTCATAGGCCCCTAAAAAAAAAGCAAAGGCACGCCTTATTGCCGCGCCTTTGCTTCGGAAGAATCGGAATACTAAAGAAAAAGGAAGACTTTAAGCTTCGTCTTTGTCTTCGGCATCGTCTAGCTGGGCCACAGGCACAATGACTTCTTCTTCACTTTCTTCGCCCATATCGAGGGCGCGTTTGGCATCCTCCTCCTCCTGGAGTTTTTGGTCATCTTTTTCACGTTTACGCTCCGACATTCCTTCCTCAATGGCATCGGCAACGGCCTTTGTAATCAGATAGATAGACTTAAAGGCATCGTCATTGGCCGGAATCGGAAAATCTACCTCATTGGGGTTGGAATTGGTATCTACCATGCCGATAATGGGAATGCCGAGGCGCTGGGCCTCCAGCACGGCAATATTTTCTTTCTTGATATCCACCACAAAGAGTGCCGCCGGGAGTTTGGAGAGGTCGGCAATCCCTCCCAAAAGACGTTCCAGTTTTTCACGCTCGCGGGTGATGGTCAGGCGTTCGCGTTTGGCCAGATTTTGAAAAGTATCTTCTTTCATGAGCTTGTCAATGGAAGACATTTTCTTGAGTGACTTTCGGACGGTGGCAAAATTGGTGAGCATTCCGCCCAGCCAGCGGTCAGTAACAAAAGGCATTTTTAGGCGTTGGGCCTCTTTGGTTACAATGTCTTTGGCTTGTTTCTTTGTGGCCACAAACATGATTTTCTTGCCGGAACGTACGATGCTGCGCACCGCATTGGTAGCTTCTTGCAGGCAAACCAATGTTTTGTTGATGTCAATCAGATGGATACCGTTTTTCTCCATGAAGATGTAAGGGGCCATCCGGGGATCCCACTTGCGGGTGAGGTGGCCAAAGTGCACCCCGGCATCCAAAAGGTCTTTATATTCTACTTGCATATTGAATCAGATTCAGAAAATTACCATTCAAAAACAGATTAACGCTTGCTAAACTGGAAGCGGCGGCGTGCTTTGCGGCGGCCATATTTTTTTCGCTCCACCATGCGAGAGTCGCGGGTCAGAAAGCCTTCTTTTTTCAAAGGCGGCCGGTTCTCGAGGTTGTGCGCACACAAAGCCCGGGCAATGGCCATACGCACGGCCTCCGCCTGCCCACTGGTGCCTCCACCTTTCACATTGACATAGATATCAAAATCACTGGCACTTTCGAGCAAGGTCAATGGTTGCCGGATTTTGGTTTGCAATACTTCGGTAGGAAAATATTCTTTGAAATCGCGTTGATTCACGACGATGTCGCCTTTGCCAGGCTTCATATAAATACGGGCCACCGATGTTTTGCGGCGGCCTACGGTATTGATAACTTCCTTTACTTCGCTCATGAGCCGTATCTATCTATTTAATTTGTAGAGTGATGCTTTCGGGTTGTTGGGCTTCGTGAGGGTGCGAGGGGCCAACATACACAAACAGGTGATGAAAAAGTTTGCGGCCCAAACGATTTTTGGGGAGCATACCACGGACGGCTTTTTCAATGAGGATGGTAGCCGATTTTTTATTCACGATTTCGCGGGGCGTTTCAAAACGCTGCCCGCCCGGATAGCCGGTATGGCGTACATAGACCTTATCCGTCCACTTTTTGCCCGTCAGATGAATTTTATCGGCATTGACCACAATGACAAAATCGCCACTATCGGCGTGGGGGGTAAAATCAGGCTTGTGCTTGCCCATAATCATTTTAGCTACCTGGCTGGCCAGGCGGCCTAGTACCAATCCTTCGGCATCAATCACTACCCATCGTTTTTGGGCCGTATTGACATTGACCGAAACAGTTTTATAACTCAGTGTATCCACAGTTCCTTATCTGTTTAAGTATGCGCTTTCCTCTAAAAAGGAGTGCAAAGCTAAGGTTTTGAATTGATTTTTGCAAAAGCAAGTGCGGAATTTTATAAATTTCCTGTCCCAGCTTTGCGGAGTTGGGCCAGGGCCGCCCGCAAATCTTTCGGATATTCGGCTTCCACCACGATTTTCTCTCCATTGCGGCGCTCAAAAGCCAAGGAAAAAGCGTGGAGGGCCACTCTTGGCATGAGGGCTTGCTCATCGGTATCTTTTTTCAGGTTAAATCTTTTTTTGAGTGCAGAAAGATAAATAGGTTGGCCGCCATATTGGGTATCGCCTGCAATGGGTGCTTTGAGGAGGGCCAAATGGATACGAATCTGGTGCATTCGGCCCGTAACAGGGCGGCATTCAATCAAGGTATGTTTTTGGAAAACCTCCCGGGTTTGAAAAAAGGTTTGGGCCGCCTTGCCCTCCTGATAGTCTATCTTCACCAACCCGTTATTGAGCTTGAGAATCGGTTTATTTACCTCTATCTGCTCAAAGCGGTGAAGGCCGTCGGCCAGGGCGTGGTATAACTTCGTAACCTGCCGGTGTTCAAACTGAAGGGCCAGATGACGATAGGCCTCCGGGTTTTTGGCAATGGCCAGTGCCCCAGAGGTTTCGCGGTCGAGGCGATGACCTACCTGCGCCGTAGGCAAATATCCACGGGCCAGCCCTATCAGGTTGGCTTTACCTGCCTCACTGCGGTCGTCCAGCGTGGACAAAAAAGGTGGTTTGTTGACCACCATGTAGTCTTCATCTTCCCACACAAGGAGGGAGTCAAAATTTATCTTTTTCATAAGCCAATGGAAGCCGGAGGTTTAGACAGATTTGGACTGGGATGGCCATGACTCACGGGCAGAGAAGGCTGAAACACCGTGGGCAAGGCATCGGCTTCTCCATTTTGGTCTTGGGGCTTCTCTAGCTTGAAGGAAAAAATTGTTCCCTGAGCTACCTGGCTGGAAACCAATACTTTGGATTGGTGCGCTTCCAGGATGTGCTTGACAATGGCCAGCCCAAGCCCAGAGCCGCCTTTTGCTTTTGAACGACTTTTCTCAACCCGGTAGAACCGCTCGAAGATACGGTCAAGGTGTTCGGGCGATATGCCCGGGCCGTCATCTTCTACACTAAGGGCCACCTGATAAGGAAGGTCTTCAATAGATACACACACCTTGCCGCCGTTGTGGCCATATTTGATGGCATTTTCAATCAGATTGGTCAATACCTGGCCGATGCGGGCTTGGTCGGCCCATACCCAGGCATCGGGGCAGGTTTCGGGGCTAAATGCCAGCCGGATTTCTTTTTTGTCGGCAGTAGGGTTCAGGGATTCTATAATTTCTTGGGCCAACTCATAAAGGTTGAATCGCGCCCGGTTCATCTTCAAGATGCCCGCTTCCATTTTTGAGAGGGTAAAAAGGTCTTCCACCAGTCGGTGCAGGCCATCCAGACTATTGGCGGCTTTGTGCAAAAACTTGTAGCGCACGGTTTCATCATCAATAGCCCCGTCAATGAGGGTATGCAAAAAACCTTGAGCCGCGAAGATAGGGGTTTTTAATTCGTGGGAGACATCGGCCAGAAATTCCCGGCGATACAAGGCCAGTTTTTTGAGTTGGTCTATCTCTTTTTGCTTTTTGGAGGCATAAGAGTAAATTTCATAATTAAGCTTTTTGAATGGACTGAGAGCGTGTTTATCGCTGCGTTTCAATATTTTAAAATCCTTTTTTTTAAGTTTTTCAAGCATTGCATACGCCTCATTGAGTTCACTCACGATGAGGTACTCGAATGAAAAATATACCAGCAAAAAGCAGGAAGAAAAAGAGAGCGTAAAAGCTGTGAACAAAACCAAAGGCGATATGCCAGAGAGTAAAGACAAAAAAGCGGTGGTGATGCCCCCTACCGACACCCCTAAAAGAAAAGCCACTACCCGCGCATTGAAAAGCATCATCACCTTGGCTCAATCCGCCGTTTCGAGTTTGTAGCCTACACCTTTGACCGTTTTGATATACCCTTCGCCGATTTTCTCCCGCACTTTGCGGATATGGACATCTACGGTGCGGGCCAGCACATACACGTCGGCTCCCCAGATATTCTGCAGCAAGTCTTCCCGGCTAAACACCTTGTTAGGGTTTTGGGCCATGAAAAACAAGAGTTCAAATTCCTTTTTGGGCAGGGTGATGATGTGCTCCCCTTTCAAAACCGTGTAGCTTGTCTTGTCTATGGCCAGGTCGCCGATGGCCACTTTCTGCTGAGGCTTGCGTCGCTTGTGTTCGCGCCGGAAGAGGGCTGCAATCCGGCTCATCAGGGCGCGGGGTTTGATAGGCTTGATGATATAGTCATCGGCCCCAACATTAAAAGCCGCCACCTCGGAATATTCTTCTACCCGGGCCGTCAGGAAAATAATATAGGTGTTGGCCAGTTCAGGAGTTTCGCGTATCACCCGGCTGGCTTCTACCCCATCCATTTTGGGCATCATTATGTCCATCAGAATAAGGTCAGGCAATACCGCCCGGGCCACTTCCACGGCTTCTTCGCCATCGGTAGCTGTATTGACCTCATAGCCCGCTTTTTCAAGATTATATTGAAGGAGTTCAACAATGTCTGGCTCATCGTCCACAGCCAGAATCTTGTAGGTAGGGATTGTTTCCATTTCAAAGTGTGCTTTTAGGGTTTTAAGATTTGATTAAGTTGGGCTTCAAGCACGGGGCCGCGCAGATTACGAGCAATGATACGCCCCTGAGGGTCAAGCAAAAAGTTCATCGGAATAGCCTCTATCCCATAGGCAAGTGCGGCCTGATTGTCCCAGCCTTTCAGGTCGGACACGTGGTGGGGCCACTCGAGTTTGTCTTGCACAATGGCCTGCTGCCAAGCTTCGGGCTGGTGGTCAAGCGAGACACTGAAAACTGTAAAATTAGCGGCCTTGAAACGCTGATAAGCCGCCACTAGATGAGTATTTTCCTGCCGGCAAGGGCCACACCAGGCCGCCCAAAAATCGAGCAATACATATTGACCGCGCAGGTCCGAAAGTCGCAGCACTTGGCCCGCCGGATTGGGCAGGGAAATCTCCTGGGCAAAGGGACCCCCAGGTTTTTCCATAAAGGTTTGGCTGGGTGAAGGTGGCTGGCAAGCCCCCAGCGCAACTATGGATAAAAAATGTATTGTTGAGCAAAAGTAGGAAAGAGTAGGTCGCTTGGCACACATCATAAGAGGCTCGGCTACTGTTGTTTGTTAGCTCAAAGTTAAGAAAATTTAGTAAGATGAGGCAAAAAAAATCTGCGGGAAGAATTATGTGCTTGCCATTCCAAGTATTTTTTGTAATATTACTCATTAAGCTTGCACAATGGCAATAACACTCTTAAACCTTTATAAAATGACCCTGGCCGAAGCTCAAAAACGTGTGGATGAATGGATCAATACCACCGGCATCCGCTATTATAATGAACTAACCAATACGGCCATCCTCATGGAGGAGGTAGGCGAAGTAGCCCGCTTGATGGCCCGGATGTATGGCGAACAATCGTTTAAAGATTCGGACCGCGACCGCGACCTGGGCGACGAAATGGCTGACGTACTTTTCGTGCTCATTTGCCTGGCCAATCAAACGGGAATAAACCTAACCGAAGCCCTGCAAAAAAACCTGGAAAAGAAAACCCTTCGCGACAAAGAACGCCACCTAAACAACGAAAAACTCCGGGAAAGGCCCGAATAGGCTCCGCTGAGATTTTGTAGAAATCTCGGACTGGATTCAAAACCGTGTAAATGAAAATAATAATGACCCACCACGGCCAATATTTCATTTTTTTGGGGCAAAAAATCAAAAAAGGGGGGCTTGGGCTGAGCTTTTGGCTGCTTGGTTTGGGATTGATTCGGGGCCAGCCCTACGAAAATCTAGTACCCAATCCCAGCTTTGAGCAACATAGCCGCTGCCCTAGTTTCTTGGGGGGGGTGCGCTCTTACAATATCAATTCTTCTTATGGCCTGGTCAATGACTGGGTGGCCAATCCGCCCGATTGTACCCCGGATTATTATCACGCTTGCGGCAAAAAAGGCTTTGGCCTGCCAAAAAACTTGACGGGATTCCAAGTTCCCCGTGAAGGTAAAGCCTATATCGGCATGATTATGCGCATTGGCGAAGTGCCTACGGGGCCTCTGAGCGATTTATTCTATCGCGAGCACGTCAGCACCCGCCTGGTGCGGCCTTTACAAAAAGATTATCAATACCGTGTTTCTTTTGGGTTTCGCTTTCCGAGTATTCACGCTATGCCCTGGATGGCCTGGGAGCTTTGCTTACCGAAGGACCTGTCATCATCCGGGAAAATGAGTCTTTTACGCCGCAAATTGTCAATCGGGGCGGGTATTTGCTCGAGACAGAGGCTTGGCTAGAAATTGCCGATACCCTGGTGGCTCAGGGAGGAGAGCAATACTTGACTTTGGGTAATTTTGATTCTTTTCGCCAAAAACGCCTAAAAAAACTGGCTCCTCAGCCCGCCTGGCGCAAAAAATTCAATTATTACCGGGCTTATTATTATCTGGATTTGGTTAAAGTAGAAGAACTGGGGCCGGTTCCTTTGCCTTTTCCCCCCCTCCTGCCTCGGATAGGGACAGATTTTGGGGAAATTGTGCCCGGAGAGGCTATCATTCTCCAAAATGTGCATTTCGAGTTTGATAAAGACGAGCTACTTCCCGAATCTTTTCCTGAACTACAAAACTTGGCGCGTTTGCTCCACCAGCAACCTGACTGGCAGGTGAGTATCTTAGGCCATACCGACAGCATCGGCACAGAAGCCAAGAACCTGGATTTGTCTCAACGCCGGGCAGCGGCCGTCGTGGCCTATCTTCAAGCCCAGGGCATCGGGTCGGCCCGCCTTCACGCCTTAGGCCAAGGCGAAAGCCAGCCTTTACGCCCTAATGATACCCCCGAAAACCGCCTGATAAATCGCCGGGTAGAGTTTGTAATACTACCTCCTGAAAAGTAAATCATTTGGCTTTCCCTTTAAAATACAAATATAGAAGCGCGGTCTTTTTTGTCAGAAGCGAAATCCCATTTTACTTTTGGCAGAAAAAAACCGAAAACAAAATCCGCAACCCCTGTCTTTGGACACTTGCGTCGTTTTCGGAATCGTTTGAAATGAAAAACAGGCTTTAATGGTGAAACTTTCCCGCTATTTTTAAAAGCAAAATTGGTTTTTTCGTATTTAATTTCAGATTTTGGATTCTATAAGAAACGTACGCGCTGACCGGATTTTTTCGAATATCAAAAAAGTACAAAATCTAAGCTTTGTATGAAAGCCCCCATTCTTGCTTGTATCTTTGACCTAGACGGTGTGATTGTTGATACGGCCAAATACCATTTTCTTGCCTGGCAAAGGCTGGCCCGAGAAATGGACATATCCTTCACCGAAGCCGACAATGAGCAACTTAAAGGAGTAAGCCGGGTAGAATCGCTCCGCATCATCCTGGAAATGGGGCAAATACAACTGGAGGAGGCGCAATTTGAGGCTAAAATGGCCCAAAAAAACGAGTGGTTTCTTGAGTATATCTATCAAATGAGCCCAGACGAGGTCTTGCCCGGGGTGCAGGCCTTTTTGGATGAATTGAAGGCTCACCACATACGCATCGCCTTGGGATCGGCCAGCAAAAATGCCCTTACGATTCTCAATCAAATCAAAATGCGTGACTATTTTGAAGTGATTGTGGACGGAAACCTCATCACGGCCGCCAAGCCCAACCCGCAGGTGTTTTTGAAGGCGGCCGAAGGCCTGGGCATTGCCCCCGAAAACTGTGTGGTGTTTGAAGATGCGGAAAAAGGGGTAGAAGCCGCTCACCGAGGCCAAATGCGGGCCATAGGCGTAGGTGCTCCCGAAATCCTGGGTGAGGCCGAATTGGTCATTCCGGGCTTTGCCCACTTTAGTTTGAGCGATTTAAACCCCCTGACGCATTGATTTACCCTGGCCCTGCTTTCTCAATCATACCTGAAAAAATGTACTTTTTCGCTTTCAAAATGGCCCCGACAAGGGTTCAGTAAATGTAACACAATGAAAGATTATATCCAAAAAGACGAGTGGTGTATCATTGAAGAGGGTTTTAACCCAGCACACAACCGTATTTCCGAAAGCCTTTTTAGCATCGGCAATGGCCACCAGGGGCAAAGAGCCAATTTTGAAGAAAATTACAGCGGCGATACCCTGCCCGGCACTTACCTGGCCGGAGTGTATTATCCCGACAAAACCCGCGTAGGATGGTGGAAAAACGGCTATCCTGAGTATTTTGCCAAGGTGCTCAATGCCCCCAACTGGATTGGCCTCGACCTCCGGGTAGAAGGCGAAACCCTTGACCTGGCCAAATGCAAGGTGAGCAACTTCCGGCGCGTGCTCAACATGAAAGAAGGCTTCCTACAACGTAATTTTACGGCCCGCCTTTACAATGGCAAAGCCTTGCAGATAGAAAGCCAGCGGCTTGTGAGTATGCAAAGGCGGGAAATAGGAGCCTTGCGCTATGCCATACACGTGCCTAATTTTGCCGGAGCACTCCAAATTACGGCCTATCTGGATGCCGATGTCAAAAATGAAGATGCCAATTATGACGAAAAATTTTGGCTCTCCGAAGGGGAAGAAATTCAGGGTCAGGAAGGCTATCTTTCTTCGCGCACCAAAAAAACAGGCTTCCTGGTGCGTACAGGGATGATTTGCAAAATCGTGCATAATGGCCGGGAAATTGCGCCGGAGTTTCAAACAGAACAACGCGAAAAGTATATTGCCGCCACTGCCCGGCTCCAGGTGAGCCCCAATGATCAAATCATTATTTATAAATATGCTGCCAATCTGACCTCCCGCGACCACGCCGAGGCCGACCTGGCCCAAGCCTGCCGCCAAGTCTTGCATCAGGCCAGCCAGCTTGGATTTGAAGCCCTCAAAAAGAACAGGCGGAGGCCTGGGCCGACATCTGGTCGCACAGCGACATTCGCATTGAGGGTGATGTGGCCGCTCAGCAGGGCATTCGTTTTAATATTTTTCAACTCAACCAAACCTATACCGGCGAAGACGAACGCCTCAACATTGGGCCCAAAGGCTTTACGGGCGAAAAATATGGCGGCAGTACCTACTGGGATACCGAAGCTTACTGCCTGGCCTTCTACCTTTCTACGGCTGACCCTAAGGTGGCCCGCAACCTGGTGCGCTATCGCTATGCTCACCTAGAGAAAGCCATCGAAAATGCCCGAAAACTGGGGTTTCACAGTGGGGCC
Organism: Microscillaceae bacterium; assembly: GCA_012031215.1. Classification (GTDB taxonomy): domain Bacteria; phylum Bacteroidota; class Bacteroidia; order Cytophagales; family Microscillaceae; genus JAAUUB01. The sequence goes on along the minus strand of JAAUUB010000029.1, from coordinate 20,816 downwards.
GCCCTTTATCCTATGGTTACGATGAACGGCGAAGAATGCCACAATGAATGGGAAATCACTTTTGAAGAAATACACCGCAACGGGGCCATGGCCCGCGCCATTTATGACTATCTCAACTACACCGGCGACGAAACCTATTTGGAAGACTATGGCCTGGAAGTACTCATTGCCATTGCCCGCTTTTGGGCTCAAGGGTAAACTTTTCGGAAGAACGCCAGCAATATGTCATGTTGGGCGTTACAGGCCCTAATGAGTACGAAAACAATGTCAATAATAACTGGTACACCAATCGCATCGCCCAGTGGTGCCTGCGCTATGCCCAGACTTGTGTGGAAGGCGTAAAAGCCAAAGCTCCTGAAAAATGGAAGGCCCTGTCCGAAAAAATCTCTTTCTTAGAGCACGCCGAAACCAGTCAATGGCAAAAAATTGCCGACCAGCTCTACTTTCCAGAAGACAAGAAAAGAGGTATTTTCTTACAACAGGACAACTACCTGGACAAAGAGCAGATTTTGGTCAAAGACCTGCCCCGCGAGCATCTGCCCCTCAACCAAAAATGGTCCTGGGACCGTATCCTGCGCTCCTGCTTCATCAAGCAAGCCGACACCTTGCAAGGGCTTTATCTCTTTGAAGATGAGTACGATATGGATACGCTTCGGCGCAATTTTGAGTTCTACGAAACCCGCACCGTACACGAGTCCTCGCTTTCGCCCTGTGTGCATGCCATCCTGGCCGCCAAACTGGGGCTACACGAAAAAGCTTATGAAATGTATCTCAGGACATCGCGCCTGGACCTGGACGACTACAACAACGACACCGAGGACGGACTGCACATCACCAGTATGGCCGGCACCTGGATGTCTATCGTGCAGGGTTTTGGCGGGATGCGGGTACGGGAAGGTGTTCTGCACCTTCAGCCCTATATTCCGATGCAGTGGCAGTCTTATACCTTTAAAATTATATTTAAAGCTGCCTTGCTGAATGTGGAGGTAAGCCAGGAAAAAATTCGCATCGAGAACAAAAGCCAAACGCCCATCCGGTTCCATATCCACGAGCAAGCGCAGGAATTGGCCGGCGAGCAGGTCCTGGAAATGGGCCTGGCCCTGGGATAAGTCTCTTGGAGGAAGCTTTTATAACCTCCCCGTGGTTCACCCTTTTGTGCCAAAAGGGTGATTTTTTTTGGTAAGGGGGCACTTCACACTAAATATGGAAAGCATTGCCTTTGCACACCCAGCAAAATTTTAGTCCATCACCCGAGGCACACGAAAATAGATGCCATCATGGTGAGGGGCTAGCCGCAGTACATTCTCTCTTTGCAAGGCCGGCCGAGCTTCGTCTTCGCGCAAAGGGGCCAGTGTTTCATCTAAAAATGTCAGGGGAGCCGCCTCGCGGATTTCTATTTCATCCAGGAGAGCCACCCAGTCCAGCATCTGGTTTAAATCGCGAAGCATTTGGGCCTCTTCAGGCCCGGAAAGGGCTAAGCGGGCCAGGTTGGCAATATTTTGCAAAGTTTCGGTACTTACATTCATACTATTTGCGGCTTGGGATAATATTTTTCTAATTCGGCATCCATAACTTGAAGGGTCTGCGCTTTCAAGCTTTCCAGGTCGGGCAGGGCCAGGCCTTCGGTTGTAATGGGAGGCAGTACAATGGCCTTGCCGGGTCGCCAGCGGGCCAAAAATAAACCATCATTGGGCAAGATATACCAGTTGTGCAACATCACAACGGGTAAAATAGGTACCTGTTTCTCAATGGCAATCCGAAATGGTCCATCTTTAAACTCGGCCAGGCGGGGTGGATTGGGGGTGCGAATGCCTCCCTCGGGAAAAATGACCACACTCTGATTTTGGTCTATTGCCTGCATCGATTGCACTAAAGCCCGAAACGAACTGGTACGGCTCTCCCGATTGACCAGGATGTGCAATTTGGCAAACATTGGTCCAAAAAGCGGAATTTTGGCCAGCGATTCTTTGCCTACAAAAACGTGGTCGCCTTTTACCACCAGGCCCATGGCCACAATATCGAGCCAAGAAGTATGATTGGCACAATAAATATACAAGGCCCCGGGCCGGGGCTTGAAACGCCACTCAATGCGATAAGGCAAAAAAGCCAACCAAAAGAAGCCCCTTGCCCAAGCCCGGTTCAGCGCGGCGGCATAGGGATGCCCACCGGGCCGGTCGGCAAAAAAATGAAAAAAAGGCAGTAACAAAAGCATCAGAAAACTAAACATAAGCCCGGCCCAAAGTGTGTACAGGCGGCGAAAAAAATGAGAAAGGCGTATCCACATGGCTCAGTCGTCTTCGGGGAAAGGTATAAACACAAAATTGGTAAAGCCTTGCATTTGGTCTAAAACAAACAAACAGCAAAACTCCTCGGGGTTTTTGTAAGCCTCCTGAAAATGCCCAGGGCGTTCAATCAGTTTGCGCGCCACAAATTCCTCCAAAAAAGACAGGTGATAATACCATTCTAGCCCCGCCATTTCCGGCCCCATCAGTCTTTGGCCCAGAGGCACTTCCTGGCGGGCCACCGGAAAAATAGGATACTGAGAAATCTGTCGTACCCGCATTTGGTACGAAGCTTCCTGCAAAATCCGCGCTACCCGCACAAAATCACGGGTAATTGTTCCCAGGTATTTCCCGTCCAGCTCCGGGTCGTTTTCCATATCTTCCTGTTTTTTTGGCGCAAAAATACCAAGTGATTGGCGGGGATGCAACAACTATTCTGTTACCACAAAAAAGAACTGGAGGAGAGTAGGATTAAATTGAAGAGAAGCCACAAAAGATAAATGGAGGTAACCGACAAATTGCCTGAAATACCTCCAATATCTTTAACCAGCTATGGAAAGAAAGACTGATTTTGGGTAACCTTTTCTTAACCAGCCCTTAAAGGTTACATCAATCATTCTTACAAGTCAAATGTAGAGAAGGTTTTCGCACAGGGCAAGCAATTTTCGACAGATTCACCAATATTTCTTATCAATACAAAATAATCATCGGCTAATTGCCCAGATACTCACCTTAACGCTTTTTTGGCCCGGCAGATTTTGGTTTATGGGGCTTCGCTTTGGGGGGGCGGGTCTCTTTTTTTTTTCGTGAAAAGCCCCCTTAAAATCCGGGTTATCTTTTTGCTTTTGTCGGTCTATTTCGCGGGCCTGGGCTTGGGCTTCTTCACGGGGGGTTTCGACAATTTCTACCGCCGGGGGTAGCATTGTGCGTGGGATTTTGCTGTGTATGAGGGCTTCAATTTTCTGAAAATGCCACTCCTCCGCCTCCGTTATAAACGTAATGGCCTGACCACTCTGCCGGGCACGCCCCGTACGCCCAATCCGGTGGATATATTCCTCATACTGCACCGGCACTTCAAAATTGACCACGTGGCTCACCATCGTTACATCAATACCCCGGGCGGCTACATCGGTGGCCACCAACACCCGCACTTCACCCGCCTTAAATGCGGCCATAGCATTGAGCCTTGTACTTTGGCTTTTGTTGGCGTGAATGACCCTTACCTCGGCTTCCGAAAATTTACGCACCAAAAATTTGTAAATATTATTGGCGGTTTCGCGGGTGCGTACAAAAACAATGACTTTATGAAAAACGGTGGCATCGTGCAGGAGGTATTCCAAAAAATTAACCTTCGTTTTGAGATTGGGCACGGCATAAACTGTCTGGCTCACCGTTTCGGCGGCAGTGGCCGAGGGGCTTATTTCTACCACCTCGGGGTATTCCAAAAACTCTTCCGACAAGTGCAACACCGATGCAGGAATGGTAGCCGAAAAGAGCAAGTTTTGCCTTTTGGGCGGAATAACCTCCAGCAAGGCCCGGATTTGGGGCATAAACCCGCTGTCCATCATCCGGTCAGCCTCATCAAGCACCAATATTTTCAGGTTTTTCAGCAATAAATGCCCTTCAAAGTACAAATCCATCAAACGGCCCGGTGTGGCCGTGATGAGGTCGGCTCCCGCCTGCAAAGCTTCAATCTGTGGGGTAGGGCCAATGCCGCCATACAAGACTACACAGCGTAGGTCAGTAAACTGTGCCAGGGCTCGGGCCGCTTCGTCTATCTGAACGGCCAGTTCGCGGGTTGGGGCCAGAATCAAAGCCCGGGGTGGCTCAGGCTGGGCATAATGCAGCTTGGTAAGGAGAGGCAGCAGGTAGGCCGCCGTTTTGCCCGTGCCTGTTTGGGCTATTCCCATCACATCGTGTCCTGCCAGGGCCAAAGGAATGGCCTTTTGCTGAATAGGGGTGGGCTGGGTGTAGCCCATCGCCTCGATGGCCTGAAAGAGCGGTTTGGTGAGTTTAAAATCAGCGAAAGTCATGGTATTTTTATAAGCTCCGGCAGGCCCGGTTTTTGGCCAGTATTCAAAAATCCTGTAAAAAATCTAATACCCCAAACACATAGTCCTCGAGGGCCGTTTCGTGGTTTTTGCCTTCAAACAACACCAGGCTCACCTGGGTGGCGCCCCGGGCTTGCATAGCCAGCAAGGCATCTTCGGCATTGAAGGGCGGCACAAAATCATCGTCTGTGCCATGAAACATGCGCAGCGGCGCCAAAGGCTTCCAGTCATATACATCATTATCGGCCAGGGCCGCCGCAAAAGCCGGATTGGTCCCGTTTTGCAGGTCTTCGCGGGCCTGGGCCGTAAACAAAAGCTGCGGATTGTACTGGGTATTTATCCAGACCCCGTTTTGGGCCACTTGGCTGGCATAAGGTAGGTTGAGAAAATAAGTCCAGGGCAGGCCAAAGCCATACACCCGGTTATAGGTCTCGAGCACCCAAAGATAATTGTTGATAAAAATAAGGTTGTCCTGACTGCTAAGTATGTAATTGCTGAAGGCTGTTTTATAATATGCCCCGGCCCCGGGCGCACTGGCCGTAACACTAAATTCATCGGGATGGGCCTCCTCAATCAGCTTGTGCAAACACATAGTGGCATAGCCCCCTTCAGAATAACCCGCTAAAAACAATCGGTTATCCAGCAAAAGCGGGGTTTGCTGGGCATATTCGCGCACGGCCCGCAGCATATCCAGGCAAGTACGGCCCAAAGTGGCCCGGTGTTCATAAGGATGGGGCTCGTTTTGAGAAGCACCATAGCCAATATAATCCGGCACTACGGCGATATAGCCCGCCGCTCCCAGCAAAGTCCCAAAAAAGGTGGCTTCTACCGATAGCTGATAATTGGAAGGGGCTTCGCTTTCAAACAAAATGGTGCCATGTTGCAAACTTATCAGAGGCAGTGGGGCATTTGCGCTTCTGGCAAAATGAGTGCCCCCGAAACCTCAATCATTTGTCCTTCGGGATTGGGCGTGCGATAGGTCAGTTTCAGGACCCTAACGCCCTGGGTAGCCAATAAATCTATCAGCAAGGGATTGACCGAAACCGCCGGGTGATTTTTGAGCTGCGTCCGTACTTCGTTCACACTCAAGGTGCGGATATTGTCCACCCGCACCAGGTAATCGCCTAAGGGAGAGGGACTTTCGGTTTCGCCACAAGAGGCCAACAATCCGGCCAGAAAGAGAATATACCATCTTGGCCTTCGGTTTACTTCGCAGAATAAGTGCATACTAAAAAGCGTCTAAGTTGAAAGAAAGCACAAGATAGGCAATTAGACCGGATTGGCCAAATCAGGTCCGCATTTAAACGCTTTTCTGTGCTTGGTTTATCCCATTTTTTTGGGCAGCGTTATCCCGATTTTTCCGGGCAAAATTTGTTTTTGAGCATCTCGCCCAAGCCTTTTGATACGCTGAAACGCTATTTTCTGATTATTTCCCCGGTGTTTGAGCTAAAAATAATCAAGATAACCAGCCATCGCCAGGCTTTGAAACTGGGCTTGGTGCATTTCCGTTTTTTTGCGCTAATTTTGAACCCGTATCTCTTTGGGCCAGGTCTTCTGGAAAGCATCTTTTGCGAATAAAACTTTGCTTTTTTTCAAGCCCTGCTTGTAAAAACGAAAAAATAAATTGACCCCTAGCCAATAACCGTATGTTTAAAGTAGGCCGTACCCTCAATCAACTGCGCGACAAAATTTTTTCCAATGTTCATAATAACAACCTCATCTACAATACCTGCTGGGAAGACCCGCGTTGCGACCGTCAAATGATGCAATACGACGAAAAAAGCCATATTGTGATGATTACCAGCGCCGGTTGCAATGCCCTGGATTACCTTCTGGACAACCCAGCCCGCATCGATTGCATCGATGTTAATCCTCGCCAAAACGCTCTTCTGGCGCTCAAGATAGCCGCTTACCAAACCCTGGATTACCGCGACTTCTGGCTGCTTTTTGGCGAAGGCCATCACCCCCGAGCCGTAGAAATCTATGCCAAGCACCTCAAAGCGGTTTTGCCTGACTATGCGCAGGCCTTTTGGGACCGCGCCATTATTCATTTTACGAAGAAATCTTTCTACTACTTCGGCACATCGGGCACGGTGGCCTGGCTCTTTAAGCAATATGTCCAAACCCGCCCCAAAATCCGTAAGGCCATTGCCGCCTTGCTGGAAGCCAACACCCTCGAGGAGCAAAAAAGCCTTTACGAAAGCATTGAGCCCAAAATCATTACCCAGGTAGTGAAATGGCTGATGAACCGCCACCTCACCATGACGATGCTGGGGGTGCCCCGGGCGCAACGTCAACTTATCGTGGATGAATATCCGGGCAAGGTAGCGGGCTTTGTGGCCGACTGTCTTCGCCATGTGTTTACGGAGTTGCCCACGCACGACAATTACTTTTGGCGTTTGTACCTTACCGGAGGTTATACCCCCGAATGTTGCCCGGAATACCTCAAAGCCCATAATTTTGACATTCTTCGGGAAAGGGTAAACCGGCTTCATCTTCACACTACCTATCTCAATGAGTTCCTGCGTCAGTATCCGGAGCGTTATTCGCACTATGTCTTGCTGGACCACCAGGACTGGCTGGCGGCCCATGATACGGAGGCGCTGATAGACGAGTGGAACTTGATTCTGAAAAATAGCCAGCACGGCACTCATATTTTGTTGCGCTCGGCGGCCCTTCGGGTAGATTTTTTTCCGGATTTTGTGCCCGTAGCACTGGAATTTCAAACAAGCATCACCGAAAACTACATCCGCTCGACCGGGTGGGCACTTATGGCAGTGTGTATCTGGGACTGGTCAAATAATTCAGTCTCTATTCCTGAAAGGTTGAAAGTAATGATATCGGCACTCGGCAAAAAAACGGACTATGAATTATTTATCCGTAGAAAATCTTGGTAAGCGTTTTGGCGAGAAAGTGCTTTTTGAGCAACTCAGCTTTGGCGTGCAAAAAGGCGAAAAAGTAGCCCTGGTAGCCAAAAACGGCAGCGGAAAATCTACCCTGATGCGAATTTTGATGGGCCAGGAAATCATTGACACGGGCGAATATCGCTTTCGCAAAGAGATGCGAGTGGGCTTCCTACCCCAGGAGCCCGATTTTGGCACCCTGGCCACTGTCGGGCAAGCCCTGCTACAATCAGATAATCCCCTGCTCAATGCTGTGCGCGAATATGAAGAAGCCCTCGATAATTCGGAGGACAGCGACCGCCTTACCCGGGCTTTGGCCCGTATGGACGACCTCAAAGCCTGGGATTTTGAGACCCGCATCAAACAAATCCTGACCCGTTTTGAAGTGGGCCGCCTACAACAAAATCTCGATTCACTTTCGGGGGGGCAGCGCAAAAGGGTGGCTCTGGCCCGATTGCTCATTGATGAGCCGGAGTTTTTATTACTGGACGAACCCACCAACCACCTGGATTTGGAAATGATTGAATGGCTTGAGGAATATCTTCTCACTTCCAATCGGACCTTGTTGATGGTAACCCACGACCGCTATTTTCTGGAGCGGGTGTGTAATCGTATCCTAGAATTGGACGGCGGGCTGCTATACCAGTATCCGGGCAATTATTCTTATTTTTTGGAACAAAAAGAACTCCGCCAGCAACAGGATGGCCAAACCGTGAGCAAGGCCCGCAACCTGATGCGTAAGGAACTGGACTGGGTGCGCCGCCAGCCCAAAGCCCGGGGCACAAAATCAAAAGCCCGCCTGGATGCTTTTGAAGATTTGAAAAAAACGGCCCAGAAAAATATTCAGAAAGATGAGCTCCTGCTGGGCCTGCCTATGCAGCGCCTGGGCAAAAAAGTGCTCGAGCTGGAAAATGTGAGCAAAAGCTGGGGCGACCTGGTGGTCTTGCAAGATTTTTCTTATACTTTCAAACGTCGCGAAAGGGTGGGCATCGTGGGCAAAAACGGTGTCGGGAAATCTACTTTTCTCCACTTACTCACGGGCAACCTGGGGCCTGATGCTGGCACACTTTCTCCCGGCGAAACTATTTCCTTTGGGTACTACCGCCAGGAAGGTTTGCCGCTGGCTGGCGACAAAAGGGTCATTGAAATCATTCAGGAAATTGCCGAAGTAGCACCCTCCCAAACCGGACAGCAACTCTCTGCCGCTCAGATGCTGGAGCGCTTTCTTTTTGACCGCAAGGCCCAATATGCCTATGTTTCTACCCTCAGCGGTGGGGAGCGACGACGGCTTTACCTGCTCACTATCCTGATGCAACAACCCAACTTTCTGATCCTGGATGAGCCTACCAATGACCTGGACTTGCTCACCCTCCAGGTGCTGGAAGATTTTTTGCACCACTATGAAGGCTGCCTGCTGGTGGTAACCCACGACCGCTTCTTTCTGGACAAGCTGGTGGATCACCTGCTCATTTTTGAAGGACAGGGAAAAATTCGTGATTTTAATGGTCGCTATGACGATTACCGCGCCCTGGTGGCCCTTGAGGAAACCGAAAAAAATCGGCTCAATCCCTCGCCGCCACCCACCCCCCGAAAAAAAATCCGAAAAAACGAAAGCTCTCGTACCGCGAACAACAGGAATACGCGCAACTTGGTCTGGAAATTGAAGCCCTGGAAAAAGAAAAAGAAGCCCTGGCCAAACGCCTCAATGAAGGAACACTTGACCACGCGGCACTGCAAGAAACCGCCGAAGCCATCACCCAAATCATTCAAAGCCTTGACCAAAAAACAGACCGATGGCTCGAGCTATCTGAATTTATCTAATACGCAGGAAAGGGTAATAAAACAGGGCAGTATGCAGTGCCAGCATTTGAGAATATTTTCTGGATACTTTTTGGTTGGGCTGGGGCTAATGAGCCTGACCGCCTGCCAAAGTCCCCTCTGGATTTATCTGCGCAATCCTAATGATGCGGCGGTGTGGGTAGAAATGGAACTGCGCGGGGGGGGGCGTTTCGTGGATATGCCTGATTTTTTCGCCTCCCGGCGCGAAAACCTGCCCTCTCATTTTAGCTTTGCCTATCAGTCTGATTTATTGCCCATTCGGATTCATACCCACAAAAGGCTATTGCAACGCCTGCCGGTAGAGTTATTGGCCCCAGACCGGGTTCGTTTTTGCCTGCCTCCCCGGGCCACCCTTTACCTGGGTGAGCCGCACCGGCAGGTGGCCCAAGAGCAAATCTGGCTACGCTTTTTGCCCCCCGGCCAAAAAACTTACCGCCAGGTACCTTCGCGCGCGTTTTCGCAAGGGGCAGGGCTCTGTTTTTCAGGGCTTCGCCGTTTTCTACGATTTTCCGGCTTTTTAAACCATTTGCGGAGATTTTTTTGAAATTGGGGCTTTTTTCGTTTATTTTTTGCGAAAAATTAGTGCAGATAGCTGGTATATTGTGTAAATTCACTAAGTTTGCGTTACAAAAGCCAAAAAGTAAACTTTGCAATGAAAATGAAACGAAAATCATGAGTTAAGCACCAATTCACATGCGTCTTGGTTTTGACCAAAAGGCCCAAAAAGCCTCGTTTTTTATTGCAAACCAACAAAACTTTTATATAAAAGGGCTTTTTGCCCTTATTTTGTTTTATGACCCTGGAAGAAAAAATTATTACCCTCATCACCCCCTGGCTTGTTCCAGACTATTTTGTGATGGAGGTACACTTTCAAAATCGCCGCCCGACGGCCAAGCTTCAGGTCATCTTGGATGGGGTGGTGGGCATCGGGATTGAAACCTGTGCGGAGGTGAGCCGAAAGCTTTCCGAAGTACTGGAAGCCGAAGACTGGATAGCGCAAAAACTTTGTGCTGGAGGTCTCCTCACCCGGAACCGACCGGCCCCTGACCGACCCCCGCCAATATGCCCAACACCAAGGGCGCACCCTTAGGCTCAAACTCAAAGAGGGCAAGGAATGGGAGGGGGTTTTGCAGGAAGCCAAAGAGACCGGCATCGTGATTGTACCGCTGCCAAGTGGCAAAAACTGAAGACTGTCCCCGAAGCCCAGGTACTGCCTTATGACCAAATTGAACATGCAATCGTAATCGTATCATTTAAGTAAATTATGGCAAAAGCTCAGTTAGACGAAAAAAATAAGTTTATCGATTCTTTTGCGGATTTTGCCCGCACCAAGAGCATCGACAGCAACACCATGGCCAGCCTCCTGGAAGAAGTTTTTCGCACGATGATTCGGCGTAAATATGGCTCTGACCAAAACTTTGATGTCATCATCAATACCGACAGCGGCGACCTGGAAATCCGGCGCTTCCGGCTGGTGGTGGCCGACGACTCAGAAGAAGTCAACGATTCGGATAAAGTGGGCCTGACCGAGGCCCGCAAAATTGAAGATGACTTTGAAATAGGCGAAGAAGTGGCCGAGGACATCAAACTGGAAGACTTTGGCCGTCGAGCCATCCTGACGGCCCGCCAAACCCTGATTCAAAAATCAAGGATTTGGAAAAAGGGGGGCTCTGATGACAAATACAAAGACCTGGTGGACGAAATCATTACGGCAGAGGTTTACCAAATTCTGGGCCGAGATGCCCGAGAAGTTCTCCTGATTGATAATGAAAACAACGAACTGATTCTGCCCCGGTCGCAGCAAATTTCCAAAGACCGTTTCCGCAAAGGCGATACGGTCAAGGCGGTAGTTCATAAAGTAGAAATGATAAACGGAAACCCCAAGATTATTCTTTCTCGCACTTCGCCCATGTTTTTAGAGCGTTTGTTTGAGCAGGAAATCCCTGAGGTGTACGACGGCCTGATTACTATCAAAAAGGTAGTGCGCGAGCCCGGCGAAAGAGCCAAAGTTGCCGTTGAATCGTATGACGACCGGATTGACCCCGTGGGGGCTTGCGTAGGGATGAAAGGCTCCCGCATTCACAGTATCGTGCGCGAACTCAACAATGAAAACATTGATGTCATCAACTACACCGATAACCTTGACCTATACATTTCCCGGGCTTTAAGTCCGGCCAAAATTACCAATATTGTCATTGAAGAAAGCGGGCGGGTCTCGGTTTATATGAAGCCTGACCAGGTGTCGCTGGCCATTGGCAAAGGCGGACACAATATCAAACTGGCCAGCCGACTGGTTGGCCGCGAAATAGATGTGTTTCGCGACACGGATGAATTTGTGGAAGAGGAGGATGTGGAACTGGCCGAATTTGTCGATGAAATTGATGAGTGGATCATTGATGAACTTCGTCGCATCGGCTTGGATACGGCCAAAAGTGTGATTGATTTGGGCAAGAAAGAACTCGTGCGCCGCAGCGACCTGGAAGAAGAAACGGTAGAGCACATCTTGCAACTGCTCAAAAAAGAATTTGAATAAAAGCCCTGCCGCCTCTCAGAACAAACATTTGGTTTTACTCAAAACAACAAAACCCTAATTTTCAAAAACGCAAGGATTCTTTATGACCGACGAAAAAAAAATACGCCTCAGCCAATTAGCCCGTAAGCTCAATGTGGGTGCTTCTACGATTGTCGAGAAACTATCGGCCAAAGGTGAGGTGGTGGACGACAACCCCAACACCAAGATTACCCTCAGTCAGCTCACACTTTTGGCCGAGGAATTTAATATTCCTATGGAAGAACTCGGTTTTGGCAAAGAAGACCGCTTGCGTTATTCTACCAATGTGCAGGAAAATGAGGCCAAAGCTGAAGAAGCTGTCCTAGCTACACAAAAGCCTCTGGCCAGCGCCGAACCCGACAAACCTTCTGCCCCCCTGCAAAAGACACCCCCGCCCCCCGAAAGCATCTCTCCGGAAAAAGAAGAAGAAACTATTCGTGCCAATAAAAACATCGGACTGAAAATTTTGGGTAAAATTGACTTAGATGCCCCTAAATCTAAACCCGCCGAGTCCAATGTTTCTAAAAAAATTGAACTTCCGCCCGCCGAAAATAAAAAAGTAAGCGAGCCTAAGCCTCCCGAAAAGAAAAACAAGCCTGTAGAGCTAAGCCCTAAGCCTAAAAACGAGGCTGAGCCAAAGAAAGCAGAGACACCCCACAAAAGCCCAGAACCCCCACAGCCGGAAGAAATAAAGCCCGAAATAATAGCGGAGCTGCCCAAAATAAACCCATTGAAAAACACAGCTTCCTCCAGTATCTAACACTGAGGCAACACCTGTCCCCCTTGCTACGCCGGTATCCGAAACCAAACCAGAAGAAAAACCTTTTGTGCCAACTCCCAAACCAGAACCCGCAGTATTGCCCAAGCCAAACGAAGGCAAAAAGGCTCACAACGAATCCGGCCCAATTATTCCTGCACCTGCTCTGCCCTCTGATGCTCCGGTGGTAGAACAAAGCCCCTTAGCGGAAAGCGAAGAAAAGGTCATCAAAGCGGAGGCTCAAACACTCAAGGGACTGACCATCCTCGGAAAAATAGAACTCCCCGCTGATAAAAACCGTCGCACAGCGGGCAAGCCTGTGGCCTCTTCCGACGATAAAAAGAAAAAAGAAAGCGCAAGAAAAAACGCATTGGTCCCGGCGAAGGCACCAGCCCGGAAGCCAACCAAAACCCCGGGCAAAATACACAACAAGACCGCCCCAAAACACCTCAAACAACTGGTAAAGAGGCTCATTCGCATAATAAGCCCGCCACAGGTCAAAATCAGGGCCAAAACTCAAACAATGCCTCGTCCTCTTCCCAACAGGGCACAGGCAACGCTCACCAGGGCGCACATAAAGCCAAAAGCCAGTCCGACCAAAATCAACATAATAACCGCCAAAAACGACCGGATAAACCCAAAGAGCCGGAAAAGCCCAAGCCTACCGAAATCTCCAATGCCGAGATTCAAGACCAAATAAAGGCCACTATGGCCAAGCTGAGCAATAAAAACCGGATCAGCAAAAAGCCTACCCGAAGCCAGCGAAAGGAAAGGCTCCAAAATCAGGATGTAGAAATCGAGGATGAGAATATACTGCAGGTAACGGAGTTTATCTCTGCCAATGACCTGGCCAGCTTGATGGATGTGTCTGTTACGGAGATTATCTCTACCTGTCTGAGCATGGGCCTCTTTGTTTCTATCAATCAACGCCTGGATGCTGAGGCCATTGACCTGATTGCCAGTGAGTTTGGCTATAAAGCCGAATTTATCAATGCCATTGAAGAAGATTCGGAGCTTTTTCTCGAGGAGCCAGACAAAGAAGAGGACCTCGAGCCGCGTGCCCCCATTGTTACCATCATGGGCCACGTGGACCACGGTAAAACCTCTTTGCTGGACTACATCCGCAATACCAATGTAACTTCGCAGGAATCAGGCGGCATTACCCAGCACATTGGGGCCTATGATGTCGAAACCACCGACGGCCGGCGCGTGGTCTTCCTGGATACACCCGGCCACGAAGCCTTTACGGCCATGCGGGCCCGGGGGGCCAAAGTTACCGATATTGTCATCCTGGTGGTTGCCGCAGATGACAGTGTGATGCCCCAAACCAAAGAAGCCATTACCCACGCCCAGGTGGCCGGGGTGCCCATTGTCATTGCCATTAATAAAATTGATAAATCAACCGCCGAACCCGAAAAAATTCGCAAGGAACTGGCCAATCAAAATATACTGGTGGAAAGCTGGGGCGGAAAATACCAGGACCAGGAAATCTCCGCTAAAACTGGCCTGGGCATTGACGACCTGCTCGAGAAAGTCCTGCTCGAGGCCGATTTGCTCGAACTCAAAGCCAATGGCAACAAAAAAGCCACCGGAACCGTGATTGAAGCCTCTCTGGATAAAGGCCGGGGCTATGTCTCCACCGTACTCATACAAACCGGCACTCTCAAAGTGGGCGATGTCATCCTGGCTGGCTCTCACTATGGCCGGGTCAAAGCCATGAACAATCACCTCGGCAAACGCCTCAAAAAAGCGGGCCCAGCAACGCCCGTGCAGGTCTTGGGCCTGAATGGCGCTCCCCAGGCAGGCGATATCCTGAAAGCCATGGAAAGTGAGCGCGAAGCCCGCGAAATTGCCAACAAACGTGAACAAATCCTTCGGGAGCAAAATATCCGGGCTACCCGTGGCCTTACCCTCGAGGAAATCGGCCGCCGCCGCCTATTGGGTAACTTCCAGGAACTCAAAATCATCGTGAAAGGCGATGTGGACGGCTCTGTAGAAGCCCTTTCGGATTCGCTTCTCAAACTAAGCACCCAGGAGATAGAAATTAAAATCATCCATAAAGCCGTTGGCCAAATCTCCGAAGCCGATGTGATGCTGGCCAGTGCCTCTGAGGCCATCATTGTAGGCTTTCAGGTACGCCCCTCGCAAGGCGCACGCCGGGCCGCCGAACAGGAAAAGGTGCAAATTAAGCTCTATTCCGTCATCTATAATGCCATTGAAGAAATCCGCGATGCCATGGAAGGCATGCTGGCCCCTACCCTGGTAGAAGAGATTGTAGGCAATGCCGAAGTACGCAACATTTTCCGGATCTCAAAAGTTGGTACGGTGGCCGGCTGTTATGTTACGGATGGCTACATCAAGCGTACCAACCGGATTCGCCTGGTGCGGGATGGCATTGTGATATATGAAGGCGATATAGATGCCCTCAAACGCTTTAAAGAAGATGTCAACGAAGTAAAAACCAATTTTGAATGTGGTATCAGCATCAAAAGCTTTAATGACATTCAGGAAGGGGATGTGATTGAGTCATTTGAGCAAAAAGAAGTGAAGCGCAAACTGGTTTAAACTTTCAGTATCCGACTTGCCCATCATTACAGTACCTTCCCAAAAAAGGTACTGTTTTTTTTATCCGGCATCGCCAAATCCCCCATCGGAAAAGCATTTGTGCAGGGTCGCATTAAATAACAAGCCCTTGCCCTACGCACGATTTTGCAGAAAAACACCAAAGCCTAAATCACGTAAAGCAGGCCGCCTTTTCGCAAACATAAAGTTAGTACCTGTTTTTATTTTGTTTCGTTACGCAGTTGTTCTATTTGCTCAATCGTCAAACCTGTTATATCTGCAATAAACTCATTATCAGTGCCTTTTCTTATTGCATTTTTAGCAATTTCCATTTGCTTGTTCAGTTCAGCTTGTTCTACAACTTCCTTCATCAGTGTATTTTGGTCAAGCCAAAATTTTTGCTGCGATTCATAGTAGCCCTTTTCCTTTTCGTCCAAATACATTGCGTCCAATTTTTGACTTGCTTTGCGGATTTCTTTAATTTCGGCTAACTCTTTGGGTAAGGTCTTGTTATCGTATTTGTGGGCATTGTTGAGAAAAGTAATCCACCTCTCCAAAGTCGTGTTGAGGTTTTGCAACTTACCCTTATACTTCTTGAGTTCAATAAAGTACAAATCTAAATAATCTAAATCTTTGTGTTGTTCGTGAGTTTCTCCGTCTTTAAGAGTATAAAATCGGTAATACTTCGTATCATCAAAAAAGTTAAAATCCATCAAACTAATGACAATACACTTTTTCAAATCTGAATAGCCTACTTCAAACGTATTGTCATTGTCTTGACTTTCATCAAGCACATAGTCTAACTGTGAGCTAAAGATTTTTGCCCAATAAAATAAAGCCCTTTTTCCATAGTATTTACTGCCCCTAATTTGCATTTCTATGTCAAACAACCTGCCATCTTCGCCTTCGGCTTTAATATCTAAAATAGACAGTTTACCTTCGGCATAATCGGAAACATTGTAAGGATTTTTGAGGATTATTTTGGCAACTTGTTGGCTAATCGGCAAAATGGCGTTGATTAAAGACAAAAGAATATCTTTATTTTCCTCCGAACCAAAGAGTTTTTTGAAAACTAAATCTATTTTAGGATTGACTTTGTTCATACTATTTGCCCTGTTTTGTTATAGTGACAAAGTTATAAATTTTGTAAGAATTTCTCTTTTTGAAGTTGACTTTTAAAATAGGTGCTAAGGGCTAGGTAGCCAATAGTACATAAGCCCACCCGTCTGTCTTGCGCCTGTTGGCACCATCATTCTTCTGCAAAGCGAAGGGCTTTGCGCAAACTGCCAGAAACAAGTTGCCATTGCTGTATTGCATTTGCCTCCACAATAAGTGCCATCACACCTTTTCATTTTGGTACGATTGCCCTATTTATGGGCGTTTTGATTACCAATTGCCAAAAAATAGCTTTCAATAATGAGCCACTACTTCGATAGCTTGTTCTATAAGTGTCCCAATGAAGAACTTTGCAACCTTATCGTTTTCCATCAGTCGCTTGGAAACCATATCATAAATTGTATTGGCGATAATCATTTCGTTTCAGTTTTAATGCCTTGAAATTTACTAAAAAAGGCTTGTCAGGGATATTTTTTTAGATATTCTTCCATCAAATCCTCTTACATTTATACCAGTTTTTTGTTTGAAATGGCATATTACGGAAAAATGTTTGCAAAGAAAGGGATTGAATAGCAATCCTTTACCCTACGTACAAATTTATAGAAAAGAGTTGTTTCTGGTTGATAAGCAAATGCTTATGAATCTGTTGTAGGCTTTGGACTAAATTACAAAAACAATGAAAAATCGCATAAGTATTTTTGAGAAAGTGAAAAAGGAGCGTGCTCTTAGAGCAAGCACGGGTTTATCAAAAGAAGAATTTTTCGCTCAAGCAGAAAAGTTTAAAGAGTTTTACAAACCTCAACTATATGAGATAAATGAGAATTTTACAATTGGCAAAACGATTCAAAACCCATTTGAAGCACTCTTTTTGATGTTATATTACAAAAAAACTTATACTTGCTAGTCCGTATTTACACTCCCGACTACTGAGCCACAGATTTGTAATCTTTTTTCAGGGGCGAAGTCGCTCTAAGACGCTAACAAAGTTCCAAACTTTGTCAGGGTTTTTCAGGGACGGAATCGCTTGGAGCGATGCTGTCTCTTGCTTTGAATTTAGGCCAAAAAAGGATTAAGAATACTGAGCGAGTTTTCTACGAGTAATTCGTGTTGCATATCCTCAGAGTAGAGTGTTTTGCAGTCATTTTCTAGGGCAGCCGCCACTATGAGGCTATCAAAATATTGGAAGTGGTACTTATGGAGCAGATGATGAGTCAGCTCAACGGTTTGGCTAGTTATGGGTACTAATGTGCAGTTAATGAGCAAGAAATTAGCCACTCCAATAAGCTTTACTTTGTCATATTTCCAGCGTTTATGGCAGACATTGATGACTTCACTAAGTGATTGACTACTGAAGAAAGGCACAGTACTAATAATTTCTAAGGCTACTTGCTTTTTAAGGCTTGCCTCATCGCTATCAAGGACATACAGAATGATGTTGCTATCTATTGCGGAGGAATTAATCATAGTCATTGGCTTCGTTTCTATCAAATTTAAAACCTTCTAAGCTTGTAGTTAAGCCACTTAGTTCTGCTTTGAGTTCTTCAATGGTTTTACCAGTACTCATCTTATCTTCGGTGATTTCCACACTCACCTTCAGCCTTTTGCCTATAAATTCATCGGGTAGTTCTAAGGTGTAGGTATTTTCGGTAGGGGTGATTATTTTTTGCATCTTTGTTGTGCTTAGGGATTTTACATCTTACAAATTTAGGGATTTTTTGCCCATACCCCTACGCAAACCCAGTTCATTTTGTATAAAGACCTACGAAGCCAATGCAGCGGGCTACAAAAAATCCTAAAAATCTGCTGTATCTTGTCAAAAAATTACTATCCTAGACCACAAAGCAATAAAGTGTATGGAAAATCAACCCATCAATTAAAGAGAAGAAATCACGAAAGCCTTGTGTTTTATTCCCGATGCCTATTTGGCCTTCTTGTATCATATCATTGCGCTGATAGCCGAGCCTCGCAGCTAACCGAGATTTGCACTCCCGACTACAGCGCAGAAGATTTGAAACCCTGACAAAGTTCCAAACTTTGTCAGGGTTTTTCAGGGACGGGGTCGCTCTGAGCGATGCGGTTTTTTGGGGCGCATATCTTCACGAATTGAGCATAGGTGGTTTTGTGCGGACAGGCAGGCCCCCGGTGGTAGTGTATCCTTTTGCATCGCCGTCAGATTCCAGCGCTGTGATAGGAAAATGCTAAGGGAACTCGGCCCACTGTTCCTGGCTTTCGCCGAAGAAAAGAGTGTGGGTCAGATAAAGGTCCGCCTTTTGACCAATGCCCCTTTTTGGAGACTCAATCCGGGCGGCTTTCACCCGGATTTCTCCAGTCCCAGAGGATGATGGCCCATTCCTCTTCGGGGGTGGTGTATTGATGGATCATCTGAAACCCTACTTGCGCATGAGCCCCATAGAGCGGGCGTTGCGGGTGGCGACTTCGGTAAGCAAGTATTCAAAATGGGGGGCAAGCTGTCTTTGAAAAGTCTGGTAGAGGCCGCGAAAAATTCCCTGTCCCCGGAAAGCCCGGTCAATGCATATTTGTCCCATCACGCAATAGTTTGCCATCCGAAGAGAGTAGCCCTGGTAATCCAGGCAGTTGATGTTTTCGAACATAGGCTGTAGCATCGGAATCCTGCTTTCCAGTCTTCGGAGCATCACCAGGGCATAGCCCGCCAGCCTATCGCCAGATTTGGCCAGGATGTGCGGATGCGGAATGGCCATTTCTTCCAGGGTATCGAGGTCGTGTTCCACACTTAAGAATCCCTCCCGGGCGGCTTCGTCGGGCGGTATATGCTTTCGGAGGTTGCGGGCCTGCAAGGCCAGGATTTGCTGGAGGTCTGCCTGGTTTTGGGCATTAGTATAATGTATGAGGGGGCTTTTTTCCATCCTTTTTTCAAAGGCGTAAAAATAGAGAGCCGCCCAAAAATGTTCAAGCATTTGGACGAAAAAAACCAGGGCGGTCAAAGGGGAGCGGCGTATTTTTTGGGGCTTGCCGGGCTTTCCGGCGGCTCGGGGCTATACTTTTTGCGCAGATTTCCTTTTTTTTGTAAGAAATTGCCCGGCTTGGGCGTTGGCAAAACGTAGATTTGAAAAAAAGAGCCGGGCCTTTGTGCCCAGCAAAGCAGGCCTGATTTGAACCTTGATTATGAAGAAGAGCGCGTTGTTTTTGCGATGAACGGAATTTTTTTCCTGGCCCTGGCGGCAGGCCTTCAGGCCCAAAGCCACGAGATGGGGCTGCGTTTTGGCACGGCCAATTACCGGGGCGAGCTGGCACCGGTCTATAATTTTGCCCGTCCGGGCATTCACTTTGGGGCTTTTTACCGCCTCAATCGGGGTTCGGAATGGAGTTTTCAGTTTGGGGCTTCTTTTTCGCAGATTGCCGCTGACGACCAGGACCGTCAGGATGCCTTTGCCTTGCAGCGCAATCACCGCTTCGAGACCAACCTTTGGGAGTTTAGCACCCAGGTAGAATACAATTTTCTGAACTTTCGCAACGGAACCCGGAACAGCCCCCAAAACTGGACCCCTTATCTTTTTTCGGGCCTGGGGGTTTTTAAGTTTGAGCCCCGTCTCAATTCGGAGGCCAATTACGAAACCCTGGGCCTGGCCATTCCGCTGGGGCTGGGCGTAAAAGCCATTTTGGCCCCGCGCTGGAACATCGGCCTGGAGTTTGGCGGGCGTTTCACCTTCAATGACCGCCTCGACGACCTGGGCCTTGACACCCGCGCCAGCACGGCCAACCTCAACCCAAAATTTTTTAGTGGCAATCCCAATGACAATGACATGTACTTCTTTACTTCGGTCAAGCTGAGCTATGTCATTCCCGACCCGGGCAAAGATTGCCCCGTGCAGTTGCCCCGCTAAGTCCGCTTTTAGCCTTATGCCTTTTGGCTTACCAAAAAAGCCCTCCCATTTGCTTTTGTTTGTCGGGGACTTATGTTTACTTTTGCAAGGTTGAAGAAAATTACATTTGCAAATTGCCCCAATAGGCATATTTAGCTTGTTATCAGGCGTATTGGAATGGAGATGAATGGCGTAAAAACGGAAGAAAACTTACCTGCACTGATTGATTTGGCCAAATTACCGCAGCACATTGCCATCATCATGGATGGAAATGGCCGCTGGGCCAAAAAAAAAGGCGCGATGCGGGTATTTGGCCATAAACGCCATCAAAGCGGTGCGTGAGGTAACCGAAGGTGCGGCGGAGTTGGGGGTGAAGTTTCTGACCCTCTACGCATTCTCGACCGAAAACTGGAATCGTCCCAAGTATGAGGTAGATTCGCTAATGCAATTGCTGGTCGCGACCATTCGCAACGAAATCAAAACCTTGCTGGACAACAACATTCGCCTGCGCACCATTGGCGATGTGGCCAGCCTTCCCAAAAGTTGCCAAAACAGCCTTCAGGAAGCCCTTCAACTGACCGAGGCCAACACAGGGATGCAGCTTGTGCTGGCTTTGAGCTACAGCGGGCGTTGGGAAATACTGCAAGCCGTTCGCCAAATTGCGGGCCGGGTGCAGGCCGGCCAGCTTAGTCCGGAGCAGATAGATGCCCCGGCCTTTGCCCAATGCCTGAGCACGGGGGATTTTCCCGACCCGGAGTTGCTCATTCGCACCAGTGGCGAAATGCGCATTAGTAATTTTTTACTCTGGCAAATTGCTTATTCTGAGATATTTATCTCTCCCATCTATGGCCTGACTTTCGCCGTCAGCACCTCTTTGAAGCTATTATTGATTATAACAAAAACGTGACGTTCG